>NZ_JBEZMA010000005.1:0-164899 GCF_040652415.1 Streptomyces sp. NPDC048255
ACTTCGGGAGAAGGGGGGCCATCACTGGTGAGAGGACTTGCTCCTTGAGCTGGGGGTGGCCGCAGAGACCAGCGAGAAGACGCCGCCCCACCGGTAGGTACCGCGGGTCCTACAGGAACGAGTTGATCTCGATCGTCTCGGTGCGGCCGGGACCGACGCCGATCGCGGAGATCGGGGCGCCCGACATCTCCTCGAGGGCCTTGACGTACGCCTGGGCGTTCGCCGGAAGGTCCTCGAAGGTCTTCGCCTTGGTGATGTCCTCCGACCAGCCGGGGAGGTATTCGTAGATCGGCTTCGCGTGGTGGAAGTCGGTCTGCGAGTACGGGAGCTCCTCGACGCGCTTGCCGTCGATCTCGTACGCGACGCACACCGGGATCTGCTCCCAGCCGGTCAGCACGTCCAGCTTGGTGAGGAAGAAGTCGGTCAGACCGTTCACGCGGGTGGCGTAGCGCGCGATCGGCGCGTCGAACCAGCCGCAGCGGCGGTCACGGCCGGTGGTCACACCGCGCTCGCCGCCGATGCGGCGCAGGTCCTCGCCGTCCTGGTCGAACAGCTCGGTCGGGAACGGACCCGCACCCACACGCGTGGTGTAGGCCTTCAGGATGCCGATCACGCGGCTGATCTTCGTCGGGCCGACCCCGGTACCGGTGCAGGCGCCGCCCGCGGTCGGGTTCGAGGAGGTGACGAAGGGGTACGTGCCGTGGTCGACGTCGAGCAGGGTGCCCTGGCCGCCCTCGAAGAGCACGACCTTGTCCTCGTCCAGCGCGTTGTTGAGGATCAGGGTGGTGTCGGCGACGTACGGCTTGATCTGCTCCGCGTACTGGAGCATCTCCTCCACGATCGCGGCGGCGTCGATCGCGCGGCGGTTGTACAGCTTCGCGAGGAGCTGGTTCTTGCCCTCCAGCGCCGCTTCGACCTTCTGGGTGAGGATCGACTCGTCGTAGAGGTCCTGGACGCGGATGCCGATGCGGTTGATCTTGTCCGCGTAGGTCGGGCCGATGCCGCGGCCGGTCGTACCGATCTTGCGCTTGCCGAGGAAGCGCTCGCCGACCTTGTCGAGGGTGACGTTGTACGGCGTGATCAGGTGCGCGTTGCCGCTGATGAGCAGCTTGGAGGTGTCGATGCCGCGCTCGTTCAGACCGCGCAGCTCGGAGAGCAGGACGGCCGGGTCGACGACGACACCGTTACCGATGACCGGGGTGCATCCGGGGGAGAGGATGCCGGAGGGGAGAAGGTGCAGCGCGTACTTCTGGTCGCCTACGACGACCGTGTGGCCGGCGTTGTTGCCGCCCTGGTAGCGCACCACATAGTCAACGGATCCACCGAGCAGGTCGGTGGCCTTTCCCTTGCCCTCGTCACCCCACTGAGCTCCGAGCAGCACAAGAGCGGGCACAGGCGTACACCTCTTCCGGATGGGGCATGTCCAAGGTCAGGGGGCGTACGACGATGTACACCGCAGGCTGAGCCGTCGGACCGGTACCCCGGAATAGACGAAGGCCCTGGCGCAATAGCGCAAGGGCCTCTTGCACAAAGATGCTACCCGAGGAAGGACCGAGGTGTCGGCTCCAGAGCCCACCATGAGCCATGCGGGCGCGCCGGTAGGCGGCCTTCTCGTGCTCGTCGACCCGGTCGCCCGCCGTCTTGACGGCGAGTCCGTGCGGATCGCGAAGGATGTGTTGTCAGCGGGAGCGGCGGCGAAAATCTGCCTCCCGGACTCGCAGGAGGAATTCGCGCGGGCCCTCGCCCGCCGGGGTCATCGGCGGCCGGTGATCGTGGGTGACGACCGGGCTCTGGTGCGCGCCGTGGGGCTGCTGCACCGGGAGCGGGGGCTGGGCGAGGGGCCCCTGTCGCTGGTCCCGGTCGGGTCCGCGGGCGCGCTGGGGCTGGCGCGGTCCCTGGGCGTGCCGCTGTCGGCGGTCTCGGCGGCGCGGGCGGTGCTCGACGGGTCGGTCCGCGTGTGCGACCTGCTGGTGGACGACAGCGACGGGGTCGTGCTGGGGGCGGTGCGGATCCCGCCGCTGCGGGGGGCGGGGCGGCCGGACGGGCGGCCGGGGCCGTCGGTGTGGAGCGCGTACCGCTCGCTGGTCCGTACGCTCGTCCGCCCGCCGGGGCCGGGGGGCGCGGGCCACCGGCTGCGGGTGGAGGCCGACGGGGTGGTGCTGGCGGACGTGGACCGGCCGGTGGAGGACGTCTCGGTGACCACGCGGGAAGGTGGCGGTCTGGCCGAGGTCGTGGTGCGGACGGGCGGCGGCGCGGGTGCGGCCGTCCGGGCCCGGGCGAGGACGGTGACGGTCTCGGGCACGGACTTCCGCTACCGCGCCGACGCCGCGATGACCGGCCCGGTCCGGCGCCGTACGTGGACCCTGCGCCCGGGGGCGTGGACGCTCACGCTGCCGCGGTGACGCTCGCGCTGCCGCGGTGACGCTCGCGCTGCCGCGGTGACGCTCGCGCTGCCGCGGTGACGCTCGCGCTGTGCGGTGACGCTCGCGCTGTGCGGTGACGGGGGCGTGCGGGGTGTGCGGTGACGCGCGGGGTGTGCCCGTGGGCGGGGCGTGTCGGGTGTGCGGGGCGTGCCCGTGGGCGGGGCGTGTCGGGTGTGCGGGGCGTGCAGGGTGTGAGGGATCGCGGGACGGGGTGCGAGGGCTGTGCGAGGTGCAGGGGGCTCGGCGGGGGCGGGGGTGGGGCGGGGACGCTCCGGAGTGTCTCCTCGGCTCGCGCACTTGGGTCCGGCTGCGTGAGGTGCGGCCTGGGTTGCGCGCTCGTCCTGCGGGGACTCTCCTGCGCGTCCCCGCCCCACCCCCGCCGGGCTCCCGCTCCACGGTGGCGGGGTGCGGGGCGCCGTCGTCCGCGCTCCGGCCGTCGGCCGCCTGGGCCGCGCCCGGCCACTGCGCAGCCCCCTCTGCCGCCGCTGCCTGGCCGCTCCCCGGTCACAGCACTAGGTCCTGTCCGGGCGATCTTCGTGGATCAGCCCGCGTCGTCTGGTGCGGTGCATCGCAAGGCGGAGGATCGCAGCTCGTACTCGGCCGTACTCGCGCGGTCCGACAACGCGGCGAGGCGCCGTGCCAGGCGGCGCGGGCCCGCGAAGATCGCCCGGACAGGGCCTAGGAGCTAGCCGAGGTCCAGGGTCGCCCTGTGGATCCGCCAGCGGTCCAGGAGCCCCAGCATCTCGCCCTGGAGGAACTCGAAGAACGCCGCCGTCTCGGCGACCCTGGCTCCGGCGGGGGAGTCGGCGCCGAGGCTCGCCGCCCCCTCGCGCAGGGTCTTCTCCCACATGGTGAGCACCTGGTCCCGCCGGGTGAAGGTCTCGTACCAGAGCTCGTTGTGCAGGACGTACCGGTCGCGGCGGGAGCCCGGCTCGCGCTCACGGCTGACCATGCTGACCTGGGTCAGGTAGGACACGGCTCCCGAGACCGCCGCGGGGCTGATCCGCAGGGCCTCGCTCAGTTCCGCGGAGGTCATCGCGCCCCCGTCGGTCGCCATCAGCTGGGCGAAGACCCGCGACGCCATGCGCTGCATCCCCGCCTCGGTCAGCTGCGCGGCGAACCGCTCCACGAAGCGGGAGACCGCTTCCTCGTTCCGTACCGCCATGTCGTCCGCCACCCTCCCCACTTTATACGATTCGTTAACTTCACAAATTTGTGAAAGAAGCGTACGTTCGGAGCCATGACGAAGGCAATCAGCGTGGCCGGACTCCACAAGGCGTTCGGCGCCACCCACGCACTGGACGGACTCGACCTCACGGTCGCCACCGGCGAGGTCCACGGATTCCTCGGCCCCAACGGCGCCGGCAAGTCCACGACGATCCGGGTCCTGCTGGGCCTGCTGCGCGCCGACTCCGGCACCGCCGAACTGCTCGGCGGCGACCCCTGGGCCGACGCCGTGGCCCTCCACCGCCGCATCGCCTACGTGCCCGGCGACGTCACGCTGTGGCGCAACCTCTCCGGCGGCGAGGTCATCGACCTCTACGGACGGCTCCGCGGTGGCCTCGACCGGGCCCGCCGCGCCGAGCTGGTCGAACGCTTCGAACTCGACCCGACCAAGAAGGGGCGTACGTACTCCAAGGGCAACCGGCAGAAGGTCGCCCTCGTCGCCGCCTTCTCCTCCGACGCCGAGCTGCTCATCCTCGACGAGCCCACCTCCGGCCTCGACCCCCTGATGGAAGGGGTCTTC
This sequence comes from Streptomyces sp. NPDC048255, assembly GCF_040652415.1. Classification (NCBI taxonomy): domain Bacteria; kingdom Bacillati; phylum Actinomycetota; class Actinomycetes; order Kitasatosporales; family Streptomycetaceae; genus Streptomyces; species Streptomyces sp. NPDC048255. The sequence goes on from NZ_JBEZMA010000005.1 coordinate 4,171, forward strand.
CGGTCCTGCGTCGCCGAGGCCCGCGCCGCCGGACGCACCGTCCTGCTCAGCTCGCACATCCTCAGCGAGGTCGAGGCCCTCTGCGACCGCGTCAGCATCATCCGCAAGGGGCGCACGGTGGAGACCGGAACCCTCGCCGGACTGCGGCACCTGACCCGTACGTCGATCAGCGCCGAGCTCGCCGGCCCGCCCAACGGCATCGCGCACCTGCCCGGCGTGTACGACGTGGACGTGCAAGGGCTGAGGATCCGCCTGCAGGCCGACACCGACAAACTGGACGCCGTACTGCGCGCCCTCACCGACTCCGGGATCCGGTCGCTGACCTCGACCCCGCCCACCCTCGAAGAGCTGTTCCTGCGGCACTACGCGGACGCGGAAGGTGCCTCGCGATGAAGGACCGACTGGCCGGGACGGGCGCGCTGCTGAGGCTGGCCCTGCGCCGCGACCGCGTGATGACACCGGTCTGGATCATGGTCGTGTCGCTGCTGGTGCTCAGCATGCCCGCCTCCCTCGAATCCGTGTACGCCACGCCCGCCGACCGGGCCCGGCTGTTCGCCGCCATGGGCGCCAACGGCTCCCTGCGCGCCCTGTACGGGCCGCTCTTCGGGGACTCGGTCGGCGCCCTGGCCGCCTGGCGCGGCGGCGTCTTCGCCGGACTGCTCGCCGGGGTGATGAGCCTGGTCATCGTGGTCCGGCACACCCGCGAGGAGGAGGAGACGGGCCGTCAGGAGATGCTCTCCGCCGCGATGGTGGGCCGTCAGGCCCCGCTGACGGCCGCGCTCCTGGCCGCCCTCGTGGCGAACGGGCTCGTCGCGCTGGTGGTGACCGCCGGCCTCGCCGGGCAGGGTGCGAGTGGCGCGGCGGCCCTCGGGCTCGCCCTCGGCGCCACCGGGATGATCTTCGCGGGGCTGGCGGCCGTGGCGGCCCAGCTCACCGAGAGCGCACGGCTCGCGAAGGGCCTCACCGGGGCGGCGGTCGGCGCGGCCTTCGTCCTGCGCGCGGCGGGCGACGCGGGCTCGCGGACCGGCTCGTCGGCGCTGACCTGGATCTCGCCGCTGGGCTGGCTGGAGCACGTACGGGCCTTCGCCGCCGAACGCTGGTGGGTGTTCGCCCTGTTCGCCGCGGCCGCGACCGCGCAGGTGGCGGCGGCGTACGCGCTGGCCGGGCGCCGCGACGTGGGCATGAGCTTCCTGCCCGCCCGGCCCGGTCCGGCGCGGGGCCGGCTCGGCACGGCCGGGGCGCTGGCCTGGCGGCTCCAGCGCGGCAGCCTGATCGGCTGGAGCCTGGGCTTCCTCGCCGCCGGTGCGGTCTTCGGCGGGATGACGGACGGGGCCACCGAACTGGTCGGCGACAACGAGCGGACCCGCGAGATCATCGAGCGGATGGGCGGCCGGAGCGGGATGACCGACGCCTTCCTCGCCACGATGGCCGGGATGCTCGGCCTGGTCGCCGCCCTGTACATCGTCTCGGCGGTGCTGCGGCTCGGCGGAGAGGAGTCGGGCCAGCGCGCCGAACCGCTGCTGGCGAACGCCGTCGGCCGGCTGCGCTGGGCCGGCGGCCACCTCGCCGTGGCCTTCGGCGGCGCGGCGCTGATCCTGCTGCTCGGGGGGCTGGGCCTGGGGATCGGGCACGGGCGGTCCGCCGCGGGCACCGGCGAGGCCGTCGGCGCCACCCTCGCGCAGCTCCCGGCGGTCTGGGTGATCGGGGCCGTAGCCGTCCTGCTGTACGGCGCGGCCCCCAGGTACGCGGTGGCCGCCTGGGCGGTGGCCGGGACCTCGCTGGCCCTGGGCTGGGTCGGGCCGGCGCTGGAGCTCCCGCAGGCCGTCATGAACCTCTCGCCCTTCGCCCACCTGCCGAAACTGCCGGGGGCCGAGGCCCTGACGTGGGCCCCGCCGCTGACCTTGACGGCGCTGGCGGTGGCGATGACGGCCGCGGGCCTCGGCGCCCTGCGCCGCCGCGACATGGTGGCGTGACCCGCTCGTCGGGTCCTGTCCGGGCGATCCGCGAAGATCGCCCGGACAGGGCCTAGAACTGCACCAGCAATTGCTCCAGCCCCCGGATGACGTACCCCTCCCGCCGCTGCGGCTCCTCGACGAGCCGCAGCGGCGGGAACCCGTCCGCCAGCAGCGCGCCGAAGGAGGCCTCCAGCTCCCGCCGGGCCAGCGGAGCCCCCAGGCAGTAGTGGATTCCGGCCCCGAAGCTCAGATGCGGATTGTCGGCCCGCAGGAGGTCCAGGGTGTCGGGGTCCGCGAAGCGTGCGGGGTCCCGGTTGGCGGACCCGAAGAGCAGTGCGACCTCCGCTCCGCGCGGGATGAGCGTGTCCCCGATCCGGATGTCGTCGAGCACCCAGCGCTCGAACATCTGCAGAGGTGTGTCGTACCGCATGAGTTCATCCACAGCTGTGGACAACTTTTCGGAACTCGGCGGTCCGGGGTGCGCGCGCAGGCCCGCGAGCTGCCCGGGATTGCGGAACAGCGCCCACCATCCGTTGACGGTGGTGTTGACGGTGGCCTCGTGCCCGGCGTTCAGCAGGAGGACGCAGGTGGAGATCATCTCCTGCTCGCTGAGCCTGCCCTCCTCGTCGTGGGCGGCGATCAGCGCGGAGATCAGATCCTCCCCGGGGCGCGTGCGCCGTTCGGTGATCAGCCCGCGCAGGTAGGCGCTGAACTCGACGCTCGCCCGTACCGCGCGCCGCGCCGTCTCCTCGTCCGGCCGGAGTTCGAACATCCCGCAGATATCGGCCGACCAGGGCCGCAGCAGGCTCCGGTCCGCCTCCGGCACCCCGAGCAGCTCCGCGATCACGGCCACCGGCAGCGGCTCGGCGACGACGGTCAGCAGATCCCCGCCGCCGTCCGCGAGCAGCCGCCCCGCCAGCTGCCGGGCCAGCCGCTCCACTGCCGGTACCAGCCGTTCCACCGTCCGGGGGGTGAAGGCCTTCGCCACCAGGCGCCGCACCCGCGCGTGCGCGGGATCCTCCAGGTCCAACAGGCCGTTGCCGTTGAGCACGTGGAAGGGCTCGTGCTCCGCCGGCGGGGCCTCGCGCCCGAACTCCTCGTGCGAGAACCGGTGCAGATAGGTCCGCCCCAGCCGCCGGTCCCGCAGCAGCGCGCTCACGTCGGCGTAGTGCGGTACGAGCCACTGCCCGGTGGCCTCCCACCACACGGCCCGCCCCTGCTCGCGCAACTCCCGGTACGCCGGATACGGATCGGCGACGAACGCGGCATCCCACGGATCAAAGCCCATCCCGGCACTGTAGGCCTTGCCCGGGCGATCAAGCGGGGGTTCAGGCCGGGTTTCGGACCGGGGTCCAGGCCGGCGTTCAGGCCGGGGTCACCAGGCGGGTCTCGTAGGCGAACACCGCGGCCTGCGTGCGGTCCCGCAGGCCCAGCTTCACCAGGATCCGGCTCACATGGGTCTTGATCGTGGACTCGGCGACGATCAGCCGGTCGGCTATCTCCGCGTTGGACAGCCCTTGCGCGATCAGCACCAGCACCTCCGTCTCCCGCTCCGTCAACTCCCCCACCGCCGCCGGGTCGGCCGGCCTCGGCGTCCCGGACAGCTTGGAGAACTCCGCGATCAGCCGCTTGGTCACCGAGGGCGCCAGCAGCGCGTCCCCGGCCGCCACCACCCGTACCCCATCCGCGAGCTGACGGGCCGAAGCGTCCTTGAGCAGGAACCCGGAGGCCCCGGCCCGCAGCGCCTGGTACACGTACTCGTCGAGGTCGAAGGTCGTCAGGACCAGCACCTTCGCGTCCGTGTCGGCGGCCACGATCTCCCGCGTCGCCTCCAGCCCGTTCATCTCCGGCATCCGGATGTCCATCAGCACCACGTCCGGCCGCAGCGCCGCCACCTGGGCGATGGCCGCACGGCCGTCGACCGCCTCGCCCACCACCTCGATGCCGTCCATGGCGTTCAGCAGGACGGAGAAGCCCTCCCGGACCATCATCTGGTCGTCGACGATCAGCACTCTGATCGTCATGCCGGCCCTCCTTCGGCCGCCGGCTCCGGACGGCTGGGCACCGGTATGAACACCGCCACCTCGTACCCTCCCGCCGCCGTCTCCCCGGCCGTCATCTCACCCTCCAGCATGGCCACCCGCTCCCGCATGCCGGTGATCCCGTGCCCGGCCCCCGCCGAGGGCCGCACGTCCCCCGTCGCCGGCTCGTTGACGACGCGTATGCCCAGGCCGCCGAGTACGTACGACACCTCCACCCCGGCCGAGGCGCCCGGCGCGTGCCGCAGCGTATTGCTCAGCGCCTCCTGGACGATCCGGTACGCCGACAGCTCCACGCCCTGCGGCAGCTCCCGCACCGCTCCAGTGATCGTCTTGTCCACCCGCAGCCCGGCCTCGCGCACATTGGCCAGCAGCACGTCCAGCGAGGCCAGCGTCGGCTGGGGGGCGTCCGGGGCCTCGTAGTCCGAGGAGCGCACCACTCCCAGCACCCGCCGCAGTTCCGTCAGGGCCGCCACCGCGTTCTCCCGGATGGTGACGAACGCGGCCTCCAGCTCCGGCGGCGGATTCTTCACCCGGTACGGGGCCGCCTCCGCCTGGATCGCGACCACCGACATGTGGTGCGCCACCACGTCGTGCAGCTCCCGCGCGATCGTGGTCCGCTCCTCCAGCAGCGTCCGCCTGTCCCGCTCGACGGCCGTGACCTCCTGCTGGGCCGTGACCTCCTGCCGCGCCTCCTTGCGCGTGTTGCGCACCGTGACCACCAGCAGGATCACCGCCGACAGGAAGGCCATGGGGGCGAGCTCGACGGACCGGCCGATCAGGACCGGCAGCACCGTCCCGGCCACCACGGTGATCAGCCACATCCACGCGGCGACCCGGGGCCTGCTCCGCATCGCCACGATGGTCACCACGGCGAGATGGGCCACGAACGTGCTCGGCACCCAGGGCCAGTTCATGCCCGAGCTCTGCACCATGGCCGGCGGCAGCGTCACCGCCAGCATGACCCAGAACGCCCCCACCGGCCGCACCAGGGTCATCAGCACGGGCGCCGCGGCCATCAACGCCAGCAGCAGGGCCAGACCGTGGGGGGCGCCCTCGCTGATCGTCATGCCGAAGAACAGCGTGATCAGGGCCAGCAGGACCACCACGAAGTGCGGGTAGTACCCCGCCTGCGGCCGGGCCGCTCCGGGAAGCCACCGGGCTATCCGCCCGGCCGGCCGGACCGGTGGCAGCGGCCGGTAGGCGAAGGCATCGGTGATCAGGTCGTCGCGGAGGTCCCGGAGGAAGCCCGAGGCGATGCGGAACTCGGGCGGCCGGGCTGTCCCCCCGGTGGTGGTCTCGGTCATACACAGAACCGTAGGTCCGCCACCCCCTCACCCGCGTCGCCGCTGATGGGGATTTCCCGGGGTCCCCCTCAAGTACTACCCGGGTGGGATCAGTAGCCCGTCGGGCGGATCAGACCCGTCTCGTACGCGAACACCGCGGCCTGCGTGCGGTCCCGCAGGCCCAGCTTCACCAGGATCCGGCTCACATGGGTCTTCACCGTCTGCTCGGCCAGCACCAGGTGTTCCGAGATCTCCGCGTTCGACAGGCCCTGGGCGATCAGCGACAGCACCTCGGTCTCCCGCTCGGTCAGCTCGTCGATCCGCGCACGCGAGGGCGCGCGCGGAGCGCCCATCCGCGAGAACTCCGTGATCAGCCGCTTGGTGATGTTCGGCGAGAGCAGCGCCTCCCCGGCCGCCACCACCCGCACGGCCTCCGCGAGCTGGTCGGCCGACGCGTCCTTGAGGAGGAAGCCGGAGGCTCCGGCGCGCAGCGCCTCGTACACGTACTCGTCCAGGTCGAAGGTGGTCAGCACCAGCACCTTCACGGCCGCGCCGGGAGCGGCCGTGATCACGGACGTGGCCTCGATGCCGCCCATCCCCGGCATGCGGATGTCCATCAGGACCACGTCCGGATCCAGTTCGGCCACCTTCGCCACGGCGTCGGCCCCGTCCACCGCCTGGCCGACCACCTCTATGTCGGGCTGGGCGTTGAGGAGCACGGTGAAGCCCTGCCGGACCATCATCTGGTCGTCGACGATCATGACTTTGATGGGGGTGGCGCTGGCGCTCATCAGTCCTTCTTCAGCTCGGTGGAGGAACCGCGGGTCGGCACCGGCGGATCCATGGGGAGCACGGCGCTCACCTCGTACCCGCCGTCGGGGCGCGGGCCGGCGGCCAGCTCGCCCCCCAGCATGCCCGCTCGCTCCCGCATCCCCAGCAGCCCGTGTCCGGCGCCCTGCGAGGGTGCGGCCGGGCGGGTCGGCGGGGTGTTGGCGACGCACAGGTGCAGGTCCCGCGGCCCGTAGGCGAGACCGACCTCCACCCGGGAACCAGGCGCATGGCGCAGGCAGTTGCTCAGCGCCTCCTGGACGATCCGGTACGCGGTCAGCTCCACGCCCGGGGTCAGCGGCCGCCGGATACCGGCGATCGCGGTGGTGACCGCCAGCCCGGCCCCCCGCACGTTCTCCACGAGGCCGTCCAGCTCGGCGAGGGTGGGCTGCGGATGCTGCGGGGCCGCCGCGGGATCATCCGGCTGCTCCGATCGCAGCACGCCCAGCACCCGGCGCAGTTCCGTCAGGGCCTCCAGCGCGTTGGCCCGGATGCCCGCCAGGTTCTCCATCAGCTCCTCGGACGGGTTCTCCACGAGATGCGGGGCGACCTGCGCCTGGATGGAGATGACCGACATGTGATGGGCGACCACGTCGTGCAGTTCGCGGGCGATCCGGCTGCGCTCCTCCAGCAGGGTGCGCCGGGCCCGCTCCTCCTCGGTCAGGGTCTCCTGCTCGACCAGCTCGCCGCGGGCCAGCCGCAGGGCGCGCAGCGCATAGCCGAGCAGCCCGGCGAACCCGAAGAGGAGGGCGCCGCCGGTCACGGTGCTGGTGCTGTGCTCCGGCCGGAGCAGTGCCTCGGCCAGGCCGGTGCAGGTGAGGGAGACGGAGACGACCGCGACGGTGACCCGCGGCGGTACCCGCAGGGCCACCAGAAGGATCACTATGGCGAAGGCGAAGATGCCGCCGGGAGTCCAGGGCCAGGTCTGTCCCTGGCCGACGGGGCCGTGCATCTCCCAGGCACCGAGGCCCGCCGCGAGCAGGGCGAGCCACCATGCGGCGATCGGGCGGAACATCGCGAGCACGATGGACACCCCCGTCAGCGCCGCCGGCGCCCAGATGACCGCGCCGCTGACGTGGTAGTGGTCGCCGAGCTGTTCCGCGGTGAGGAAGCCGAAGAACGCGGCGGCGTAGGCGACGACGACGTGCGGCAGCCGGGCCAGCCACCGAGGCCGGGACATCCGGGGAAGCGGATCCCGGCGCAGGGTCAGCAGCTCCCGAGCGGTGTCCCGCAGCACCCTGCCCCGGCTCTCGGGGGCCTGGCCAGGGAGTCCGCTCTGCTCGTTCATGGGCTCAAGGCTAGACACGGGTGATCTCCGGGGCGGGAGCCGGCCGGGGCCGGGGCGGCACGGGCGAGCCCGCGGTCGTACGGGAGGGCTCCGCGCGCCGGCCCTGTTCGTACGTACGGAACGCGGCCCAGCAGAGCGTCAGCGCGGCGGCGAACACCGGCAGCCACAGCAGCCGGGCGACGATCCAGGCCCCGGAGTCGGGCACGGTGTGCAGCCCGGGCAGGTCGCCAGGGGCGAGCAGCCCGAGGGCGGTGACGGCCATCATCGCGGTCTGGTGCCAGAGGAAGACCGTCATCGCGGACAGGTTCACCAGCGCCACCTTTGCCCAGGCCGTCGGCCGTCGCATGGCCCGGGCCAGCGGCTCGCGCAGCGCCAGCGCCAGCCCGCACTGGGCCAGGCCGAAGGCCACCGCGGCGAGCGTCGGCGGGTTCAGGTTCGACACCTGCGCCCCGGGGACACCCACCATGGAGGCCGGGTACCCGCCCCACAGGACCAGCGCGGCGGTGGCGACGGAGCCCGCGCCGAGCAGCAGGAGGGCCGGTCCGCGCCGGGCGAAGGTCCCGCGGGACCAGGCGGCGCCCAGGGTGAAGGGGACGAGCCAGCCGGCGGCCACATTGACCCAGCCGATCCACTCGGGCCCGCCGAGGGCGAAGCGCCACACGTCGACGCCCGCGACCACGGCAAGGGGCCACAGCGGGCTGAGGCGGCTCACGAGCGGGGTCGCGGCGGTGAGCGCGGCGAAGACGAGGAGGAACCAGAGCGGGGAGAGGACCAGCTTGACCAGCGTCCGCACGGTGTTCAGCTCCGCTCCGCCGATCAGCATCCCGCCCGCCACGACCGTCCACAGGGTGAGGACGGCGGCGACCGGACGGAACAGCCGGCCCATCCGCTGCCCCAGCCAGGTGCCGTACGAATCGCCCCGGGCCCGCGCCGACGCGTACCCCTGGGCGGCGACGTGCCCGCCGACCAGGAAGAACACGGCCAAGGTCTGGAACACCCAGGTCACCGGCGCCAGCCAGGGCATGTGCGCCAGCGGGCTGGTGCCGCTCAGGCCGCCGTCGGCGGTGGTCAGGGCGGTGACCAGCCAGTGGCCGAGCACCACGCCGAGGATCGCGAAGGCCCGCAGGGCGTCCACGGACCGGTCGCGGCCGCCCGGGGTGGCCGAGTCGATGCGGTCCGCGAGGGCGGACCAGCGGGCGCGGAGCTCAGGCACGGGGGGCCTCCGGGTCGCTCGTGGTGCCGAGGACGATCGCGGCCAGGCTGTCGAGGGACTCGGTGCCGGGCTTGAGGTAGTCGCTGTGCCCGGCGGTGCCGGCGGCGAAGGCCCGGGCTCCGAAGGCGGGGTCGACGGGGTCGGCGCCCAGGCCGATGCCGCCGAGCCGGACGTGCGGGACCTTGGCTATCCAGTCGCCGCTGCCCCGCCCGGCCCAGACGCGGGCGCCGGTCGCCAGCTCATCGGCGGAGCCGGACGCCGTGCCCGGGCTGCCGTAGAAGACCATGTCGCTCACCGTGGAGCCGGTCGCGGTCCGGGCGCAGACCACGGAGCCGTAGGAGTGGCAGAGGAGGGAGAGGCGGGCGCCGGGTGCGGCCAGGTCCCGCAACCGGTGCAGGAAGGGCCCCAGTTCGGCGGCGGCCTGCTCCGCGCGGTCGGCGGTCAGGACGGTCGTGCTGATCGTGCCGGGGGTGTCGTACCCGAGCCAGGCGACCACGGCGGAGCGCGGGTGCTCGGCCTGGAGGCGCTGCTGGAGGGCGACGGCCCCGGCACGGAACCGCTGGTAGGTGTCCAGGGTGGTGTCGGAGCCGGGCACCAGGACGGTGACCCGGTCGGCGCTCTCCAGGTCGCCGAACACCTCGACGGCCCGGCCCTTCCCACCTCCGTCGAAGGCGAGGAACTGCGCCGTGCCGGCCGCCTCCATGGCGCGGAGCCTGCCGGCGCGGCCGGTCCGGCCGGCGTCCTCGGCCATCCGGGCCGCCTCGGCGATGGCGGCGCGGTTGGCGGCGTACCGAGCGGGGGCGCCGGTGCCCTCGGCGAACGTCGTGGCCGCGGGGGCGGGGACGTCGGGGGAGGCGGCGGCGGACACGGGGAGGGCGACGGCCGCGGCGACGACGGAGGCCAGCAGGGTGCGGCGCAGGCGGCCGCTGCCGGACCCCGCCCGCTGCCCACGGGAACCCCGGGCTTCGGAGGTCCCCGTCGTAGGCGGCGTGGTCTGCGCCGTTTCCGCCGCTCCTGCCGGTCGCGTCGTTCCTGCCGCTCCTGCCGCTCCTGCCGCTCCTGCCGCTCCTGCTGTTCCCGCCGTTTCCGTCGTCCCCGTCGTCATGGCTCTTCCCTCGGTCGCCGGAAGAGCCGTCAGCGCTCTTCTCTGCCTCCGAAGTTAGAAATCGCGGTCCGTGGTCGGCGTCACGCTGGGGAGCTGTGTTCCCGAGTAGCTCTCAGGTATGACAGGGGGTACCTGAGAGGGCCGATGGCCTGCGGCCCGCGCAAGGGGGCAGAGGGGGAGGGGGTTCAGTCGGCCAGCAGGGATTCGACGTAGCCGGCCCGCCAGCGGGGTGCCGGGTCCTGGCCGGGGCTGGTCCAGTACTCCCTCGCCGCGACGACCTCCCCGTCCCGCACCGTCCACAGGGAGACCGCCCGGTAGAGGACGTGGTCCTGGGGCATCTCCACCTCGGTGACGACGAGGTCCCCGTCCGCCAGGATGCGCAGGAGCTCCACGGACCTCTCGTCCGAGTAGCCGTCGTCGCTGTTCACGGCGATGAAGTTGGCGCGTCCCACGATGCGTTCACCGCTCACCGGCCATTCGATGACGGCGTCCTCGGCGATCAGCCCGGCCACGCCGTCCCAGTCGCGTGCCTCGATCCGCTCCCACAGTTGTGCCACTACCTTCAACGGCTCCATGTGCGGCAGTGTCCGACGGGCCCGTCACGCGTAACAAGCTTTGCTTGCAGGCTTATTGACTTCGACACAAACGGCCCGGGTCACTGTTTGCGATAGGTGAGCGGGGCGCCGGGAGCGCCCGCCAGCTCCCGCTGGAGGGTGCCGTCGGGCAGCAGGCGCAGCCGGCTCCAGTTGCCGGGACTGCAGGTCGGCGGGGCGCCGGAGGTGACGGTGGAGGCGTCGAGCTCCACCGGGTCGGGGGCGGCGCGCAGCGGGGCCTTCCAGGCGCAGGTGAACTCGGGGCTCCGGACGCTGAGGGTCATCACCGGCTCGCCGACCACGCCGTGGGTGAGGGTGAGCTGCCAGGTCTGCGTGCCGGTGGTGGCCCGCCAGGTGCCGAGGTAGGCCTCGGGGAGCGCGGCGGGCGGCGGGGGTGGAGCCGGGGTTCCGGCGGGGCCGGTGCCCGGGGTGCCCGGTGCCGTGCCGGTGGCCGAGGCGTGACCGCCGCCCGGCCGTACGGGGTCCGCCGGGCCGTTCATCACCGCGTACACCGTGCCGCCCGCAGCGACGGCGACGACCACGGCCACCGCGAGGAGGAAGACGGTGGACGCGGTCCGGGGGCGGTCCGCACGCTCCGCTTCTCCGTGGGCGCGGGCCGGGTAGAAGGGGTGGCCGGGCCCGGTCGCGGTCGCGGCCGCCGGTGGGACCACGGGCGGCGGAACGAGGGGCGCCGGCGGTGCCACGGGCGGGGCCGGAGGTGTGGGAGAGGGGGGCGCCGCGGGAGGTGCCGGAGGTACGGGTGGTTCGGGCGCCACGGGAGGCACGGGCTCCACGAGAGGTACGGACGGTACGGGCAGTACGGGAGGTACGTGGTCCGGGCCCGCGTCCTCGCGGTCCAACAGCTGTACGGCGTGCCGCCCGAGCTGCGCCACCAGCAGCGCCGGAAGCCACGGTTCCAGGGCCTTGCCCTCGGCCACGGTGTCCCCCGCGCCGACCCGGGCCAGCACCTCGGCGGGCTCCGGCCGCGCCGCGGGGTCCGCGCGCAGGCAGTCCCGTACGAGCTCGCGCAGCTCGGGCGGTACGCCGTCCAGGTCCGGTTCCGGTCCCGGTTCCGCTTCGGCTTCCGTGCCGCGGAGCAGGAGCGCGGCGACGCCGCCGGGCTGTTCGGCGTCGCCGAAGGGCAGCCGGCCGGTGGCCGCGTACGCCAGGACCGCGCCGAGGCAGAACACGTCGCAGGCGGCGGTCGCGGGCTCGCCGCGAGCCTGTTCGGGAGCCATGAAGCCGGGCGAGCCGATGAGTTCACCGGGCCGGGTCAGGCCCAGGTCGGGCTCGGCGGGGGCGCGGGCGATGCCGAAGTCGATGACGCGGGGGCCGTCGAGGGTGATCAGGACGTTCGAGGGCTTCAGGTCGCGGTGGACGAGGCCCGCGCGGTGGATGTCCTGGAGGGCGTACGCGAGTCCCGCGGCCAGGATGCGTACGGAGCGGCCCGGCAGCGGACCGAAGTCCCGGGCCACGACCTGGCGCAGGCTCGGCCCGGCCACGTAGCCGGTGGCGAACCAGGGGATCTCGGCCTCGGTGTCGGCCTCGAGGACGGGGGCGGTCCACTCGCCGGCGACGCGCCGGGCCGCGGCGACCTCCTGGCGGAAGCGGACGCGGAACTCCTCGCGGGCGGCGAGGTCGTGGTGGACCAGCTTGACGGCGACGGAGCGGCCGCGGTCGGAACGGGCCAGGTACACCTGGCCCATGCCTCCGGCGCCGAGCCGGGACAGCAGGCGGTACGGGCCGATGCGGTGCGGGTCCCGTGGGTGCAGTTGTTCCATGCCGGGCGGTCCTCCCCTGTGGGGCCGACAGCCCCCGCGGGAGAAGACGGACCCGGACCCCGGGTGGTTGCTCCGGACCGCCGGGGCACCGCCCCTTGCCGGGCCCGGCCGAGCCCGCCTGGAGCACCGGCCCTTGCCGGGGCACCGCCTCTGCCGGGGCACCGCCTCCCTGCCGGGGCACCACGTCTGCCGGGGCCCCCGCCGCTCCCTGCTGGGGCACCGCCCCCGGCTGGGGCCCGACCTCGGCGCCCTGCCCAGGCCCACCCCTGCCGGGGCCCCGCCCCGCCCGGGCCTTTCCGGGCTGGCCCAGGCGCGCCGGGCTCGCCCGCCCGGGCCCGCCCCGCCCAGCTGGGCCCCGCCCCAGCCATGGACCTGCCTCGCCCATCCCGCCCGCTCAGGCTCACCCCGCTGGGCCGAGCCCGCCCCGCCCCGCCCCACCCCGGGGTCAGGGCTCGGTTGTCGGAAGGGTGTCCAGGGCTCGGGTCAGGCGTTCCAGGACGTGGACCGTCTCGGCCAGGCCGTCGTCGCCCAGTTCCGCCGCGAGGCGGGTGGCCAGGGACGCGTGGCCCGGGCCGATGCGGGCCACCGCCGCGCGGCCGGCCTCCGTCGGGCGCAGCAGTTTCGCCCGGCGGTGCGCCGGGTTCGGTACGTACTCCGCCAGGCCCTTGGCGGCCAGCAGGTCCGCGACGCGCTGCACGCTCTGCCGGGTGATGCCCATGGCCCGGGCGATGCCCGCCACCGGCAGCGGCTCCCGCAGCACCGCGCCCAGGACCTGCCACGAAGCGGCCGTCAGTCCGGCCGGGCGGGCCAGCTCCTCCGAGACGGAGAGGAACTGGCCGTTCAGCCGGAACACTCCGAGCGCGGTGCGGCTCAGCAGGTCCTGCCGGGCGCGGACGGACAGCCCCGCCGCCTGGGACTCGGACCCCGCCTCCCGCGGCCGCGGCTCAGGCATCGCCCGACTCCGCCGCCGCCATCAGGACCGGGTACGCGCTCGCGTCCGAGTCGTGGAACAGCCGGTACCACGCGTCCAGCACGTCCGGCTTGTAGACGTCGAGCCGCGCGAAGACCTCGCGGGCGAAGGCCACCGGTTCCGTCGGCCCCGCCGTGATCAGGTCGCCGTCCGTCACGGCGTCGGCCTCGACGTAGTGCTCGGCGCCCGCGTACCCCGGCTGGTGCGCGAGGTACACGGAGGCCGCGCTGGTGTGGGCCCGGCCGTCCAGCAGGCCCTCCCGGGCCAGCCCGGCGGTGGCCCCGCAGATCGCCGCGACCGGGACCCCGGCGGCCAGGAACTCGCGCGCCTTCGCCGCGAAGGGGGCGAGGTCCTCGCCGGTGTCCCAGAGCGAGGCGCCGGTGAGGATCAGCAGCGAGGAGTCCTCGGGCCGCAGGTCGGCCAGGACCAGGTCGGGCTGGATCCGCACGCCGCCCATGGTGGTGACGGGCTGCTCGGCGGCGAGTCCGACCGTACGGACGCGGTGGCCGCGCTGGGTCAGGTGCGCGGTGGTGTGGCCGGTCTCCCAGTCCGCGTACGTGTCGTAGACCGCGAGGTGGACGGGCTTGGCCGGGGTGTCGTGCCGCAGGGTCTCGCTCATGGTGCTCGCCTCCGTGGTCGGGTCCGACGTGCGGTGCCTTATGACAAGAGGCTGTCATAACGACAGTGTGCTGTCAATCGTCTCGCAGCAGCCCTCGCAGCAGCCCTCGGGGCAGTCCACCGGGCGCCCTCCGGGCAGGCCGCAGGGACAGAGTCGCGAGGCAGGCCGCAAGACAGACTGCCGAGACCGGCACCCCAGCCGCAGACAGTCCGCCGATATCCCGCCCCACCTGCGCACTTCTAGCGTGGCGACATGACCCCTCATGTCCCCCCGCACGCCGACCCGCTCGCCGGTGCCGCAGTCAAAGACGCCGACCGAAAGCACGTCTTCCACTCCTGGTCCGCCCAGGCCCTGATCGACCCGCTCGCCGTCGCCGGGGCCGAGGGGGCGTACTTCTGGGACTACGAAGGCAAGCGCTTCCTCGACTTCTCCTCCCAGCTGGTGAACACCAACATCGGCCACCAGCACCCCCAGGTCGTCGCCGCGATCCAGGAGCAGGCCGCACGCCTGTGCACCCTCGCGCCCGGCTTCGCCGTCGACGTCCGCTCCGAGGCCGCACGCCTCATCGCCGAGCGGACCCCGGGCGACCTCGACAAGATCTTCTTCACCAACGGCGGCGCCGAGGCCGTCGAGAACGCCGTCCGCATGGCCCGGCTGCACACCGGCCGGCAGAAGGTGCTGTCCACCTACCGCTCGTACCACGGCGCCACCGCAGCCGCGATCAACCTCACCGGCGACCCGCGCCGCTGGCCCTCCGACACGGCCGCCGCCGGTGTCGTCCACTTCTGGGGCCCGTACCTCTACCGGTCCGCCTTCCACGCCACCACCGAGGCCGAGGAGTGCGCCCGCGCCCTCGCCCACCTCTCCGACACCATCGCCTTCGAGGGTCCGCAGACGATCGCGGCGATCATCCTGGAGAGCGTGCCCGGCACCGCCGGGATCATGACCCCGCCGCCCGGCTACCTGGCGGGCGTGCGCGAGCTCTGCGACCGCCACGGCATCGTCTTCATCCTCGACGAGGTCATGTCGGGCTTCGGCCGCACCGGCAAGTGGTTCGCCGCCGACCACTGGGGGGTCACCCCCGACCTGATCACCTTCGCCAAGGGCGTCAACAGCGGGTACGTGCCGCTCGGCGGCGTCGCCATCTCCGCAGCCATCGCCGAGACCTTCGCCACGCGCCCCTACCCCGGCGGACTGACGTACTCCGGCCACCCCCTGGCCTGCGCCGCCGCCGTTGCCACGATCAACACCATGGAGGCGGAGGGCATCGTCGAGCACGCCGCCCACCTCGGGGAGAACGTCATCGGCCCGGCGCTCGCCGGGATCGCCGAGCGGCACCCCTCCGTCGGGGAGGTCCGCGGGCTCGGCGCCTTCTGGGCTCTGGAACTCGTACGGGACAAGGAGACGCGGGAGCCGCTCGTCCCGTACAACGCCTCCGGCGCCGACAACGCGCCGATGGCCGAATTCGCGGCGGCCTGCAAGGCGTCCGGCCTGTGGCCGTTCGTCAACATGAACCGCACGCACGTCGTCCCCCCGTGCAACATCACGGAGGCGGAGGCCAAGGAGGGTCTGGCCCTCCTGGACGAGGCGCTGACGGTTGCCGACCGGCACACCACGGCCGGCTAGCCCGGGCTGTCGCATGAGCGGTGGTGGCTGATTCCCGTCCGCATAACGGGCATTAAATCCGCATATCGGCCACCAACCGTTCGGTTTCGGCCTTGCGGCCTGGCCTAAGGTGTCCGGAGTCCTACGACAGGAGACCGACCCCTATGCCAGGCAGCGGAGCTGTCACCCGCAACACACTTCGCCAGCAGATCGCGGACGCGCTTCGTGACGAGGTGCTCGCGGGACGTCTGCCTCCGGGTACCGAGTTCACGGTCAAGCAGATCGCCGAGCAGTACGAGGTCTCCGCGACCCCCGTACGCGAGGCCCTCGTGGACCTCTCCGCCCAGGGGCTGCTCGAGCTGGTCCAGCACCGGGGCTTCCGGGTGCGGGTCTACTCCGTGGACGACTTCCGGGGCATGGTCGAGGCCCGCTCGCTGGTGGTGGACGGCATCTTCCGGCGGCTGGCCGAGCGCGGCACCGCGCCCGGGGCCGGCGAGAAGCTGGTGTCGGTGCGCCGCCGGGCCGAGGAGGCGCGGCGGGCCGCGCACAGCGGTTCGCTGGAGGTGCTGATCGGCTACGACCTGCGCTTCTGGCGGGAGCTGAGCGGGCTGGTCGGCAACACCTACATCTCGGAGTTCCTGCACCGCATCCGGGTGCAGTGCTGGGTCTTCGCCGTCCCGCACCTCCAGCGCGAGCCGCAGCTGCGGGCCGCCCTGTGGGACCGGCACAGAGAGCTGGTGGACGCCGTGACGCTGGCGGACGCCGACGAGGTGCGGCGCCTCGTGCAGGACTACAACCAGCACGGGCTGGACTGGGCTGCCGAGCTGTAGGGCCGTGCCGTGGCTTGGCGTGTTGGGTGTGCCGGGCTTGGCGTGTCGGTCGTGGCGTGGCGTGGCGTCGGTCGGCGTCCGCGGGTCCCGGTGACCGGGTTCTGCGCACCTCTTCGCGGAGCGTGTCCGGAGCATTACGCTGGCCCGATCGGCGGCAACGACTGATCGGAGGCCGCGTGGCCTGTGACCTGTGGCTGGTCCCCCTTGTCGATGTGCTGTGCCACAGCCCCGACAACCCCTTCGCGGAAGAGATCGCCTCGTACGACAAGGCGCTGGGCGAGGCCGGACTGCCGTCCGTCCCCGTGTTCGCCTACATGCCGGGCCTGAGCGGGGACGTCGCCCCGGTCGCCGGCTTCGACTACGACGCCCTGCATTTCCTGAGGCGGGCGTACCTGCTCCAGATCTGCGGCCTGCCGGTGACTCCGGTGGACGAGCTGGGCGGGGACTACGAGCAACTGCTGGAGATGTTCGAGCCCACGGCCCAGCAGTCGCACCTGGTGTGGCACTACGACCACGCCGGGGCGTACGTACCGGTGGACTTCGCGGCTCCGCTGGCGAACGAGGAGCTGTTGGCCGGGGGCGGGCCGCTGGGGTCCGCGCAGGGGTTGCTGCGGGAGCTGGCGTTCGTGGCCCCCGCCATTGGGATAGACCCGGGGAATCCGCCCGCGGCGCCGGCGCCGCCCGGGCGGCCGACCTCGCTGGAGGAGCCTGCGGGGCCGATCCCGTACGACGACAGCCCTTTCGCGCGGGAGCGGCATGTCTGGCTCGGGCTGCATGCGGCCGCCACGCGGAGTCTTGGGCAGGGCTCGATGATCATCTTTAGCTGACGGGGTTCTGGGTTCTGGGTTCTGGGTTCTGGGGTCCGGGGGTCTGAGGTCTGGGTTCGGGCGCGAGGTGCGGGTGCGGGTTCGGGGGCCGGGTTTCGGGGTTCGGGCCGGTGGGCGGGTGCGGGTGCCGCTGCGCGGAGCTGGTCCCCGCCCCGCCCTTTCTCCGTTTCCCGGGGCTCCGCCCCGGACCCCGCGCCTCAAACGCCGGCGGGGCTGGTAGGGCCCCGGTGCGGCTGGCAAAGGCTCGGCGGGGCTGGAAGGGCCCCCGGCGCGACTTGAAGTGGCTCGGCGGTGCTGGAAGGGCCCCCGCGCGGCTGGGAGAGGCCGGCCCGGGCTGGAAGGGCCGGGGTGTCGCTGGGAGAAGGCTTGCCCGGGCTGGAAGGGGCTCGGAGCCGCTGGGAGAAGGCTGCCCGGGCTGGGAGGCGTGGCGGGGCGGGAAAGTCAGCGTGGTTGTTCCGGGGGGCGTTGGCGGGGCATGTTCGGGCGGGTGCCGGGGGGGAGGGAGAAGCGGGCCGGGGGGACGCCTACGTCCGTGCGGGTCGCGGAGCCGCCCAGGGACTGCATCACCAGCGGGGCGGGCCCGGCGCGGAATTCCACCATCCAGTCCGCCGTCTCCGAGCGCACCAGCTCGGTGATGTCCTCCGAGAAGCGCCGCAGCACGGTCAGGCAGCGCTCGGCGGCCTCGCTCGCCGTGCCCTCGGTGGGCCCGAGGACCTCGCGGACGTTCTCCGAGGCCCAGTCGAACTGCAAGGTCTGGAGCCGCCGCTGCACCGCCTGCGCGGTCGCCACGTTCCGCATCCACCCGGAGGTCAGGCCGAAGAACCTGTCGCAGCCCAGCGCGGCGGCGCCCAGCAGGAGCGCGAGGTACCCGTACGCCGACGCGCCCGGCACCGAGCCCGTCAGCTCCAGCAGGGGCAGCGCGGAGCCGGTGACGGCGCCCACGGCCGCGCAGACCCGCAGGACGCGGGCGCCCCGGCGCTTGCGCGCACGGTCGGACAGGTACCACTCGGCGGTGCGCAGCGCATCGGCCTCGACCCGGCGGTAGAGCTCGTCGAGCCGCTCGGCGGGTTCACCCCAGTCCCCGAGGGGGAACGGCCGTCCGGTCAGGTCGCCCGCCGCCATCGGCCCGCCGCCCTCCTCCCGGGGATCCCGGGGTGGGCCCTCGGGCTGCATCTCCGGCTGGCTCACCCGGCACTCCCTCTGCCTGCGCTGACGTGTGGTGGTGCGCGTGTGCGCAATGGTGCGCATGCTCTTCCTACCTTCGAATGACGTGCGGTGGACGACGAATCCCGGGTTTTCCGCCCGCAAGGAGGTCTCCAGCAGGTACGCGCAGGTCCCGTCTCTCACTCGAAAGAGTTGGTCCTCACGGCGTAGGGCGCGGCGCCCGGGGAGCACGTAGGCTCGGATTGACCAAGAGCTTCCGAAGGTATGGAGTGAGTGCCCTGTGATTCCCGGTGGTGGCCAGCCCAACATGCAGCAGCTGCTCCAGCAGGCCCAGAAGATGCAGCAGGACCTCGCCGCGGCCCAGGAGGAGCTCGCGCAGGCCGAGGTCGAGGGCCAGGCCGGCGGCGGCCTGGTCAAGGCGACCGTGACCGGCTCCGGTGAACTGCGCGCCCTGGTGATCGACCCGAAGGCCGTGGACCCGGAGGACACCGAGACCCTCGCCGACCTGGTGGTCGCGGCGGTCCAGGCGGCCAACGAGAACGCCCAGGCGCTCCAGCAGCAGAAGCTGGGCCCCCTGGCCCAGGGCCTCGGCGGCGGCACCGGGATCCCCGGCCTCCCCTTCTAGCACCGGCCCGGCCCCCGACCGACCCGACCCATCCGACCCGACGACCCGACCCGAAACGAAAGAAGGCAGTCCGTTGTACGAAGGCGTGGTCCAGGACCTGATCGACGAACTGGGCAGGCTGCCCGGCGTCGGGCCCAAGAGCGCGCAGCGGATCGCCTTCCACATCCTGCAGGCCGAGCCCACCGACGTCCGCCGCCTCGCGCACGCGCTGCTCGAGGTGAAGGACAAGGTCCGGTTCTGCGCGGTGTGCGGCAACGTGGCGCAGGAGGAGCGGTGCAACATCTGCCGCGATCCGCGCCGCGACCTGTCGGTCATCTGTGTCGTCGAGGAGTCGAAGGACGTCGTCGCGATCGAGCGGACGCGCGAGTTCCGGGGCCGTTACCACGTCCTCGGCGGCGCCATCAGCCCGATCGAGGGCATCGGCCCGGACGATCTGCGCATCCGCGAGCTGCTGGCGCGCCTCGCGGACGGGACGGTGACCGAGCTGATCCTGGCCACCGACCCGAACCTGGAGGGCGAGGCGACCGCCACCTACCTCGCCCGCATGATCAAGCCCATGGGCCTGAAGGTCACCCGCCTGGCCAGCGGGCTCCCCGTCGGGGGAGATCTGGAGTACGCGGACGAGGTCACGCTCGGGCGGGCCTTTGAAGGAAGGCGACTTCTCGATGTCTGACGCAACGCTGCACGCCCTGGGCCAGGACCCGGACGACTTCGCGGCCTCGATCGCGGACCAGATCGAGTCCTTCATCGTCGCGGTCACCGAGGTGGCCAAGGGCGAGGACCCGGACAGCGCGGTGCCGTTCCTCCTGCTGGAGGTGTCCCAGCTGCTGCTGGCGGGCGGCCGGCTCGGGGCGTACCAGGACGTCCTGCCCGAAGAGCGCTACGAGCCCGACCTCGGTCCGGAGCCGGACGTGGACGACCTGCGCGAGCGGTTCGCGATCATGCTGGAGCCGGTCGACGTCTACTCCGAGGTCTTCGACCCGTACGAGCCGCGCAAGACCCCCGTCGCGCACCGGATCTCCGACGACCTGGCGGACGTCGTGGCCGACCTGCGGCACGGGCTCATCCACCACCAGGCGGGCCGGGTGACGGAGGCGCTGTGGTGGTGGCAGTTCTCGTACTTCACCAACTGGGGCCCGACCGCCTCGGCGACCCTGCGCGCCCTCCAGTCGCTGATCGCCCACGTGCGCCTGGACCAGCCGCTCGCCGCGCTGGACGGACTGGACACGGACGAGGACCTGGCGGAGGACGATCTCGCCGAACAGGCCGGACAGGTGATGGCCGAGGAACTGGGTGGTCTGGGCCGCCACTGAGGCAGCGTATGCTGTGATCTTTTCGTCTCATGATGTGGTACGAAGCGGTCGGATCGCGGCCGCTAGTTAGACTGCACCAGCAATGAGACGGACTGAGCGAGGAGCGCACGTGGGCCTTGTCGTGCAGAAGTACGGAGGCTCCTCCGTAGCCGATGCCGAAGGCATCAAGCGCGTCGCCAAGAGGATCGTGGATGCCAAGAAGAACGGCCACCAGGTGGTCGTCGTGGTATCCGCGATGGGCGACACGACGGACGAGCTGATCGATCTCGCCGAGCAGGTGTCCCCGATGCCTGCCGGACGCGAATTCGACATGCTGCTGACCGCCGGAGAGCGGATCTCCATGGCCCTGCTGGCCATGGCGATCAAAAACCTGGGCCACGAGGCCCAGTCGTTCACCGGCAGCCAGGCGGGCGTGATCACCGACTCGGTCCACAACAAGGCGCGCATCATCGATGTCACGCCGGGCCGTATCCGCACCGCGCTGGACGAGGGCAACATCGCCATTGTCGCCGGCTTCCAGGGCGTGTCCGCGGACTCCAAGGACATCACCACCCTCGGCCGCGGCGGCTCGGACACGACCGCCGTGGCCCTCGCCGCGGCGCTCGACGCCGAGGTCTGCGAGATCTACACCGACGTCGACGGCGTCTTCACCGCGGACCCCCGCGTCGTGAAGAAGGCGAAGAAGATCGACTGGATCTCCTCCGAGGACATGCTGGAGCTCGCCGCCTCCGGTTCCAAGGTGCTCCTGCACCGCTGTGTCGAGTACGCACGCCGATACAACATCCCGATCCACGTCCGGTCGTCCTTCTCGGGACTGCCGGGCACCTGGGTCAGCAACGAGAATCCGCAAGGGGACGAGCAGGTGGAGCACGCCATCATCTCCGGAGTCGCTCACGACGTCTCCGAAGCCAAGATCACGGTCGTCGGCGTCCCGGACAAGCCGGGTGAGGCCGCGGCGATCTTCCGCGCCATCGCGGACGCCGAGATCAACATCGACATGATCGTGCAGAACGTCTCGGCGGCCTCCACGGGCCTCACCGACATCTCGTTCACCCTCCCCAAGGCCGAGGGCCACAAGGCCATCGACGCCCTGGAGAAGGCGAAGGGCCAGATCGGCTTCGAGTCCCTGCGCTACGACGACCAGATCGGCAAGATCTCCCTGGTCGGCGCGGGCATGAAGACGAACCCGGGCGTCACCGCCTCGTTCTTCCAGGCGCTGTCCGACGCGGGCGTCAACATCGAGCTGATCTCCACCTCCGAGATCCGCATCTCCGTCGTGACCCGCCAGGACGACGTCAACGAGGCCGTCCGCGCGGTGCACACGGCCTTCGGCCTCGACTCCGACAGCGACGAGGCCGTCGTCTACGGAGGCACCGGACGATGACCGCGCACCGGTCCTCCGGCCCGGCGCTCGCCGTGGTCGGGGCGACCGGAGCTGTCGGCTCCGTCCTGCTCCAGATCCTGTCCCAGCGGGCGGACGTCTGGGGCGACATACGCCTGATCGCCTCCGCGCGGTCGGCCGGCCGCGTGCTGACCGTCCGCGCGCAGGAGACCGAGGTGCTCGCCCTCTCCGAGGACGCCTTCGACGGCCTCGGAGCGGGTGACGTGGCGCTCTTCCTGACCCCGGCCGAGGTCTCGGCCCGGTGGGCCCCCCTCGTCACGGCGCGCGGCGCCGTCGTCGTGGACCAGTCCGCCGCCTTCCGCGAGGACCCCGAGGTGCCGCTGGTGGTACCCGAGGTCAACGGGCACGCCGTACGGATCCGGCCGCGCGGGATCGTCGCGGGCCCCGACTGCGTGACCGCCGCGATGATCACCGCCCTGGGCGCGCTGCACGCCGAGTTCTCCCTGGCCGAGCTGGCCGTCTCCACGTACCAGGCCGCGAGCGCCGCCGGACGGGCCGGTTCCGCGTCCCTGCGCCGCCAGCTGTCCGTGGTCGCCGGGACCTCCCTCGGGGAGCAGCCCGGGGACGTGCGCCGCGCCGTGGGCGAGGACACCGGCCCCTTCGCGGCCCCGCTGGCCCTCAACGTGGTGCCCTGGTCCGGTGAGCTGCGCGCGGACGGCTGGTCCTCGCACGAGCTGGCCGTACGGGCGCAGACGCGCCGGATCCTCCAGCTGGAGCGGCTCCCGGTGGCGGTGACCTGCGTCCAGGTGCCGGTGGTGAACGGGCACTCGCTGACCGTACGGGCCCGGTTCGAGCGCGAGGTGGACGCCGTCCAGGCCCGGAAGGTCCTGGAGGCCGCGCCCGGCGTGGTGCTCGCGGACGACCCGGCCGCGGGGGAGTTCCCGACTCCGGCGGACGCCGCCGGAACGGATCCGGCCTGGGTGGGGCGGGTGCGGGCCTCGCTCGACGACCCCCGCTCGCTGGAGTTCTTCGCGTGCGCCGACAATCTCCGCACGGGCGCCGCGCTGAACGCCACACGGATCGCGGAGCTGGTCGCAGGTGAATTTGCGTAAACCACTTTGTAGGATCGGTGCTGATCCCTTGATCAAGGTGATGGCCCGGATGCCGTCTCGATGGACGGGGCACTCGGGAAGAGCGGGCACGCATGAGGGCGTTGGGGATTTTGCTGGTGAGGCGGCCTCGCGCGTACAACCCTGACGGGGGCACACGCGTCCTACAGGCGTGGCTGAGGCACTCCTCGATATCGCCGTCGTACCGGCACGCACCGGGATCGTTCCGTCGCGCCGGGGTTCCCGTACGCCCGGTGGCGGTTTCCCGGTGATCGTTCCCGTCCCGCCCGGGCCCTCCGAGCTGCCCCTGCGGTCCCCCGTGCCGCCCCGCAGCGGCCGTGTGCCCCCGCCGCGCGACGGCGCGGACCCCGCAGGGAACGCCAAGGGCGAGGGCAGCGCGGGCAGCGGCGGGAGCACGGCCGAGGCGGCCGTCGTGGCCGGCACCACCGTCGACCACCTCACCGAGACCTACCAGGCGCACTACCGCTCGCTGCTGGGACTGGCCGCACTGCTCCTCGACGACACCGCCTCCTGCGAGGACGTGGTCCAGGAGGCCTTCATCCGCGTCCACTCGGCGCGCAGCCGGGTCCGCGACCGCGACAAGACGCTGGCCTACCTGCGCCAGACCGTGGTCAACCTGTCCCGGTCCGCGCTGCGCCGCCGCATCCTCGGTCTCAAGCTGCTGTCGAAGCCGATGCCGGACATGGCGAGTGCCGAGGAGGGTGCGTACGACCAGCTGGAGCGCGACGACCTGATCAAGGCCATGCGCGGGCTCCAGCGCCGCCAGCGCGAGGTGCTGGTGCTGCGCTACTTCGCGGACATGACGGAGGCCCAGGTCGCCGAGACGCTCGGCATATCGATCGGCTCGGTCAAGGCGTACGGATCGCGGGGCATTGCCGCGCTGCGGGTGGCGATGGAGGCTGCGCAGTCATGATGGACGACCTGAAGGACGACCGCACCCCGCGGGGCGGGACGAGCGAGGAACAGGCGCTACGGGGCCTGCTGCGCGGAGCCGTCGGGGGCCTGGAGCCCTCCGGGGACGCGCTGGAGCGGCTGCGGTACGCGGTCCCGGCGCGCCGGACGCTCAAACGGCAGGTCCTCGTCGGCGCGGCGACCGTCGTGCTGCTGGCCGGGGCCGCGGTCCCGGCGGCCCTGCACGTGGCGGGCGGCACGGGCGAGAGCACCGAGCACCCGGCCATGGCGGGCCACGGCGAGCAGCACGGCGCCGAAGCGGGCGCCACCCGGTCCGGATCGCACCAGGACGGGGCCGGCGCCCAGCCGAGGGCCAGCAGGTCCGCCGGCGGCACCCCGGACGCGGGCGGTACCACCGGGCAGCCGACGCCCACGGCCGGAGGCTCCCCGTCCGGAGGCCTGAGCGCGGGCCCGTCGGGGACCGGCGCGTCGGGCGGCCCGGCCGCGGGCACCGGCCCGATGCCGCCGGTGGCGGCCCCGGGGGTGCCCGGCTGCAGCGCCGATCAGCTGGGGGTGGTGGGCTCGGCCCGCGCCCCGGAGACCGACGGCAAGGTGTACGGGAGTTTCAAGGTCACCAACGTCTCGGCGAAGGGCTGTACCGTCACCGGCCCGGACACGGTGCGCGCGGCGCCCCTGGACGGGGCCCCGTCCGCGCAGGGCACGGGGGTCGCGGTGGTCGGCCACACGGCGGGCGACCCGGCGAGCGGGCTGCTGCCCGACCCGTCGGTGGAGGCTCGGGTGCTGACGCTCGAGCCGAACACGGCGTACGAGGTCCGCTATGCGTGGGTGCCGCCGGCGGAGCCCTGTCCGGCGCAGAGCACGGGCGGGGGCGGGAAGCCGCCGCAGGGCGGGTCCGCGGGCGCCTCGGCGGGTACGGCGGACGGGACGGCGGCCACCGAGCCGCAGACGGCGGAAACGCCCCCGGAGCCGGGCGGTGTGGCGGTGTCCCACACACCTCAGACGGGATCTCCGACCACCCAGACCACGATTCCCGAGGCCTGTGGCGGGACGGTGTACCGCACGGGGGCGATCCCGGTGGACGAGGAGAAGCCGTAGCGCTCCGCCGGTGCTCCGGTGCTCCGGTGAGCGCAGGGGCCGACGGACTCCGGCCGGCTTTCCGGGGACTCCGCCGCGGACCCCGCGCCTCAAACGCCGGCGGGGCCGGATGCGGCCGGCGTCGACTCGGAAGTGTGCGCAGCGCAGTTTCAGGGGTTCAGGTGCGCGGGGCGGTGGCCCCGGCCGTTTCAGCCGTTCCGCCCGCCGCAGGCGGCTCGGCCGGGAGCAGGCCCGCCTCCGCGTCGCGGATCATCTCGACCTCGCGCCGGTAGAGCCGGAACCACATGAAGAGCACGAAGGCGACGAAGACGAACCATTCGCCGGTGTAGCCGAGGTTCTGGAAGGCCTTCAGGTCGAGCCCGGTGTTGACCGGCGCCTGCGCGGGCACCGGAACCATCCCGTCCGCCGGGGTCTGCACCGTCAGCCAGGCGTCGTACAGCTCGTACGGGACGAGGTTGACCAGCGAGGCCGCCCCGATCACCCCGAGCTGTCCGGCCGGCAGGCCGCCCTCCGCGTGCACGCCCTTGGTGCCGGAGTTCTCCGCGGCCTGGAGGGCCCCGGTGACCTCGACCCGCCCGGTCGGCGGGGCGGGCGCCTTCGACGCGTCCGCGGTCCCCGGCAGCCAGCCCCGGACCACCGGGACGGCCTTGCCGGAGTCGGTCCTCAGCAGGGTCAGGACGTAGAAGCCGGTCGCGCCGTCCAGCCGCCGCTCGGGAACCAGCAGCTGGTCCCCGTACTCCCCGGCGGCGGAGGCCAGCTGTCCGGAGGTCTTCTTGTCCACCGGAAGGAGCGAGTCCAGCGGCGCGGGCGCCTCGGCGGCGGGCCGCCCGGCGGTCGCCTCCCGGTGGCTGTCCACGCGGTCCTCGAAACGGCCGAGCTGCCAGGACCCCATGAACAGGCAGAAGGGAACGGCGAGCGCGACGAAGACGTTGATCCCCCACCAGCGCGGGGTCAGGAGAAACCGGTGCACCCCACCACGGTACGGGGGGTGCACCGGCGGGTGTCCCGCAGGGTCAGTCGGACAGGCGCGAGGGCAGGTGCTTGAGCGCGAACTCCAGCTCCATCCGGACCTGCTTGATCCGCTCCTCCACCACGAGCGAGCCGTGCCCGGCGTCGTACCGGTACACCTCGTGCACCGCGCCGCGCGCCGCCAGCCGGTCCACGTAGTTCTCGATCTGCCGGATCGGGCAGCGCGGGTCGTTGACCCCCGCCGCGATGTGCACGGGGGCCGTCACCGCGTCCACGTACGTCAGCGGCGAGGACGCCTCGAAACGGTCCGGGACCTCCTCCGGGGTGCCGCCGAAGAGGGTGCGGTCCAGGGCCTTCAGGGCCTCCATCTCGTCGTGGTAGGCCGTCACGTAGTCCGCGACCGGTACGGCGGCCAGGCCCACGGCCCAGGCGTCCGGCTGCGTCCCGAGGCCCAGCAGCGTCAGGTAGCCGCCCCACGAGCCGCCCGACAGGACCAGCCGCGCCGGGTCCGCGAGGCCGGAGCCGACCGCCCATTCGCGGACCGCCGCGATGTCCTCCAGCTCGATCAGGCCGACCCGGTGCTTGAGGGCGTCCGTCCAGGCCCGGCCGTAGCCGGTCGAGCCGCGGTAGTTGACCCGGACGACCGCGAAGCCGTGGTCCAGCCAGGTCGCCGGGTCCGCCGCGAAGGCGTCGCTGTCGTGCCAGGTCGGCCCGCCGTGGATCTCGAAGACCGTCGGGAAGGGGCCGTCGCCGTGGCCCTCGGGCCGCTGCGCGAGCGCGTGGATCCGCCCGCCGGGGCCCTCCACCCACACGTCCTCCACCGGCACCGAGCCGGGCGCGCGGAAACCGGGCGGGTCCAGGACGGTCCCGCCCGCGGTGGACCGCACCGAGGCGGGCTCCGAGGCCGAGGACCACTGGTACTCCACTGTCCCGTCGGGCCGCGCCGTCGCCCCCGAGACCGTCCCGGGCGGGGTGTCCACCCGTACGAGCTCCCGTGCGGCCAGGTCGTAGCGCCACAGCTCGCTGCGCGCCTCGAAGCCGTGCACGATCAGCAGCGCGGAGCCGTCGGGATACCACTCGGCGCTGACGTCGCCCGGCAGGTCGAGGACCAGGTCCTCCTGGGCGCCGGTGGCCACGTCCCACACCATCGGCTCCCAGCGGCCGCGCCGCTGGTGGCCGACCAGCAGCCGGGTGTCACCCGCGACGGGCGCGAAGCCGAGCACCTCCAGGCCCAGCTCCTCGGTGCCGCCCCGGGTGTCGTCCAGCTCGGCGACGGTGGCGCCGTCGAGGGTGAGCACGCGCAGCGCCGAGTGCATCGCGTCCCCGTGCTCGGTGTGCTCGACGGCGACGAGCGTCCCGTCGCGGGACAGGTCGCCCACGCCCGCCGACTCCCGGTGCCGGTAGATCACGGTGGGCGCGGAGCCGTCCGCCCGCACGACGTGGACGGTCGAGCCGTCCTCGTCGGTGGAGCGGCCCACGACCGCCGTCCCGTCCCGGCCGATGGCGAGCCCGGCGGGGTACGAGGGCTCCAGCCCGGGCGTGGCCGGCTCGTCGGGCCCGCCCGCGAAGGGCTGGCGCACCCAGGTGCCGAACTCGTCACCGTCGGTGTCGGAGAACCACCAGATCCACTCCCCGTCGGGGGAGAGGGTGCCGTCGGTGGTGCCGTTGGGGCGGTCGGTGGCCTGCCGCCGGCCGCCGGTGGCACGGTCCCAGGCGTAGATCTCGTAGGTGCCGGTCGCGTTGGAGACGAAGAGCGAACGGTCCGGGGCGTCCTCGGCCCACTCGGGCAGCCCGACGCGCGGTGCCCGGTACCGCTTCTCCCACTGGGGCATCTCGGGGGTGTCGCCGGTGGTCACATGGCTGTCGCTGGTCATGTCCCCCATTCTTAGCGGACGGGCCGCCGGGATGCCGATTGCTCCGAACGGGCGCACAGTGGAACGCGTACGTCTGCTCAGTGCTCCCAGAAGGAGTGGTCATGGCCAAGAAGGCTCGTACCGGTCACCACCGCCACCAGGATTCCGAGCGTGCGATGGCGAAGAACACGGCGGCCGAGGCACGTGCCAAGGCCGCGGTCAGGGACGTGCAGTCGGTCGCCGCGAAGACGAGAGGCATGCAGCAGAAGGCTCAGGCCAAGCGCGGCTGACCGCTGAGTCACAGCACCGGTCACCGGCCCGCGGCTTCCCCGAAGCCGCGGGCCGTGTGCGCGGCCGATCCGGCAGGATCCGGAAGAGACGCCCTAGGGTGGGCGCATGCGGATGATCGTCCGGGGCGCCCGGTTGCCGACCGACCAGAATGCCGCCGTCGACGCGCACGGCCTGTTCGACGTCGAGGTCGGTGAGGACGGCCGCATCGCGCGGGTCCTCCCGCACGACGACCAGAAGGAACCGCCGGCCACCGGCACCCTCATCGAGGCGCACGGCTCGCTGCTCACGCCCCCCTTCGTCGAGCCGCACATCCACCTCGACACCGCCCTGACCGCCGGTGAGCCGCGGCCGAACGCCTCCGGCACGCTCTGGGAGGGCATCGCCTGCTGGAGCGAGCGCAAGCGGACCCTGACCCGCGAGGACGTGATCGCGCGGGCCACCGAGGTGCTGCGCTGGCAGGCGGCGCAAGGCGTGCTGCACGTCCGTACCCACTGCGACACCACCGACCCCTCCCTCACCGCGCTCGACGCCCTGCTCGAAGTGCGCGACAGGGTCCGGGAGTTCATGACCCTCCAGATCGTGGCCTTCCCGCAGGAGGGCATCGTCTCCTTCCCGGACGGGGAGGCCCTGCTGCGCGAGGCGCTCGTGCGCGGTGCGGACGTCGTCGGGGCCATCCCGCACTACGAGGACACCCGCGAGGACGGGGTGGCGTCGCTGGGCATCGCCTTCGCCCTGGCCGAGGAGTACGGGCTGCGCGTGGACGCCCACTGCGACGAGATCGACGACGAGCAGTCCCGCTTCGTGGAGGTGCTGGCCGCCCTCGCGCTGCGCTCGGGCCTGCGCGGGCGGGCCACGGCCTCGCACACGACGGCCATGGGCTCCTACAACGGCGCGTACAGCTTCAAACTCCAGCGGCTGCTGGCCCGTTCCGGCATCAACCTGGTGTCCAACCCCTTCGCGAACCTCAACCTCCAGGGCCGCTTCGACGCCTACCCCAAGCGGCGCGGCCTGACCCAGGTCAAGGAGATGCTGGCGGCGGGCGTCAACGTGGCCTTCGGCCACGACGACGTGATGGACCCCTGGAACGCGCTGGGCACGGGCAACCCGCTCCAGACCGCCCTCGTCGGCCTGTACGCCGCCCAGCTCACCGGCGCCGACGACATCCCCACCGCCTTCTCGATGGTGACGGACCGGGCCGCCCGGGTCCTCGGCCTGGACGCGGACCAGTACGGCATCACCGAGGGCGCCCCCGCCTCCTTCGTGCTCCTGCCCGCCCCGTCGCCCCAGGAGGCGGTCCGCCGCCAGGTCCGCCCCCGGTACGTGGTCTCGCGCGGCAGCGTCCTCGCCCGGACCCCGCCCGCCCCGACCGTGCTCAACTGGCCGGGCGAGCCCCCGTCGGAGGTCGACTTCACCCCGCGCCTACGCTGACGTGCCATGACCATGACCTGGACCCTCGACACCGCATCCGCCCGGGCCGCCCTCCGGATCGCGTCGGAGTACGCCGACGCGGACCTGCTCGGGCATTCCGTCCGCTCCTACGCCTTCGGGGCGCGGTACGCGGCCGAGCACGGGCTCGCGTACGACGCCGAACTGTTCTACGTGGCCGCCCTCGTGCACGACCTGGGCCTGACCGCGCCGTTCGACAGCCACACCCTCCCCTTCGAGGAGGCGGGCGGCCATGTCGCGCGCGTGCTGACGGCGGGCCTGGGCTGGCCCGCGGAGCGCCGAGCCCGCGCCGCGGAGGTGATCGTCCTGCACATGCGTGATGACGTCACGGCCGCCGAGGACGTCGAGAGCCACCTCCTCCAGGTCGGCACCAGCGCCGACGTGTCGGGGCTGCGCGTCGAGGAGTTCGACGCCGGCTTCACGGCCGCTCTGCTCGCCGCGTACCCGCGGGGCGGCTTCGGCGCGTCCTTCCTAGCCCTGGCCGAGGAGCAGGCGCGGCGCAAGCCCGCCTGCGCGGCGGCCGGCTTCGTGGCGGGCGGCGCGGCAGCCCGTATCGCGGCCAACCCGCTGGACCGGCGCGGCTGACCGCGCCGCGGCGGCGGACTTGCTCGCACTGGCCCGGACCGAACTCGCCGCCCTGGCACGCACCCGTACCGACCGCACCGAAGGACTCGGCTCATGAACGACCCGCACCGGACCCCCACGGAGGACACCCGCTTCCGCGGGATAACCGTCCGCCAGGAGGGCCAGGACCGCATCGAGGTCCACGGCGAGGGGATACCCCGCGTGACCCTGGAGCGCGACCCGGCGTCGGAGGTGGACCCGCGGACCGCCATCGGCACCCGCGACCCGGACCGCCTCACGCTGCGGATCGACGGGCGGCAGGCCCGGCTGGCGCCGGCGAAGGGGGCCCTGACCAGGCGCTCGTACCGGGTGGACGTGGAGTACGGGGGAGCGCGCTACCGCCTCGTCCCGGACTCGGTGCCCAGCAGCCGGCTGACCCGCGACGGAGTGCACCTCGGTGACTTCTCCTGCGACGGCGACGAGACGGTGGTCGCCGAATGGAAGGAGGGCGCCGAGGTCGAGCCGGTGGACGCCTCGATCGGCTACGCCCTGGCGTCGGCCTTCGGCACGGGCGGCCAGCCCCTGTGGATGATGATCGCCGACGGGGTGAGCAGCGCACTCCCGTAGGTGCTCCCGCAGAGCTCCCGAAGAGGGTGGAGGCGCGGCCCTGACCGGCCGTTCCGTCCCGGCCTTCCGTCCGGCCTTCCGTACCGTCCGTTCCGCCCCGTCCTGCCGACCGGCGGCCCCGTGGCTACGCTGGGCGTGAGGGGCGACCGACGGGAGGCCACCTCATGGGCCGACGCCACCACTTCCACATCGACCACGCGGGGCACTCGGTGAGCGCCACCGTCCAGCCGGGCCACACCGTGCAGGTGGAGGTACTGGTCGACGGGAAGGAGACGGGGCATGCCACCACGTACGACGACCACCCCGTGACCGTGCAGGTGGAACTGCCGACGGATCCCCCGACGTGGGCATCGGTCCGCGCGACCCCCGGCCCGGGGGTGCCGCGCTGCGTCTTCGAGACGGCGGCCATCGAGCCGCGGGTCATGTCGCCGCGCTCCTACTGACGTGCCGCCGCCCTTCGCCGTGACGCGGGAGATCCAGCCGCGTCTGGCGTCACGCTCGACGGGCCCGCTCGGGGGAGCGGGCCCCGGCGGGTCAGTGCCCGCGGGTCAGTGCCCGCGGGTCAGTGCCCGGGGGTGAGTTCGCCGCTCAGCGTGCGGTGGATGCGGGCGCTGTGCTCGTTCAGGCCGGTGATCTCGACGGTCTTGCCGAGCCGGGCGTACTTGGTCTCGACGGCGTCCAGGACGGCGACGGTAGAGGCGTCCCAGATGTGGGCCGCGGAGAGGTCGATGACGACCCGGTCCGGGTCTCCCGCGTAGTCGAACCGCGTCACCAGGTCGTTGGAGGAGGCGAAGAACAGTTCGCCGGTGACGGAATAGACGACCTCGGTCCCGTCGGGGTCGGTGACCGAGGTGACGTCCGCCAGGCGGGCGACCCGCTTGGCGAAGACGACCATCGCGGTGACGGAACCCGCGATGACGCCGACGGCCAGGTTGTGGGTCGCCACCACGCACACCACGGTGACCACCATGACGGTGATCTCACCGGCGGGCATCCGCTTGAGCGTCTTCGGCGCCACCGAGTGCCAGTCGAAGGTCGCGAAGCAGACCATCACCATGACGGCGACCAGCGCGGCCATCGGGATCTCGGAGACGACCGGTCCGCAGACGATGCACAGCACCATCAGGAAGACGCCCGCGAGGAAGGTCGACAGGCGGGTGCGCGCTCCCGACACCTTCACGTTGATCATCGTCTGGCCGATCATCGCGCAGCCGCCCATGCCGCCGAGGAACCCGGTGACGATGTTGGCGACGCCCTGCCCGACGGATTCGCGCGTCTTGCTGGAACGGGTGTCGGTGATCTCGTCGACGAGCTTCGCCGTCATCAGCGACTCCATCAGCCCGACCAGCGCCATGGCGAAGGCGTACGGGGCGATGGTCGTCAGGGTGTCCAGCATGAACGGTACGTCGGGCAGCCCGGGCACCGGCAGGGCCGACGGCAGCGCCCCCTTGTCGCCCACGGTCGGCACCGCGATCCCGGCCGCCACGGTGACCGCGGTGAGGATGGCGATGGAGACCAGCGGAGCGGGGACCGCCTTGGTGACCTTCGGGAAGAGGACCATGAGCGCCAGCCCGGCCGCGACCAGCGGGTACACCGGCCACGGCACATCCCGCAGCTCCGTCACCTGTGCCATGAAGACCAGGATGGCGAGCGCGTTGACGAAGCCGACCATCACCGAGCGCGGTACGAAGCGCAGCAGCCGGGCCACCCCGAGCGCGCCGAGCAGGATCTGGAAGACGCCCGCCAGGATGACTGCGGCCACCAGGTAGCCGAAGCCGTGCTCCCGGTTGAGCGGGGCGATGACCAGGGCGACCGCACCGGTCGCCGCCGAGATCATCGCGGGCCGGCCGCCGACGACGGCGATCGTCACGGCCATGGTGAAGGAGGCGAACAGCCCGATCGCCGGATCCACCCCCGCGATGATCGAGAAGGAGATGGCCTCGGGGATCAGCGCGAGCGCGACGACGAGCCCGCCGAGCACCTCGGTCCGCAGCACCTTCGGCGAGAGCCAGGACGGCCGGCGCACGCGCGGGCGCGCTGACGGGGAAAGGGCGGGGGAGGGCATGGCGAAGCGGACCTGTCGTGTCGTGGGTGCGAAGTGAGGAGTGTACGGGCTCCTCGCAGACACCCCCGCGCGCGGAAAGGGCCCGGCCCGTGACACGGGTCGGGCCCTTGCACGGACGCCGGGCCGCCCGCCCCGGGACCGTCCGGGGCGGGCGGACCGGCGGCTCAGGTGGCCGCGCCGGCCGCCTCCGGCGTCAGGGACGGCTCGTCAGGTAGCCGCCCATGGAGGTGAAGTACTCGGACGCGGGCAGCTCCCGGCCGTCCTCGGTCCGTACGCGGGTGATGGCGAGGCCGTGGTTGCGTCCCGTCCGGGCGTCGGCTCCGGCGACGATCACCACGCCCTCGCCCTCCCGGTAGAAGATGCGGCCGGGGGTGCCGCCGTAGCGGCCCTCGGACACGACGGCGGCGAGGATTTCGAGGCGCTTGCCCTTGTGGAAGGCGAAGGCGCTCGGGTACGGGGCGCACTGGGCGCGGACCAGGCGCTCCAGGTCCTGCGCGGGCCAGTTCCAGTCGACCCGGATGTCTTCCTCGGAACGCTTGTGGAAGAAGCTGGCCTGGGAGCGGTCCTGCTTGGTGAACTCGGTCTGACCGGAGGCGATGAGGTCGAGCGCGCCGATGGTGACCGGGGCGATGAGGTCCACGGTCTTGTGGAACAGGTCGGTGGTCGTGTCCTTCGGACCGACGGCGACCGACCGCTGGAGGACGATGTCGCCGGCGTCGAGCACCTCGTCCATCATGTGCGCCGTGACGCCGACTTCCGGCTCGCCGTTGATGAGGGCCCAGATCAGCGGGGAGAAGCCGGCGTACTTGGGCAGCAGCGAGTCGTGGACGTTCAGGGTGCCGTGCTTGGGCAGGGTGTAGATGCGCGGCGGGATCCAGGTGCGCCAGTTGTTGGCCACGAGGATGTCCGGGTCGGCTTCCTTGAGCAGCTGGAACAGCTCCTCGTCGTCGGGCCGGTTGCGTATGACCACGGGGACGCCGTGCTCCTCGGCCAGGTCCGCGACCGAATCGCTCCAGATCTTCTCGTAGGCGTGGTCGCTCTTGGGGTGGGTCACGACCATCACCACGTCGTGCTCGGAGTCCAGGAGAGCCTGCAGGGTGCGATGGCCCCAGGTCTGATAACCGAACATGACGACCCGCATGGGGTTCCTCCTCAGAAGAGCGACTGACCGGGATAAGTAAAGCAAGGCTTACCTAAGGGTGCAACGGGCCGTAATTCTAGGCCCGGTTGACCTGATGATCGCCGGGTTGTCCGTTTTGCCCCGTCGACAGGGTGGCTGGATCAGGTTAGCTTTACCTAAGTTCCGCTCGGCTGCCGGTCACCGGTGTGCCTGGACCTCCGTTTCCCCACCTCGCCTGACCGGACACCTGGCAGGCGGCTGTCCCGCACGATGGGAGTGACATGTCTCAGGCTCTTCCTGGCGACGCACCACTGATCCACGATCTGATCGGAATCGGCTTCGGGCCGTCCAACGTGGCCATGGCAATCGCGCTGAGCGAGCACAACGCGCGCGTCGGAAGGCAAGAGGCGGTCACCGCTCACTTCTTCGAGCAGCAGCCCCGTTTCGGCTGGCACCGCGGCATGCTCATCGACGACGCGACCATGCAGGTCTCCTTCCTCAAGGACCTGGTGACGCTCCGGAACCCGAGCAGCGAGTACACCTTCCTCCGCTTCCTGCAGAGCAAGGGCCGCCTGATCGACTTCGTCAACCACAAGAACCTCTTCCCGCTGCGCATCGAGTTCCACGAGTACTTCGAGTGGGCGGCGGCCAAGGTCGACGACATGGTCTCCTACGGCCACCAGGTCATAGCCGTCGAGCCCGTCGTCCGTGACGGCGTCGTGGAGTACCTCGACGTGACGGCCCGCTCCGGCGACGAGGTGGTGACCCACCGCGCCCGCAACCTCGTCATCGGCACCGGCCTGCGCCCGGTCATGCCCGAGGGCGCCGAGCGCACCGACCGCGTGTGGCACAACTCCGACCTCCTCGCGAAGGTGGAGGGCCTGGAGGGCACCGACCCCTCCCGCTTCATCGTCGTCGGCGCCGGCCAGAGCGCTGCCGAGAACGTCGCCTACCTGCACCGCCGGTTCCCCGAGGCCGAGGTCTGCGCCGTCTTCTCCCGCTACGGCTACAGCCCCGCGGACGACAGCAGCTTCGCCAACCGCATCTTCGACCCGCAGGCCGTCGACGAGTACTTCACGGCCCCGGACGACATCAAGCAGAAGCTGATGGACTACCACGGGAACACCAACTACTCCGTGGTCGACATCGACCTCATCGACGACCTGTACCGGCAGGCGTACCAGGAGAAGGTCCTCGGCACCGAGCGCCTGCGCTTCCTGAACGTCTCGCGCCTCACGGGCGTCGAGGAGACCGCCGACGGCGTCCGCGCCACCATCAAGTCGCTGGTCACCGGTGAGGAAGCGCCGCTGGACGCCGACGTGGTCGTCTGCGCGACCGGCTACCAGCAGGCCGACGCCCTCGGACTGCTCGGCGAGGTCGCCGAGCGCGTCCACCGCGACGAGCAGGGCCGGGTGCGCGTCGAGCGCGACTACCGCATCTCGACCGACGCCGAGCTGCGCTGCGGCATCTACCTCCAGGGCGGCACCGAGCACACCCACGGCATCACGTCCTCCCTGCTCTCCAACACCGCGATCCGGGTCGGCGAGATCCTCGACTCGATCCTCGACCGCGACCTCAAGACCGTGGCCGAAGAGGTCCGTCCGGTCGCGGACGGGATCCCCTCCACCCGCTGAGACCTCCACCATCGAGGCCTTTACCCCCGAAGGCCTCTCCCCCGGGACCACCGCCCCGTACAGTCCCACCCCGCCCGGCCCGCCGGCAGCGCCGTCCTGCGCGGCGGTCCGGGCACGCACCGTGAAACCCCCGTGAAAGGAACATCCGTGTCCACTGGTACACGCCCCGCGCTGACGCGGTTCGGCAGAAGCATCCCCCGCGTGGCCGTCGCCGCCGCCGCAGCACTCGCCCTCGCCGCCTGTGGCGGCGGCTCCGAGAAGAAGGAGACCGAGGCCACCCCCTCGGCCGGGGCCGACGCCAAGTCCGCCGCCTTCCCGGTGACGGTCGACCACAAGTACGGCAGCACGACGATCGACAAGGCGCCGACGAAGGTCGTCACCCTCGGTCTGTCGGACCAGGACGCCGTCCTGGCCCTCGGCGTCAAGCCGGTCGGCGCCGTGGACTGGTTCAAGGAGGACCCGTACGGCAAGTGGCCGTGGGCGAAGGACAAGTGGGGCGACACCAAGCCCGCGATCGTCGGAGAGCGTGACGAGTACAACATCGAGAAGATCGCGGCCCTCAAGCCGGACCTGATCATCGCTCAGTACTCGGGCATGAAGAAGGAGCAGTACGACACCCTGTCGAAGATCGCCAAGGTCGTCGCGCAGCCCAAGGACCTGCCCGACTACGGCGCCTCCTGGCAGGTGATGACCCGGCAGATCGGCAAGTCCCTCGGCAAGGACACGGAGACCGAGAAGCTGATCTCCGACATCGACGCGCGCTTCAAGGCCGTCCGCGAGAAGCACCCCGAGTTCGCCGAGAAGACCATCGCCGTCGCCGACAGCTTCGAGGCCGGCAAGTACTCGGCCTTCACGAAGACCGACCCCAAGGCGATCTTCTTCTCCGAGCTCGGCTTCAAGCTGAAGCCCGAGATCGACACCCTGGCGAAGCCGGGCTTCAACGTCGCCGAACTGAGCGCCGAGAAGCTCGACGTCCTCGACGTCGACCGCCTGGTGTGGGTCACCTCCAGCACCGAGGCCAACGACCGCATCAAGGCCGAGGCGCTCTACAGCAAGCTGAAGGTCCACCAGGAGAAGCGCGACCTGTTCGTGCCGTACCAGAACCCGGACATCGGCGCCGCGTTCTCCTTCAACACCGTCCTGTCGATCCCGTACGCCATCGACCAGGTCGAGCCGCTGATCTCGGCCATCAAGTAACCGCCGGCCCTCCGGCATCCCGCCCGTCCGCCGACCACGTCGCGGACGGGCGGGCCCGCTGCGCCCCGATCCTGGCCGGACGGGACACACCTCACTGACGCACCACCAGGGAAAGGCCCATTCGAACGATGTTTGACGACGCGTCGGACCGGACGTCCGCTTCCGGCACACCCGTCACGGGCGGGCAAACCGGCATCTGGCTCGCCCAGCAGATCGACCCGGACAGCTCCGCCTACAACATCGTGTTCGCCCTGGACCTGCGCGGCGACATCGACCTCGGTCTCCTCGCCGCGTCCGTACGGCAGGCCGTGGAGGAGGTCGAAAGCCTCCACGTGCGGTTCAGCGACGGCGAGGACGGCCCCCGTCAGACGCCCGTTCCCGCGGCCTTCGACGTCCCCGTCGTGGACCTGCGCGGTGCCGCCGACCCCGAGGCGGCCGCCGCCGACTGGATCGGCTCCGAGCGCGACCGCCCCGCCGACCTGGCCCGCGGCCCGCTCTTCGCGATGGCGCTGCTGCGGCTCGCGGACGACCGCGTCCGCTGGTACCAGCGTTACCACCACATCGTCAACGACGGCATGGGCGTCGCCCTGATCACCCGCCGCGCCGGTGAGCTCTACACCGCGGGCGGTGCGGACCCCGCCCCGCGCGACCGCCGGATCTCCCGCCTCGTGGCGGCCGACCAGGCGTACCGCGCCTCGGACCGCCACCAGGAGGACCGCGCCTACTGGCTCGCGCGCATGGCCGGCCGGCCCGAGCCCGTGCGCCTCGTCGAGCGCGCCGCGGCGCACATGACGCGCCGGCTGCGCCGCACGTCGGAGCTGTCCGCCGCGGACATCCGCCGGCTGCAGGCCGCCGCCGAGCGCGCCGGCACCCGCCCCTCCCGGCTGCTGATCGCGGCCGTCGCCGCCTACCTGCACCGGGTCAGCGGCGAGCAGGACCTCGTCCTCGGCCTGCCTGTCGCCGCCCGCCAGGACGCCGTGTCCGCCGACATCCCCGGCATGGTGTCCAACATCGTCCCGCTGCGGCTGACCGTCCGCCCCGGCACGACCGGCACCGAACTCCTCGCCGACGTCCGCACGGCCGTCGCCGGCGCCGTCGACCACGGGCGCTACCGCGCCGAGGACCTCGCCAGGGAACTGGGCCTGGCCGACGGCGTGACCGAACTCGTCGGCCCGACCGTCAACGTCCTGCCCCGCCCCGACAGCCTGCGCTTCGGCGACCTCGACAGCGAACTCGACGCCGTCTGGCTCGGCCCCGTCAGCGACCTCGCCCTCAGCTTCGTCGAGACCGAGGGCGGCCTCGGCATCCGGGTCCACCTCGACGCCGACGCCGACGTCTGCGACGAGCAGGCCCTGCGCGACCACGAGCGCCGCTTCCTGGACCTGCTGGGCGCCCTCGCCGACGACCTGGACCGCCCCGTCGGCCGCATCGAACTGACCTCCGCCGCGGAGCGCGCCCAGCTCCTCGGCGAGTTCGGCGTATCGCCCCGCGAGACGGCCGAACTCTCCTGGCCCGCCGCCTTCGAGCAGCAGGTACGGCGCACCCCCGACGCCGTCGCGCTGGTCTGCGAGGAGCGGGAACTCACGTACGCGGAACTGAACGCCGCCGCCAACCGGCTGGCCCGCCTCCTCACCGCCCGCGGCGCGGGCGCCGAGGACGTCGTCGCAGTGGCCGTTCCGCGGTCCCCCGAACTCGTCGTGTCCCTGCTCGCCGTCATGAAGGCGGGCGCGGCCTACCTGCCGCTGGACGCCGACCACCCGCAGGACCGCATCCTCTACATGCTCGACGACGCCGGCGCGCGCACCGTCGTCACCACCCGTGAGCTCGCCGCCGCGCTGCCGGACGCCCCCGGCGTCTCCCACCTGCTGCTGGACGACCCGGCCGTGGCGGCCGAGTGCGCCGCGCTCGACGCCTCCGACCCGGGCCTGCCCATCGCGCTCGACCAGGCCGCGTACGTCATCTACACCTCCGGCTCCACCGGCCGGCCCAAGGGCGTCGTCGTCTCCCACGACGGCGTCGGCAGCCTCGTCGCCACGGCCACCGACCGCATCGGCATCACCTCCGGCAGCCGCGTGGTGCAGTTCGCGTCCGTCGGCTTCGACGTGACGGTCTGGGACCTGATCATGTCGCTGTGCGTCGGCGGCCGGATCATCGTCGTCCCCTCCGAGCGCCGCGTCGCCGGGGCCGCCCTCACCGACTACATCGCGCGCCACCGCGCCACCCACATGATCCTGCCGCCGTCGCTCGTCTCGGCGCTGCCGCAGGACTGCGACCTGCCCGACGGCGCCGTCCTGATCGTCGGCACCGAAGCGGTGCCCAGCGAGCTCATCGCCCGCTGGGCCGGCCGGCTCCAGGTCGTCGTCGCGTACGGCCTCACCGAGGCGACCGTCAACTCCACCCTGTGGCTGGCGGAGGCGGACCGCCCGGGCCCCGCGCCCATCGGGGAGCCCGACCCCAACACCCGCGCCTACGTGCTCGACGCGGCGCTGCGCCCGGTGCCCGTCGGCGCCGAGGGCGAGCTGTACGTCGCCGGGCGCGGCCTGGCCCGCGGCTACCTCGGCCGGCACGGGCTCACCTCCGAGCGCTTCGTCGCCGACCCGTACGCCGCCGAGCCGGGCGGGCGCATGTACCGCACGGGCGACCGCGTCCGCTGGGCCGCCGACGGCAACCTGGAGTTCCTGGGCCGCTCCGACGGCCAGATCAAGATCCGCGGCCACCGGATCGAGCCCGGCGAGGTCGAGAGCTTCCTGATGGCCTGCCCGGGCATCGCCCAGGCCGCCGTCCTGGTCCGCGAGGACCACCGGAGCGCCAAGCGGCTCGTCGCCTACCTCGTCGCCGAGGCCGGTACGGACGCCGACGCCTCCGTGGCGCAGGCCCGCACCCGGATCGCCGAGGCGCTGCCCGACTACATGGTCCCCTCCGCGGTCGTCCGCCTCGACGGGCCGCTGCCGCTGACGCCCAACGGCAAGCTCGACACCCGGGCCCTGCCCGAGCCCCAGTGGACCGCGACCGTGGGCGGCGACGCGCCCACCACCCCCGCCGAGACCGCGCTCGCCGGGCTCTTCGCCGACGTGCTCGGCCTGCCGTCGGTCGGCGTCCACGACAGCTTCTTCGAGCTGGGCGGCGACAGCATCGTCGCCATCCAGATGGTCAACCGCGCCCGCGAGGCGGGGCTGGCGATCACCCCGCGCGACGTGTTCCGCCAGCGCACCGTCGCGGCGCTCGCCAGGACGGCGGGCGAGGCCCCGGCCGCCGCGCCGGCGGCCCCGGCGGTGGAGCTCGACGAGGACGCCCTGCCCGTCTCGCCGCTCCAGGAAGGTTTCTTCTTCCACGCGGAGTTCGACCAGGCCGCCGGCGACCTGTACGTCGTCCAGGAGCTCCTCGACCTGGAGGGCGAGGTCGACCCCGAGCGGCTGCGCCGCTCCCTCCAGCTGATGCTCGACCGGCACCCGCTGCTGCGCGCCTCGTTCCGCCAGCTGCCCGGCGGCCAGGTCGTCCAGCGGATACCGGGCCACGCGGCCCTGCCCTGGAGCGAGGCCGACACGGCCCGCACCCCGCTGGAGGACGTCCTGCGGCAGGACCGCGCCGAGCGCTTCGACCTCGGCCGGCCGCCGCTCATGCGCGCCACCCTGATCAAGGACGGGCAGCGCAGCCGGCTGCTGCTGACCCTCCACCACATCATCGCCGACGGCTGGTCGGTCTCCGTCCTGCTGCGCGAGCTGACCGCCGCCTACCAGGGCGAGGCGCTGCCCGAGCCGCCCGCCCCGCAGCCGTACCTGGCGTGGCTGGCCGGCCGGGACCGCGACGCCGCGCGCGGCGCGTGGCAGCATGCGCTGGCCGGTCTGGACGAGCCCACCCGGCTGCTCGAGCCGGCCGCGGGCACGGCCGCCTGCCCGGACGACGGGGGACTCGTACCCCTCGCCGTCCCCCAGGACGTGGACGTCCGGCTGCCCGAGTCGCTGACCGCCGGCCTGACCGCCCGCGCCCGCAGCCACGGCCTCACCCTCAGCACCGTCGTGCACGGCGCCTGGGCCCTGCTCCTCGGCGGCCTGACCGGCAGCCGGGACGTCGTCTTCGGCACCACCGTCTCGGGCCGCACCACCGAGGTCGAGGGCCTGGACGCGGCCGTGGGCCTGTTCATCAACACCGTCCCGGTCCGGGTCTCCCTGCGCCCGGACGAGGCCCTCGCCGAGCTGCTGCTGCGCGTCCAGGACGAGCACGCGGCCCTGCTGGACCACCAGCACCTCGGGCTCGCCGAGATCCAGCGGATCGCGGGCGGCGGGGAACTCTTCGACACGCTCGTGGTCTTCGAGAACTACCCCTCCGGCGACCTGTCCGCCGAGCAGGACGCGCAGGCGCTGCGCGTCACCGGCGCCGAGGTCTTCGACGCCGTGCACTACCCGCTCGCGCTGATCGTCGAGCCCGGCGGCGCCCAGCTGTCGCTGCGGTTCAAGTACGACGCGACCCGGCTCGACCAGCCGGCCGTCGCGGCCGTCGCCCACCGCTTCGAGGCGCTGCTCCAGACCCTCGTGTCCGACCCCGCCCGCCCGGTCGCCCGGGTCGCGGTGCTGTCCGGCCGCGAGCAGGAGCAGCTCACCGCGCTGAACGCCACGGCGCGCACCCTGCCCGGCGCGGACGCCACCCTCGCCTCGCTCTTCGCCGCCCAGGTGGCGCGGACCCCCGGCGCCCCGGCCGTCGTCTTCGAGGACACCACCCTCGACTACGCCGAACTCGACCGGCGCGCCGAGGCGCTGGCCCGGCGCCTGCGGGCCCGCGGCGCCGGCCCCGAGCAGTTCGTGGCGGTCGCGGTGCCCCGCTCCGCGGAGCTGATGGTCGCCCTGCTCGGCGTGCACAAGGCGGGCGCCGCCTACCTGCCGCTGGACCTCGACTACCCCGCCGACCGGGTCGCGTTCATGCTGGCCGACTCGGGCGCCCGTACCGTCGTGACCACCGCCGACGCGGCCGGCCGGCTGCCGGACGTGCCCGGTCTCGCCCATGTCCTGGTGGACCGCGACGAAGAGGCCGCCGACACCACCGGCGCCGCCGGCACGGCGGGTGCGCCCGCCGGACCCGACCACCCCGCCTACCTGATCTACACCTCCGGCTCCACCGGGCGCCCGAAGGGCGTCGCCGTCACCCACCGGGCGATCGTCAACCGCCTGGCCTGGATGCAGGGCGAGTACGGGCTCACCGCCGGTGACCGCGTGCTGCAGAAGACCCCGTCGAGCTTCGACGTGTCCGTCTGGGAGTTCTTCTGGGCCCTCGTCGAGGGCGCGACCGTCGTCCTCGCCCGGCCGGACGGCCACCGCGACCCCGCCTACCTCGCCGACCTGATCCGCACCCGGCGGATCACCACGATGCACTTCGTGCCGTCGATGCTGGCGGCGTTCGTCCAGGTCATGGAGGCCGCCCCCGGCGCCCCGGACTGGGCGGCGAGCCTGCGCCGCGTCTTCTGCAGCGGCGAGGCCCTCACCGGCCCCGACGCCCGCCGCTGGCACGAGCTGACCTCCCGCCAGGGCGGTGCCCCCGTACCGCTGCACAACCTGTACGGGCCCACCGAGGCGGCCGTCGACGTCACGTACTTCCCCTACGAGGGGGGCACCGAGCTCGCCGTGCCCATCGGCCGGCCCGTGTGGAACACCCGGCTGTACGTGCTGGACTCCTTCCTGCGCCCCGTCCCGGACGGCGTACCGGGCGAGCTGTACCTCGCCGGCGTCCAGCTGGCCCGCGGCTACCACGACCGGCACGGCCTGACCGCCGAGCGGTTCGTCGCCGACCCGTTCGGCGGGCCCGGCGAGCGCATGTACCGCACCGGCGACCTGGTCCGGCGCCGCGCCGACGGCGCCGTCGAGTACCTCGGCCGCACCGACCGGCAGGTCAAGATCCGCGGCAACCGCGTCGAACTGGGCGAGATCGAGGCGGCCGTGGCCGCCCTGCCCGGT
The DNA here is from genome assembly GCF_040652415.1 of Streptomyces sp. NPDC048255. Classification (NCBI taxonomy): domain Bacteria; kingdom Bacillati; phylum Actinomycetota; class Actinomycetes; order Kitasatosporales; family Streptomycetaceae; genus Streptomyces; species Streptomyces sp. NPDC048255. The sequence goes on from NZ_JBEZMA010000005.1 coordinate 46,399, forward strand.
GTCGCCCGCGCCGCCGTGATCGTCCGCGACGGAGCCCTCCTCGGCTACGCCGTCCCCGCCCCGGGCACGGCCCTGGACGCCGAGGCCCTGCACCGGGAGCTCGCCGCGGCGCTGCCCGCGGCGATGGTGCCGGCTGCCCTCACGGCCCTCGACGAGATCCCGCTGACGCCCAGCGGCAAGCTCGACCAGAACGCCCTGCCCTCGCCGTCCGTCGCCCCCCGGGCCGGCGGCCGCGCACCCCGCGACGAGCGGGAACGCGCCCTGTGCGAGATCTTCACCGACGTCCTCGGCATGACCGGGGTCGGCGCCGACGACGACTTCTTCGTGCTCGGCGGCGACAGCCTCACCTCGATCTCCGTCGCCACCCGGGCCCGTGAAAGGGGACTGACCATCAGCCCGCGCGATGTGTTCGAGCACCGCACGCCCGCCGCGCTCGCCGCGGCGGCCGCGAGCGCGCCCGAAGAGACCGCTCCCGCCGCCCCGGCCGGCCCCGCCGCGCCCGCCGCCGGCGTGACCGTGTCCGCCACCGACGCCGGGCAGGCGGCCGCGGCCCTGCAGGCCGTGCTCGCCCTCCAGCAGCAGTCCGGCGCAGCGGTCGATCCTGCCCTGCAGGCGCTGCTGGCCCAGCTGACCGCCGCCGCGCCGGCGCAGGAGCCCCCGGCCCCCGCCCCGCTCGGCGGACTGGAGCTCTCCGCGGAGGAGACCGCCCGCGTCGAGGCCGCCGCCGGGCTGCCCGTCGCCGACATCTGGCCGCTCTCCCCGCTCCAGGAGGGCATGTACTTCCACGCCACCTACGACGCGGGCGACGCTCTCGACGTCTACCTGTCCCAGGAGACCCTGGACCTCGACCACCGGCTGGACGCGGACCGGCTGCGCGCCGCCTGCCGGGCGATCCTGGAGCGCAACGCCAGCCTGCGCGCCGGCTTCACCAGCGACGGACTGCCCCGGCCCGTGCAGTTCATCGCGGACGGCGCCGAGATCCCCGTACTGGAGACCGACCTGTCCGGGCTGTCCGCCGACGAGCAGCACTCCCGCATGGAGGAACTGCTCGCCGCCGACCGCCGCAAGCGCTTCGACCTGTCGGCGCCGCCCCTGTGCCGCCTCCAGCTGATCCGGCTCGCCGACGGCCGCGACCGGCTCGTCGTCACCCACCACCTCATCCTGTGGGACGGCTGGTCCGCGTGGCTGTTCCTGGAGGAACTGTTCACGCTGTACGAGCGGTCCGGCGAGAGCGCCGGCCTGCCCGCCCCCGGCTCGTACCGGGACTACCTGGAGTGGCTGGACCAGCAGGACACGGCCCAGGCCCTCGGCGCGTGGCGCGACGCGCTCGCGGGCTTCGACGAGCCCACCCTCGTCGCCCCCACGGGCCGCGACGCGGGCCCGGTCATCCCGGCCGACTTCGACGCCGTGCTGACCCGCGAGACCAGCGACCGGCTGCGCACCCTGGCGCGGCAGCACGGCCTCACCCTGAACACCGTGCTCAACGCCGCCTGGGGCCTGGTCCTCTCCGCGATGACCGGCCGTGGCGACGTCGCCTTCGGCACCGCCGTCGCCGGCCGCCCCGCGGACGTCCGAGACGTCGCCGGCATCATCGGCATGTTCCTCAACACCATCCCGGCCCGGATCGCCTTCACCCCGGACGAGCCGCTGCTCGCCCTGCTGCGCCGCATGCAGTCCGAGCGCGCCGGCGTCATGCCGTACGAGTACGTCGGCCTCGGCACCCTCCAGCAGGAGACGGGCCACCGCCGCCTGTTCGACACGCTCTTTGTGCTCCGCTCCGCCGACGGCGAGGACCGCGCCGCGGCGCTCCGCCAGCGCTACGGCATCACCGACGTCTCCAACGTCGACGGCACGCACTTCCCGCTCACCCTGATCGTCACGCCCGAGACCAGGCTGCGCGTGACCCTGGCGGCCCGGCCCGACCTGTTCGACGCGCAGGCCGCGACCACGATCCTGGACCGGTTCACGACCGTCCTGGAGCGGTTCGGCGAGCTCCTCGCCGCCCCGGACGCCGCGTCCGCCCGTACCGTCGGCGTGGACCTGCTGCTCCCGCCGGAGCGGGCCGCCCTGACGGCCGAGTGGGCCGGCAGCCGCGAGCCCGTGCCGAACGAGACCATCGCCGACATGCTGACGGCCCAGGTCGCCGGCACGCCGGACGCGGTCGCGCTGGTCTTCGGCGAGCGCGCCCTGACGTACGCCGAGCTGGACGCGCACATCAACCGGATCGCCCGCCTGCTCCTGGCCCGCGGCGCCGGGCCGGAGAAGGTCGTCGCGCTGGCACTGCCCCGGTCCATCGACATGGTGGCCGCGCTGTTCGCCGTCCTGCGGACCGGCGCCGCCTACCTGCCGCTCGACCTGGACCACCCGGCCGACCGGCTGCGGCTGATGGCCGAGGACACCGGTCCCCTGTGCCTGGTGTCCACCGCGGCCGTCGCCCCGACCCTGCGCGGCGACAGCGGCCCGGTGGCCCCCGAACTCCTCCTGGACGACGAGGCCGTCGCCGCCGAACTGGCCGCCCTGCCCGGCGGCGAGATCACCGACGCCGAGCGCCCGGCGTTCGCCCACGACGTGGAAGGCCGCCTGGAGTACCCGGCGTACGTCATCTACACCTCCGGCTCCACCGGCCGGCCCAAGGGCGTCGTCACCCCCTACCGGGGCCTGACGAACATGCAGCTCAACCACCAGAAGGAGATCTTCGACCCGGCCATCGCCTCGGCCGGCGGGCGCCGGCTGCGCATCGCGCACACCGTGTCCTTCGCCTTCGACATGTCGTGGGAAGAGCTCCTGTGGCTCGTAGAGGGCCACGAGGTCCACGTCTGCGACGAGGAGCTGCGCCGCGACGCGGAGGCGCTGGTCGCCTACTGCGACCGGCACCAGGTCGACGTGGTCAACGTGACCCCGACGTACGCCCAGCTCCTCATCGAGGAGGGCCTCCTGGAGAGGGACGAGCCGGCGGGCAAGCACCGCCCCGCGCTGGTCCTGCTCGGCGGCGAGGCCGTGTCCGACACCGTGTGGACGACGCTGCGCCGTACCGAGGGCACCTACGGCTACAACCTGTACGGCCCGACCGAGTACACCATCAACACCCTCGGCGGCTCGACGGCGGACAGCGCCACCCCCACGGTCGGCATGCCCATCCGCAACACCCGCGCCTACGTCCTGGACGCCATGCTGCGCCCGGTCCCGCCCGGCTGCCCCGGCGAGCTCTACATCGCCGGCACCGGCCTGGCCCGCGGTTACCACGACCGCCCCGCGCTGAGTGCCGAGCGGTTCGTCGCGGACCCCTTCGGCGCGCCGGGCGAGCGGATGTACCGCACCGGCGACCTCGTCCGCCAGCGGACCGACGGCCTGCTCGACTTCCTGGGCCGGACCGACGACCAGGTGAAGATCCGCGGCTACCGCATCGAGCTGGGCGAGATCGCCGCGGCCCTCTCCGCGCACCCCGAGGTCGCCCACGCGGCCGTCGTCGTCAACGAGAGCACCGGTACCAAGCGCCTGGTCGGCTACTTCGCACCCGAGGACGCCGCGGCGGCCGGGGAGGCCGGGGAGGACCTGCTCCAGCGGCTGCGCGAGCACCTGAAGGCCGGACTGCCCGACTACATGGTCCCGTCGGCGCTCGTGCCCGTCGCCACCCTGCCGCTCACCGTCAACGGCAAGCTGGACGTCCGCGCCCTGCCCGCCCCCGACTTCGCCGGTACGGGCACCAGCCGCGCCCCCCGCACCCCGCGGGAGGAGACGCTCTGCGCCCTCTACGCCGAGGTGCTCGGCCTGCCCGAGGGCAGCGTCGGCATCGACAGCGACTTCTTCGAGCTGGGCGGCCACTCGCTGCTGGCCACCCGGCTCGTCAGCCGGGCCCGTACCGCTCTCGACGCCGAACTCGCCATCCGCGACCTGTTCGAGGCGCCCACCGTCGCCGAGCTGGTCGAGCGCGCGGCCCGTTCCGGCGGCGCCGCCCGCCCGGCGCTGACCGCCGGCGAGCGGCCCGACGAGCTGCCGCTCTCCCACGCCCAGCAGCGGCTGTGGGTCATCCAGCAGATCGAGAGCTCCTCCGCCGCGTACAACTTCCCGCTGGTCATGCGCCTGCACGGGGCCCTCGACACCGATGCGTGGGAAGCCGCCCTCGCCGACGTCACGGCCCGGCACGAGGCCCTGCGGACGGTGTTCGTGGAGGGCGACGGCCAGACCGTCCAGCGGGTGCTGCCCGCGGAGCGGGCGCGGCCCGTCGTGGAGCGCCTGCGCGCCACCGAGGACGAGGTGCCCGGCATCGTCGACGCGGCCGTCAACCGGCCCTTCGACCTCGCCGCCGAACTCCCGCTGCGCGCCACGATCGTGGAGCTGGCGCCGGAGGACCACGTCGCCGTCCTGCTGCTGCACCACATCACCACCGACGAGTGGTCGGACCGTCCGTTCCTGCGCGACCTGGCAGCCGCCTACGCGGCCCGCGCCGGCGGCAGCGCCCCGCAGTGGGAGCCGCTGCCCGTGCAGTACGCCGACTACGCCCTGTGGCAGCACCGCCTGCTCGGCGACCCGGCGGACGCGGACAGCCTCGCCGCCCGGCAGCTGGAGTACTGGCGCACCACCCTGGACGGCGCCCCCGAGGAGCTGGAACTGCCCACGGACCGGCCGCGCCCGGCCCGGCCGGCGTTCACCGGCGCCGAACTGGACATCGCCTTCGACGGCGACGTCCACGAGGGCCTCAAGCGGCTCGCCCGCGAGAGCGGCGCCAGCATGTTCATGGTGGTGCACGCGGCCGTGGCCGCCCTGCTCCACCGCATGGGCGCCGGCACGGACATCCCCCTCGGCTCGCCCATCGCGGGCCGCGGCGACGAAGCGCTGGACGACCTGGTCGGCTTCTTCGTCAACACCCTCGTGCTGCGCACCGACCTGAGCGGCGACCCCAGCTTCACCGAGCTGCTCAGCCGGGTCCGGGAGACCGACCTCGCGGCGTTCTCGCACGCCGACGTGCCGTTCGAGTCGGTCGTGGAGAAGCTCAACCCGACCCGCTCGCTGTCCCGGAACCCGCTGTTCCAGGTGATGGTCGGCTACCACGCCCGCACGGGCGACGGGCTGGAACTGCCCGGCCTGCGCGCCGACTACGTGCCGTTCCGCATCAGCTCGGCCAAGTTCGACCTGGTGTTCAGCTTCACCGAGCACACGCCCGCCGACGGCGGCGCGGGCTCCCTGGGCTGCCGCCTGGAGTTCGCCACCGAGCTCTTCGACCACGCGACCGCCGACCGCCTCGGCGAGCGCCTCCGGACGCTCGCCGCGGCCCTGGTCGCCGCACCCGGGCGCCCCGTCTCCCAGGCGGAGATCCTCGCGGACGACGAGCGCCGGCTGGTCCTGGAGGGCTTCAACGGCGCCCCCCGCGAGGTCGAGGAGGAGACCTTCCCGGCCCTGTTCGCGCGGCGGCTCGCCGAGCGGCCCGACGCGGTCGCCGTCGTCGACCGCGCCCGTTCGGTGACGTACGAGGCGCTGGACGCCCGGTCCAACCGGATCGCCCGGCTGCTGGCCGCCCACGGAGTGGGCGCCGAGAGCGTGGTCGGCGTGGCCGTGCCCCGCTCGGTCGACATGGTCGCCACGGTGCTCGCCGCGCTCAAGCTGGGCGCCGCGTTCCTGCCCCTCGACCTGGCCCACCCCGCCGACCGGCTGGCGTACATGATCGAGGACTCGGGCGCGGGCCTGGTCGTCGGCACCGAGCCCGTCGCGGGGAAGATCCCCGAGGCACAGGGCGTACCGCTGGTGCTGCTCGACGCCCCGCAGACCGCCGCCGAGCTGGCCGAGCTGCCCGAATCCGCCCTCGCGGGCGGGCCGGTGGGCCTCGACCAGGCCGCGTACGTGATCTACACCTCGGGTTCGACCGGCCGCCCCAAGGGCGTCGTCGTCCCGCACGAGGGCATCTCCAGCCTCGTGGCCACCGCCGTGGACCGGATGGGCCTGGACTCCGACAGCCGGGTCCTGCAGTTCGCCTCGATCGGCTTCGACGTCTTCGCCTTCGAGCTGGCCATGGCCCTGTGCAACGGCGGGCGCCTGGTCCTCATCACCGACGAGGCCCGGGTCGCGGGCCCCGAGCTCACCGACTTCCTCGCGGACCAGCGGATCAGCCACATGATCCTGCCGCCGTCCCTGGTGTCGGCGCTGCCCGCGGGCTGCGAACTGCCCGAGGGCTCCACCGTCCTCGTCGGTACGGAGACGGTGCCGCCGGACCTGTTCGAGCGCTTCGGCGCCACGGCCCACCTGATCTGCGCGTACGGGCTCACCGAGGCGACGGTCAACTCCACGCTGTGGCCCGCCCGCGAGCACGGAGGCCGGCCCGGCAGCCGCGTCCCCATCGGCCGGCCCGACCCCAACACCCGCTGCTACGTCCTGGACGACACCCTGCGCCCGGTCCCGCCGGGCGTGGTGGGCGAGCTGTACGTGTCCGGCCGCGGCCTGGCCCGCGGCTACCTCGGCAAGACGGGGCTGACCTCGGAACGCTTCGTCGCCGACCCCTTCGGCGCCCCCGGCACCCGCATGTACCGCACGGGTGACCGCGCCCGCTGGCTCGCCGACGGCAACCTCGACTTCCTCGGCCGCGTCGACACCCAGGTGAAGGTGCGCGGCTTCCGGATCGAGCTCGGCGAGATCGAGGCGGCCCTCGCCTCGCACCCGTCGGTCGCCCAGGTCGCCGTACTGCCCGACCGCGACGGCGACATCGTGCGCCTCGTCGGTTACGCCGTACCGGACACGGGCGAGCTGGACCCGCAGGAGCTGCGCGCCCATGTGGCCGGGCTGCTGCCCGAGTACATGGTCCCGGCCCTCGTCGTCCCGCTGGACGGCCCGCTGCCGCTGACGCCCAACGGCAAGCTGGACCGCAAGGCGCTGCCGGCGCCGGACTGGGCCGCGATGACCGGCGACGCGCTGCCGGCCAACGCGACGCAGGCCCGGCTCGCCGAGCTGTTCTGCGAGATCCTCAAGCTGGAGAAGGTCGGCGTCCACGACAACTTCTTCGCGCTCGGCGGCCACTCCATGGCCTCGATGCGGCTCCTGGGCCGCATCCGCGCCGAGTTCGGGGCGGAGCTGAGCATCCGCGACGTCTTCGACGCGCTGACCGTCGCCGGCATCGAGGGCAAACTGAAGGGCGCGGCGTCGGCCCGCCCGGCCCTGAGCCCGGCGGCCGAGCGCCCGGACACGCCGGCCGCGGCGCCCGTCCAGCGCTGGCACTGGGACGCCTTCCGCCGCCACGGGGGCTTCGACCACGCGCTCGTCCTGCGCTCGCCCGGCGGCCTGGACGCGGACGCCCTGTCCGCCGCGCTCGCCGACGTGGCGGCCCGTCACGAGCCGCTCCGCACGGCGTTCACGGAACTGGACGGCGTCCTGCACCACCGGGCCGCCGCGGCCCCGGCCCTGATCCGGGAGACGTGCGAGGACCTGGAGGCCCGCCTGGCCGAACTGGCCGCCGGGGCACCGGAGCCGGACCGCGCGGCTCCGCTCGCTGCCCACCTGCTGACGGCCGCCGATGGGCAGCAGGCCCTGCTGCTGACCATGCACTACCTGGTGGTCGACGAGTGGTCGGTCGTCCCGCTGTTCCGCGACCTGACCGCGGCGTACGCGGCCCGGACGGACGGCCGGGCACCCGCCTGGCAGCCGCTGCCGGTCTCGTACGCCGACTACGCCCAGTGGGCCCGCGAGGTCCTCGGCGACCTGGACGACCCGGACAGCCGGGGCGGCCGGCAGCTCGCCTGGTGGCGCGAGACGCTCAAGGACGTACCGGCCGCACTGGCCCTTCCGGCGGACGGCCCGCGCTCGTCCTCCGCGGGAGCGGACCACGTCGGCTTCGTCCTCGACGAGCGGCTGCACGCGGCCGTGGACGAGCTCGCCCGGGCGACCGGCACGAGCATGTTCATGGTGCTGCACTCCGCCCTGGCGGCGGTGCTCACCGCCCACGGTGCGGGCACGGACCTGCCCATCGGTACGATGGTCGCCGGCCGTACGGACGACCAGCTGGCCGACCTGGTGGGCTGCTTCTTCAACACGGTCGTGCTGCGCACCGACACGGCGGGCGACCCGACGTTCGCGGAACTGCTGTCCCGCGTACGGGAGACCACGCTCAGCGCCCTCGACCGCCAGGAAGTCCCCTTCGAGGAGGTCGTCCGGGCGGCCGGACTGCCCGCGCAGGGCCCGCAGGTCATGGTGATCCACCATGAACAGGCGGACCTGGAGCAGCTGGAGGGCGGGATCGGCTCCCTGGACGCCGTTCCGACCGGCTCGACCCGTGCCCAGCTGACCCTCAGCTTCTACGAACCGCAGGGGGACGGCCCCGTCCACTGCGGCCTGATCCACGCGACCGACCTGCTCGGCACCGCCAAGGCACGGCGGCTCGCCGACGAACTCCAGAGGCTGCTGCGCACCGTGGCAGCCGACCCGCAGCAGCCGCTCTCGGAGCTGTTCACCGCCATGTCCACGAGGAGTGACAACGCATGACCACCAACCCGTTCGAGGACCCGCAGGGCCGCTTCCTTGTCCTGGTCAACGATGAGAACCAGCACTCGCTGTGGCCGTCCTTCGCGGAGGTCCCCGCCGGCTGGCGGACCGCCTTCGGCGAGGACACGCGCGAGGCGTGCCTCTCGTACGTCGAGCAGAACTGGACGGACCTGCGCCCGGCGAGCCTGGCCGCCCAGCAGGGCTGACCGCTAGCGGGCCTTGACGCCGCCGCCCGTGGAGAAGGTTCTCCAGGGGCGGCGGCGTCCGCGTATCCGGGCCGGGGCGGGCGAGGCTCGGCTGCGCCGGGGCTTCCTGGGGCTCCGCCCCAGACCCCGCGCCTCAATCGCCGGCGGGGCTTGATCTGGCCTCCCCTCCAGAGCCGGTCCGTGGGGTGGGGACACGCCGGAGGGTCCCCGCAGGACGAGCGCGCAACCCCGGCCGGGCTCTCGTAGCGGGGGCTCGGTGCGCGAGCCGAGGAGATCCTCCGGCGGGGCACCGCCCCACACCCAGAGCCAAACCCAGCCCCGCCGGCGTTTGAGGCGCGGGGTCCGGGGCGGAGCCCCGTGCAACGGCGCCGCAGGCGAGGGGGCGGCCCGGGACGGCAGAAGGCTCCCGCCCGGAGTACCGGGCGAGAGCCTTCTGCAGAGGGAGATACGGGTCAGGCCTGGACCGCAGGTTCCCGCCGGCTGTCGGACCACGCCGACCAGAGCTCCGCGTAACGGCCGCCCGCCGCGACGAGTTCCGCGTGGGTGCCCGTCTCGACGACCCGCCCCTGCTCCAGGACGACGACGCGGTCCGCGGTCGCCGCCTGCGGGAGCCGGTGGGCGACCATCAGGCCCGTACGGCCCTCCAGGGCGCGCAGCGCGGCGGTTTCCAGTACGCGGGCGCCCGCGCTGCCGGCGTCGGCGGTGGCCTCGTCCAGGATCGCGATGGGCGGGTCCGTGAGGACGAGGCGCGCGAGCGCGAGGTGCTGCGCCTGGGTCACCGTGAGCCGGTGGCCGCCCTCGCCCACGACCGTGGCCAGCCCCTCGGGCAGCGCGTCGACCCACTGCAGGGCGTCGACGTGGGCCAGCGCGGCGCGCAGTTCCTCGTCCGTCGCCCCGGGGCGGGCCAGCCGCAGGTCCTCGGAGAGCGGGCCCGCGAAGACGTGGACCTCCTGGCTGATCAGGGTGACCGCCTGCCGGACCCCGGCGGGGCCCAGCTCGCGGGAGTCCACGCCGCCCAGGGAGATCGAACCGGTCGCCGGGTCGTGGACGCCCGCGATCAGCTTGGCGAGCGTGGTCTTGCCGGCGCCGCTGGCGCCCACCAGGGCGACGCGCTCGCCGTCCCGGACCTCCAGGTCGACCTCGCTGAGCACCGGGTGGCCGTCCACGTACGCGTGGCCGAGGCCGAACACCTTGACCGAGCCGTCGACCGGTGCGGCGGCCCGGACGTCGGGCTCCCGTTCGGCGGGCAGGCTCGACACGCCGACGAGACGGGCGAGGCTCGCCCCGGCGGACTGGGCGTCGTCGATGAGGAACAGCGCGGCGTTGATCGGGTTGAACAGGCCGTGGAAGTAGAGCGCGGCCGCGGTCGCCGTACCGATGCTCGCCGAGCCGTTGTCGACGAGGAAGAAGCCGGTGACGAGGATCGCCGTCATGCCGATGAACTCGGCGATGTTCAGACGGGAGAAGAAGCCCGAGACCAGACGCATGCCGCGCGCCGCGAGGTCCACGGCGGTCTGCGACCGCTGTTCGAGCAGCTCCTCGTGGCGCCCGCCCAGGCGGAAGGCCCGCACGGTACGGACTCCGCCGACGCTGTCGAGCAGCTGGTGCTGGAGGGCTCCGGTCGCCACCCGGTGGGCGGCGTAGATGCTCGCGGCGCGCGGGATGTACCAGCGGACCGTGAGGATGTGCACCGGGACGGCCAGCAGGACGGCGGCCAGGAAGCGCCAGTCGAGGACGGCGAGGCCCACCAGCGTCAGGACGATGGTGAGGAAGGCGTTGGCGAACTCGGGCAGGGCCTGCCGAACGGCCCTGGCGATCAGGGTGACGTCGCCCGTCACGCGCGAGGTCAGGTCGCCCGAACCGGCCTTCTCGACCCGTTCGAGCGGCAGCCGCAGCGCCCGCGCGATGAACCGCTCGCGCAGGTCGGCGAGGACCGTCTCGCCGAGCCTGGCCACCAGGGACTTGCCGATGGCCGTGGCCACGCCGCGGGCGACGGCGACCACCAGCAGGAGGATCATCGGCACGGTCAGCGCGGATTCGCCGCGCTTGTCCACCACCAGGTCCACGATCCGGCCGAGCAGCGGCGCGGTCAGCAGCCCGATGGCCGTGCCGAGGACGAGGACGGTCACCGCGCCGAACGCCAGCAGCCGGTGCCGGCGCAGGAGTTCGCGTACGACGGCGAAGGTCCGGGCGCCGGTGGCGGTGGGCAGGAGCTCGCGTTCGGGTGTGCCGGGTCCGCTCATCGTCGGTCCTTCGTCCTTCGCGTCTCGGTCCAGCGGTTGAGAGTCCAGCGGTTGAGAGTCCAGCGGTCGTGGGTCCAGGGGGTCCCGGTCCTGGGCGGCCGTCATGCCAGCACCGCCGAGCGGTACGTCTCGTGGGCGGCGACCAGCTCCGGGTGGCTGCCCTCGGCGGCCACCCGGCCGTCGTCGAGCATGATCACGACGTCGGTTCCGGCGAGCAGCGCGGGACTGGTGGTGACGAGCACCGTGGTGCGGCCCCGGCGCAGGTCCCGCAGCCGGGCGGCGATCCGGGCCTCGGTGACGGTGTCGACGGCGGTGGTCGGGTCGTGGACGACGAGGACCGGCGGGTCCGCGGCCAGGGCGCGGGCGAGCGCCACACGCTGGCGCTGGCCGCCGGACAGCGACCGGCCGCGCTCGGTGAGGACGGTGTCGACGCCCTCGGGCAGGGCCTGGGCGACGTCGTCCGCCGTCGCGGCGGCCAGCGCGGGTGCCATGTCCGCCGCTTCGGTGGCCGTGGCGCCGGCGCGTACGTTGGCGAGCAGGCTGTCCTCGAAGAGGTCCGCGTCGTGGTGGGCGACCAGGATCGCGCGGCGGGCGTCGTCGGGGCCGAGCTCGGTCAGCGGTACGCCGTCGAGCTCGACGGTCCCCTCGGCCGGGTCGAGTTCGCGGCCCAGGCAGAGCAGCAGGTCGTTCGCGGCGGCCGCGTCGCGGGCGACGACACCGACGAGGGTGCCGGGCGCGATGTCGAGGTCGACGCCGCGCAGCACGCCCTGGGTGACACCGCGCAGCCGGAGCCCTCCGGCGACCGGGTCGGGCAGCGTGGCCGTACCGGCCGCGACGGCGGGCGGCGACGCGAGGACCTCGGCGATCCGGTCGGCCGACGCCCGGCCCTGGGCGAACTCGCCGTTGACGTAGGTGAGGAGCTGGAAGGGGCCGAGGAGGTACTGCGCGAGGCCGACGGCCGCGACCAGCTCACCCACGGTGATGTCGCCGCGCATCGCCAGATGGGCTCCCACGAGCCCGATGGCCGCGATGAAGATGCCGGTCAGGGCGAGGATCGCGCCGTCGTGCCAGGCCCGGCTGGTGGCCGCCCGCAGGGCGGAGGCCAGCGAGCTGCGGCTCGTCTCGCGGTAGCGGGAGACCGCCGCGGCCTCGGCGCCGATGCCCTTCAGCACGCGCAGGCCGGCGACCAGGTCGGCGGCGACGCCCGACGCGTGGGCGGCGTGCTCCTGCTCGGCCTCGCTGCGCCGTTCCAGCGGGCGGCTGATGACGTGGCCGAGCCACAGCATCGGCGGTACGCCGAGGAGGACGAGCAGGCCGAGCGGTACGGAGATCCGCAGCAGGGCGACCGCGCTGATCGCCAGACCGGCGACCGCGGACAGCGTGTACGGCAGCGCGGACGCGACCGAGCCGACGCGCCGGGCGTCGCCGGTCGCGACGGCCGTCAGCGCGCCGGGCAGCCGGCCGCTGTCGGCGCCGCCCCGCGGGTCGAGCACCCGGGCGGCGAGGTCCTGCCGGATCCGGTGCGCGGCGCTCTCGCCCGCGCCCTCCGCGAGCCGCGCGGAGTTGCGGTAGCAGTTGGACAGGATGAAGAACAGGGCGGCGAGCACCAGCAGCCAGCGCAGGAGGGCGCCGGAGGAACCGGTCCCCACCGCCTCGTCGATGACCAGACCGATGACGACCGGGACGAGGGCTTCGCACGCCTGGTGCGCCATGCCGAGGAGCGATGCTCCGGTGACACGGCGACGCTGATCGGCGAGGGCTCTCCGGAGGACGGTGCCTCCCGTTGGTTTTCCAGCGGGCATGCACGCCTCCACAAGAACAGGGCAGGATGAAGAACAGGGCAGGATGGTTAGGTAAGGCTACCTTAATTTGAGCGTCTGCCAAGGGTGCCCGCGGGCCCCCGCAGGCACTCCGCGGTCCGGGCATCCTGTCAGGTCACGCCCCTGCGTTGACCCCGTGGCGACTGTGCGGTTAGGCTCACCTAAGTTCAATGATTGCATGTCATGTCGCCTGCGGCATAGCCATGTTCTCGTTCACGCTTCGCGCGGCTCGCGGGGCACTCGAATTCCGCCGCCAGGGGAGTGGTCGTTGTCCGTCGAAGCCCAGGCGGCGTCCGGAACCAAGACCGGTGACCCCGCCGAACCCTTCGTTCCCGCGGCCCGCCGGGCCGCCGTGGCCCTGCGCGGCCTCGGTCTTCTCGTGACGCTCGGCGCGCTCGTCCTGATCTCGCTCGTCAGCGTCTGGGTGGGCTCCCGGGGGATCCCCTTCGCCTCGACCTGGGACCTCCTGTGGAACCCCGACGGGTCGCAGGCCTCCGTCATCGTCCACCAGTACCGGATACCGCGCACCCTGCTCGGCGTCCTCGTCGGGGTGGCGCTCGGGCTGTCCGGCGCCCTGATGCAGGCTCTGACGCGCAACCCGCTCGCCGACCCCGGACTGCTCGGGGTCAACCTGGGCGCCTCCTCGGGCGTCGTCGTCGCCATCGCCTTCGTGGGTGTGGCCTCGCCCCTCGGCTACGTATGGTTCGCCCTCGCCGGAGCCGCCGCCGCCTCGGTCGGCGTCTACCTCCTCGGTTCCTCCGGGCGGAAGCTGGCCACCCCCGACCGGCTCGTCGTCGCCGGAGCGGCGGTGACCGCCGTGCTGTACGCCTTCAACTGGGGCGTGCTGCTCTTCGACCCGGAGGCCTTCGACCAGTTCCGCTTCTGGACGGTCGGCTCCCTCGCGGGCCGGTACTACGACATCGTGCTGCTCGTCCTGCCGTTCGTCGCCGTCGGCCTGGTCGTCGCCTTCCTCCTCGCCCCCTCCCTCAACGCCCTGGCCATGGGCGACCAGATGGGGCGCTCCCTCGGCGTGAACGTCGGCCGCACCCGCGTCCTGGCGGCCATCGCCGTGATGCTGCTGTGCGGCGCCGCCACCGCCGCCGTCGGGCCGATCAGCTTCGTCGGCCTGGCCGTGCCGCACGTCGCCCGGTTCATCGTCGGCGCCGACCAGCGCTGGGTGTTCGCGTACTCGATGGTGCTCGCACCGGTGCTGCTCGTCGGCTCGGACGTCCTGGGCCGGGTGCTCGGCGCCCCCGGCGAGGTGCAGGTCGGCATCGTCACCGCCTTCATCGGCGCACCCCTGTTCATCGCGCTGTGCCGCCGTCGAAAGCTGGTCATGCTGTGAGCGCCGTACCGGAGACGAAAGCCTCCGCCGCCTCCGTGCCCGGATCCGGGCAGACCCCCGCCCCCCGCGTCGTCAGCGGCCGGATCGTCCGGGTGGGCGGCATCTCGCTGCGCGTGCAGGGCCGCACCGCAGCCGTGACCGCCCTCCTGGTCGCCGCGCTCGTCGTGCTCATCGGCATCACGCTGACCACCGGCGACTTCCAGCTCTCCGTGGGGGAGGTCGTCCAGGCCCTGACCGGCAGCGGCTCCGGCGCCGCGGACTTCGTCGTCAACACCCTGCGCATGCCGCGCATCCTGACCGCGGTGTTCGTCGGCGCGGCCCTCGCGGTGAGCGGGGCGATCCTGCAGAGCCTGACCCGCAACTCCCTCGGCAGCCCCGACATCATCGGCTTCACCAACGGCTCCGCCGTGGGCGCGCTCGTCGTGATCATCGTGCTGCACGGCAGCATGACCCAGATCGCCCTGGGCGCCCTGGCCGGCGGCCTCGCCACCGCCCTCGCCGTCCACCTCCTCATGATCGGCCGCGGGATCCAGGGCTTCCGGCTGGTCGTCATCGGCATCGGCGTCAGCGCCCTGCTGCTCGCCGTCAACTCCTACCTGATCACCCGGGCGACCTTCCAGGAAGCCCTGGAAGCACAGTCCTGGCTGGTGGGCAGCCTGGGGAACCGGCTGTGGACGCACGCCAACGCCATCGGCCTCGCCCTCGCCGTCCTGCTGCCGCCCGCCTTCCTCCTCTCCCGCCGCCTCGCCATGGTCGAGATGGGCGACACCACCGCCAGCGCGCTCGGCGTCGAGGTCTCGCGCACCCGTACGGCCCTCCTCGTCATCAGCGTCGCCCTCGCCGCCTTCGCCACCGCCGTCACCGGCCCCATCTGGTTCATCGCCCTCGCCGCGCCGCAGGTGGTCCGCAGGCTCACCCGGTCGTCCGGCCCCGCGCTGCTGCCGTCCGCCCTGATGGGTGCCTTCCTCCTCCTCCTGAGCGACCTCGTCGTACAGCGGGCCTTCGCGCCCGCGCTGCTCCCGGTCGGCACGGCGACCGGCGCCATCGGCGGGCTGTACCTCATCTGGCTGCTGATCACCGAGTCGCGAAAGAGCCGCGCATGACTGGAACCAACTCGCCGCAGCCCCGGCTGCGCGCAGAGGACCTCACGCTGTCCTACGACCAGCGGACGGTGGCCACGTCCCTGAGCGTCGACATCCCCGACCGCTCCTTCACCGTGATCATCGGGCCGAACGCCTGCGGCAAGTCGACGCTGCTGACGGCGCTCGCACGGATGCTGAAGCCCAAGGCCGGCCAGGTCTACCTCGACGGGGCCGCCATCGCCTCGTACCGCTCCCGCGAGGTGGCCCGCCGCCTCGGACTGCTCCCGCAGTCCTCCAACGCCCCCGGCGGCATCACCGTGGGCGACCTCGTGGCCCGCGGCCGCTACCCGCACCAGCGGCTGCTCAAGCAGTGGTCCGCCGAGGACGAGGAGGCCGTCACCGAGTCGATGCGCCAGACCGGCGTGCTCGAACTCGCCGACCGGCCCGTGGACGACCTCTCCGGCGGCCAGCGCCAGCGCGTCTGGCTCTCCATGGTCCTCGCCCAGCAGACCTCCATCCTGCTGCTGGACGAGCCCACCACCTTCCTCGACATCGCCCACCAGGTCGAGGTGCTGGACCTGTGCGCCGAACTGCACGCCCGCAAGGGCCACACGGTCGTCGCGGTCCTGCACGACCTCAACCAGGCCTGCCGCTACGCCACCCACCTCATCGTGATGCGGCCCGGCGGCACGATCGCCGCCGAGGGGGACCCGGCGAGCATCATGACCGCCGAACTGGTGGAGGACGTGTTCGGGCTGCCCTGCCGCATCATCGAGGACCCGGAGACCGGCACCCCGCTGATGGTCCCCGCGGCACCGAAGCGGTACGCGCCCGAGGACGCGGAAGCCGCCCCCCACGACGCCGTGCTCGCCGAACGCGCCTGACCGGGCCGGACACCTCCTAGATGAGTGAGTCCGAAGTGGCGCCTGCGGGGAGGGGCCAGGCACGCGCGTCTGCGGCGTTGTCGTCGGTCGCCGACGCTCCGCGTCGACTCCCTCCTCCGCCTTGCAGCCGCACGCGCCTGGCCCCTCCCCGCCCGCCCTGGCGGGCGGACGACGCCACTTCGGACTCACTCTTCTAGCGACGGGAACCCCCATGCTGTGCACGAGGCTGACGAACGCGCGCATCCTGACCATGGACCCGGACCACCCGGTCGCCCACGACCTCGGCATCTGGCGGGGCCGGATCGTGGGCCTGGACGAGGCCGTGACCTCGCTGCCGGCCCGCGAGGTGATCGACCTGCAAGGCGCCACCGTGCTGCCCGGGTTCATCGACAGCCACGTCCACCTGACGTGGACCGGGCTGAAGGCGAGCAGCGCGAGCGTCGAGCCCTGTCTGCGCGCCGAGGACGTGCTGGCCGTCGTCGAGGGGGCCGCCCTGGCCAAGCCCGCCGGCGCCTGGGTGGACGTCATGGGGTACGACCAGCGGGCGATGGGCCGTCACCTGACCGCCGCCGAGCTCGACCGGGTCAGCCACGGGCGCAAGGTCTTCCTGATGCACGACTCGGGGCACGGCGCGGTCGTGGGCAGCGCCGTACTGGACCTGCTCCCCGCCGACGTCCCGCACCAGGACGGCTTCCTGGCCGAGAGCGCCATGACCGCCGCGCGCCGGCTGCGGCTGCCCTACTCGCAGGCGGAGATCGCCGACGCCGTCGAACACGCGGCGCGCGTCTGCCTCTCCGAAGGGGTGACCGCCGTCGCCGAAGCGGGCATCGGAGGCGGCCTGCTGGGCAACAGCCCGGTGGAACTCGGTGCCTATCAACTGCTGCGGGACCAGGGCAGGCTGCCCCTGCGGGTCCAGCTCATGGCGGCAGGCGACACGCTCCGCCCGCTCGCCGCGCACCAGGACGACGGCATTCCGCGCGCCCTGGACCTCGGCCTGCGCACCGGCTTCGGCGACGAGTGGCTGTCCCTGGGCGCGCTGAAGATCTACACCGACGGCGGCATGATGGCCCGTACCGCCGCGCTCACCGAGCCCTACACGGGCATGGACCACACCGGGGAGCTCCAGGACGACCCCGACCGCCTCACCGACCTCATCGTGGACGGCCACCTCGCCGGCTGGCAGCTCGCCGTCCACGCCATCGGGGACCGCGCCGCCGACCTCGCGCTCGACGGCCTGGAGCGGGCGCAGCGGCTGCGGCCCCGCCCGGACGCGCGGCACCGCATCGAGCACGCCGGCCTGATCCGCCCCGACCAGCTGCCGCGCTTCGCCCGCCTGGGCGTCAGCGCCGTGGTCCAGCCCGCGTTCCTGTACTCCTTCGGCGACGACTACGCGACCGTGATGGGCGCGGAGCGGGCGCCGTGGATGTACCGGGGACGCGGATTCCTGGACCACGGGGTCACGCTCGTCGGCAGCTCCGACCGGCCCGTCACGGACGGCGCCCCGCTGCGGGCCGTCCAGTTCATGGTCGAGCGGGCCTCCGCCTCCGGCCGGCCCGTCGGCCCGGACGAGGCCGTCACGGTGGAGGAGGCGCTGCGCGCGTACACGGTCGCCGGTGCCCACGCCTGCCGGTGGGACGACAGCGCGGGCAGCCTCACGCCGGGCAAGCGCGCCGACTTCGTGGTCCTGGGGGACGATCCGCGGCAGGTGGACCCGTCCAGGATCGCCGGCATCGAGATCGTCGCGACCTACGTGGACGGCCGCGAGGCGACGGAAGGGAAGAAGCTGTGAGCACGTACACGCACATGGAGGCGCGCCCGGACGCGTGCACGGACGTGCACGCACGCACGGAGGCGAACGCGCTGGAGCGCCTGCTCCCGCTGTGGCAGGCCCCCGAGTTCCCGCCCCGCTGGGTCATCTGGCGGGCGGGCGAGCACGAGGTCATGGTCTTCGACCGGGAGTACAACGTCCCCGTGGACGTGGACGACGCGGCACTGGGGGAGGTCCTGCGCCGGATGCGCGCGGCCGGGGTGCCGGAGAGCGCCGACTACCCTGGCAGGGCGTGCGGGTAACCCCGTCCCGGGTACGGGCCGGAGGGACCGGCGGGCCCGGCCGGTGCGAATCCCCTGGCCGGAGCAGCGACTTGGCGTCAGCCTTAGGTGAGGCTAACCTTACCTCGACCGTTCCATCGGGTACGCGGCGATCCTGCCGTCCTCCGCGCCCGAGGGAACCCGAGGAAGGAACGCCTTGATCACGGCCCCGCCGCGCCCCGCCGCGCTCGCCACGCTGCCGCCCCTCGCACCCCGTCCGACCGGCGCCCCCGGGTTCTTCGTACGGCCCGCGCGCCCGGACGACGGCGCCGCGCTCGCCGCGCTCTCCCGGCCGTTCGTCAGGGCGGGAGCGCTCCGCGAGCGTCCGCTCTCCCTCTACATCGCCCAGGCGGCCGACTTCCTCGTCGCCCAGGCCCCGGACGGCACGCTGGAAGGGTGCCTCGGCATCCGGGTCCACCCCGCCACCGGAGTCCTCTACAACTTCTGCGTGGCCCGGCACCGCCAGGGCTCGGGCATGGGCGCCCGGCTGCTCCAGGCCGCGTTCGCCGCAGCCCGGAACCGCTCCCTGGACACCCTGTTCACCGCGACCACCGGCAGCGGCCGGCTGTTCCTGAGCCACGGGTTCCGCCCGGCCTCCCCGAGCCTGGCCCCGGCCGCCTGGGCGGAGTCCCTCGACCCGCGCCGGGGCGCCCGCGTGCTGGCCCGCGCTCTGTAGACGACGGCCTGCAGACGACGAGGGGGCGGGCCCGTGAGGGACCCGCCCCGAACCGCGGACAAGGCCTGTGGCCTACGGTCGGACCGCGGCTCAGGCGTCGAGGATCGCGGGCAGCGTGCCCACCAGGGCGTCCGCCTGATCCGCCGTCACCGTCAGCGCGGGAGCCAGCCGTACGGTGGCCGGCCCCGCCGCGTTGACGAGGAACCCGGCATCCTGCGCGGCCCGCTGGACCCGCGCGGCCACCGGCTCGGCGAGGACCACGCCCAGCAGCAGCCCCGCGCCCCGCACTTCACGGACCAGCGGGTGCTTGAGGCCCTCGATGCCGGCGCGCAGCCGCTCGCCCACCCGTACGACGTGCGCGAGCAGCCCCTCGGCCTCGACGGTCTCCAGTACGGCGAGTCCGGCCGCGCACGCGATCGGGTTGCCGCCGAAGGTGGTGCCGTGCTGGCCGGGGGTCAGCAGGTCGGCGGCGGGGCCGAAGGCCACCGCGGCGCCGATGGGCAGCCCGCCGCCCAGCCCCTTGGCGAGGGTGACCACGTCGGGGTCGATGCCCGGCTCCGCCTGGTGCGCGAACCAGTGGCCGGTGCGGCCGATCCCGGTCTGCACCTCGTCCAGTACGAGCAGGGTGCCCGTGGCCCGGGTGATCTCGCGGGCGGCCCGCAGATAGCCCTCGGGTGCCGGGATGACCCCGGCCTCGCCCTGGACCGGTTCGAGGAAGACCGCCGCGGTCCGGTCGGTGACGGCCGCGCGCAGCGCCCGCGCGTCGCCGAAGGGGACGTGCGTCACCTCCGGGGGCAGCGGCAGGAAGGGGTCGCGCTTCGCCGGCTGGCCGGTGAGGGCCAGCGCCCCCATGGTGCGCCCGTGGAACCCGCCCTCGGCGGCGACCAGATGGGTCCGGCCGGTCCGGCGGGTGATCTTGAAGGCTGCCTCGGCCGCTTCCGCGCCGGAGTTCGCGAAGAACACCCGCCCAGGCCGCCCCAGCAGCCCCAGCAGGCGCTCCGCCAGGGCGACCGAGGGCTCGGAGACGAACAGGTTCGACACGTGGCCCAGCCGGGCGACCTGGCCCTGGACGGCCTCGACCACGGCCGGGTGCGCGTGCCCGAGGGAGTTGACCGCGATCCCGCCGGTGAAGTCCGTGTACGCCCGCCCGGACTCGTCCCACACCGTGCTGCCCTCGCCCCTGACCAGGGCCAGCGGGGGAGTGCCGTAGGTGTCCATCATCACCGCCCGCCAGCGGTCCGCGAGCGGTGTGGTGGGGTCGGCGCTCACGCGGTGTGCTCCTCGGTGCGGTGCTCGTACTCGTGCTTGTTCTCGTGCTCGTGACTGTGCTTGTTCTCGTTCTCGTTCTCGTGCTCGTTGTTGTTCTCGTGCCCGCTCCGGTCCGCGGGCTCCTCGTCCGGCAGCACCGTGGTCCCCGCGCCGCTCTCGGTGAAGACACCGCCCAGCAGCGCGTGCGGCACCCGGCCGTCGATGACCTGGGCCCGGCCCACGCCCGCCCGTACGGCCCGCAGGCAGCCCTCCATCTTGGGGAGCATGCCGCTCGCCAGCCCCGGCAGCAGGGCGTCCAGTTCACGCGCCGTCAGGCGTTCGATCACCTCGGTGCTGCGCGGCCAGTCCGCGTACAGCCCCTCGACGTCGGTCAGGACCACCAGCCGTTCCGCCCCGAGGGCCACGGCCAGCGCCGACGCCGCGAGATCGGCGTTGACGTTGTAGACCTCCCCGTCCACGCCCCGCGCGATCGGCGAGATCACGGGGATGCGGCCCTGCTCCAGCAGCGTGCGGACCGTACCGGGGTCCACGTCAACCACCTCGCCGACCAGGCCGATGTCCACCGGCCGGCCGTCCACCCACGCCGGCCGCCGTACGGCGGTCATGGTGTGCGCGTCCTCGCCCGACATGCCCACGGCGAAGGGACCGTGGGCGTTGAGCGCGCCGACCAGCTCCCGCTGGACCTGCCCGGTCAGCACCATGCGGACCACGTCCATGGTCTCCGGCGTGGTCACCCGCAGCCCCGCCTCGAAGCGGACCTCCAGGTCGAGGCGGTCGAGCATGGCGCTGATCTGTGGTCCGCCGCCGTGCACGACGACGGGCCGCAGGCCCGCGTGCCACAGTTCCACGACGTCCTGGGCGAAGGTCCGGTGGAGCGAGGGGTCCACCATGGCGTTGCCGCCGAACTTGACGACGACCGTGCGCCCTTGGAGCTCCTCCGGCCAGGGCCGGTCCGCCGCGGCCGGACCGGCCGCCGCCGCGCGCTCGTCCGCGCGGCGGTGTCCGACGAGCGTTCCCGCACCGGCACCCGTACGTGTTCCCGTACCTGTCATCCCCGCCCCGCTCACGAGCTGTACGCGCTGTTCTCGTGGACGTACTCGGCCGTGAGGTCGTTGGTCCAGATCGTCGCGGAGGCGTCCCCCGAGCGCAGGTCCACGGTCACGGTGATCTCGCGTCCCGACAGGTCCACCTTGTCCCGCGACTCGCCGGCCGCCCCGTCGCGGCACACCCAGACGCCGTTGATCGCCACGTCCAGCCGGTCGGGGTCGAAGACGGCGGAGGTGGTGCCGATCGCGGACAGCACCCGGCCCCAGTTCGGGTCCTCGCCGTGCAGCGCGCACTTGAGGAGGTTGTTGCGGGCCACCGACCGGCCCACCTCGACCGCGTCCTGCTCCGAGGCCGCGCCGACGACCGCCACCTCGATCTCCTTGGAGGCGCCCTCGGCGTCCGCGACCAGCTGCCGGGCCAGGTCCGCGCACACGGTGCGCACGGCCCCGGTGAACTCCGCCGCGTCCGGTACGAGGCCCGAGGCGCCGGAAGCGAGCAGCAGCACCGTGTCGTTGGTGGACATGCAGCCGTCCGAGTCCACCCGGTCGAAGGTGGTGCGCACCGCGTCGCGCAGGGCCGGATCGAGGACCTCCGCGCTCACGTCGGCGTCCGTCGTGAGGACGACCAGCATGGTGGCCAGCCCGGGGGCGAGCATGCCCGCGCCCTTGGCCATGCCGCCGACCGTCCAGCCGTCGCGGGTCAGGGCCGCGGTCTTGTGCACGGAGTCCGTGGTCTTGATCGCGACGGCCGCGTCCTCGCCGCCCTCCGCCGACAGCAGGCCGGCGGCGCTGTCGATGCCGGCCGTGATCCGGTCCATGGGCAGCCGGACGCCGATGAGGCCGGTGGAGCACACCGCGACCGCGTCCGGGGCGGTGTCCGTGGCCAGCGCGGTCCGCTCGGCCATCACCTGGGTGTCGACGGCGCCCGCCGGTCCCGTACAGGCGTTGGCGCCGCCGGAGTTGAGGACGACGGCCGAGAGCCGGCCGTCGGCGAGCACGCGCCGGGACCAGTGCACGGGCGCCGCCTGCACGCGGTTGGAGGTGAAGACGCCGGCGGCGGCACGGGACGGTCCCCGGTTCACCACCAGAGCCAGGTCGGGATCACCGGATTCCTTGATTCCGGCGGCCACTCCGGCTGCCAGGAATCCACGGGCGGCGGTCACGCTCACGGAGCCACTCCATTCGTGGGCAGGCCCAGCCGTTCCGGCAGGCCGAGGGCGACGTTCATGCTCTGCACCGCGCCACCCGCGGTGCCCTTCGTCAGGTTGTCGATGGCGCTCACGCAGACCAGCCTGCGGGCGTCGGGGTCCACGGCGATCTGCACCTGGGCGGTGTTGGAGCCGAGGACGGCCGCCGTGGTGGGCCACTGCCCGGGCGGCAGCAGCCGTACGAACGGCTCGTCGCCGTACGCGGCCTCGTACGCGGCCCGTGCCCGCTCCTCGGCGGCACCGACGCCGACTTCCGGGCGCAGCCGGGCCGAACAGGTCGCCAGGATGCCGCGGGGCATGGGCGCCAGCGTCGGGGTGAAGGAGACCGTCACCCGCTCGCCCGCCACCCGGGAGAGGTTCTGCGTGAGCTCGGGGGTGTGCCGGTGGCCGCCGCCGACCCCGTACGGGCTCATGGAGCCCATCACCTCGGCGCCGAGCAGCTGCGTCCTGAGCGACTTGCCGGCGCCCGAGGTCCCGCTGGCGGCGACGATCACCGCCTCGGGCTCGACCAGGGCGGCCGCGTAGGCGGGGAACAGCGCGAGGGTGACCGCGGTCGGGTAGCAGCCCGGTACGGCGATCCGCGTGGCGCCCTTGAGCTCCTCCCGGACGCCGGGCAGTTCGGGCAGGCCGTAGGGCCAGGTGCCGGCGTGCGGGGAGCCGTAGAACCGCTCCCAGTCGGCCGGGTCGCGCAGCCGGAAGTCCGCGCCGCAGTCCACGACCAGGGTGCCGGGCTCCAGCTCCCGCGCCAGCGCGGCCGACTGGCCGTGCGGCAGGGCGAGGAAGACGACGTCGTGGCCCTTCAGCGAAGCCGGGGAGGTCTCCACCAGCTCCCGGTCGGCGAAGGCGGACAACTGCGGCTGTACGGAGCCCAGCAGCCGGCCCACGCTGGTGTGGGCCGTCACCGCGCCGATCTCCACGCCGGGATGCGCCGACAGCAGGCGCAGGATCTCCCCGCCCGCGTAGCCGCTGGCACCGGCCACCGCGACCCGTACGGTCATGTTCTTCCGTCTCTCTCGATCCGTGCGAGGGCAGCGTCATGGTCCGCCCCCGGGGTTCCCGTCACGCGTACGCCCTCAGGCGTTCCGGTGAACGTCTCGCGCCGCCCTTCCGAGCAGCAGGTCGCGCAGGAGGGCCTCGGTGGTGCACACCACGCCGCTGCGCGCCGCCCACCGCAGGGCCATGGCGTGCTCCTCGGCGGAGAAGTCGGCCACCGCGTCGGCGACGACGAAGGGCTGTATGTCGTTCATGAAGGCGTCGGCGGCCGTCAGGAGGATCCCGAGGTGCGCGTACACCCCGCACACGATCAGCTGGTCGCGCCCCTCGGAGCGCAGCAGCCGCCCGAGGTGGCTGCGGAGGAAGGCGTTGTGCCGGACGTTGGCCATCAGGTGCTCGCCCGGTCTGGGCGCGAGCGGCCCGATGATCGCGGCGGCATCCGGCTCGTCCTCGATGCCGGGGCCCCAGACGTCGGCGACCAGGCCGCGCTGACCCGGCGGCTGGGCGGCCGGCTCGGCGCTGAAGACCACCGGTATGCCCAGGCTCCCGGCGAGCGCGCGCAACGCCGTGATGTTCTCGACGAGTTCCATGACGGGGGAGTGCTCCGCCGGGAGCGGCCCCACGAAGTGGTTCTGCATGTCGTGGATCAGCAGGGCGGTGCGGTCGGGGTCGATGGCCCAGGAGGCGCAGGAGCGGGGCAGGGTGGCGCGGTCGGGCATGGGGTAGGAGCCGATGGCCGGCAGGCCCATGGTGAATTCCTCCCCTGATGGCGTACGCGCGCCCGCTTCCCGATCGAGATTTAGCTTAGCCTAACCTAACTTGTCGCTTCTGCCCAGGTGGTCCTTCGGCGAGACACCCCCTATGTAGCGCGCCAGTACCCGAGCGCGTGCAGCCGCTCCTTGGGCACGCCGAGGTCCTTGCGCGCGAAGGCGGCCAGGGTCCGGGTGGTCGAGGTGTCGCAGGCGATCCATATGTAGGCACCGGGGTCGAGGTGCTTGGGCAGTTCCGATCTCACGGTCTCGACCAGGTGCGCCCCGCCGTCGCGGCGCGGTACGTGGACCACCTCGCGGTCCGGGGCCGCGCGGCGCGGGGTCCCCTGTGCCTCCGCGGGGTCCGAGGACTCGAACCAGATGGTCGCCGGGGTCGAGGGCATCGACTCCAGCAGGGAGTTGATGGCGGGTCGGGAGGCCGGGTCGCCCACGACGAGCAGCCGGGACGGCAGGGGGTCCGGCGGGGCGAACCCCGTCCCCTGGAGCGTGGCCTCGATCGTGTCGCCGGGCCGGGCCGCGCGCGCCCAGTCGCTGGCGGGTCCTGAGTGCAGCACGAACTCCATGCTGAAGGTCCCGGTGGCGGGATCCGGGTCCACCAGCGTGTAGCCCCGCTGGTGCGACCGCCCCTCGTGCTCGAACCAGAGCCGCACCCACATGGTGGGGTGCACGCCCGTGGCCTTCAGCATCCCTCCGTCGGTGAAGCTCAGCCGGTGCAGGTGCCCGGAGATCCGCTCGTTGGACCGGACGGTGAAGGTGAAGTCCTTGCCGCGCATGAGCTTGAACGCGACGCCCTGCCAGCCGTGTCCCATGTTTCTCCCCCTGGTGGTCGTGTGTGCCGCGAGTCAGTGTCGCGCAGAGGAGTGGTGGCGGTGCGCGCACCGGCGCGGAGCCGCCAGCAGCTGCCGTACCTGCTCGCCGGCCTCGGCCGCGTCCCGCGCCGGGACGGCGAAGCGAAGGCGCAGATCGCAGTGGCCCGTCCCGTACTCGCAGCGCAGGGTGATGCCGTGGCGGTCGACGGCGAACGGAAGCACTCGCCGCACACCCGCGGGCACCCGCGACCCGGCCAGGCCGAGCAGCTCCGAGACCATGTCCTCGTGGGCGTCGGCGAGATGCGTCAGCATCCCGGCCTCCTCGACGGCGAGCGGGTCGGGGGCGGCGAGGGTCACCTCGTCGAACCCCGCGTCCACCACACCCGCCGCGGTCCGCAGCACCACGCGCGCGGTGTCGAGCCGCAGGCGCTCGCCGTCGCCGTGACTGCCCGCCGGGGCCAGCCAGCCGGAGATCGTCACCCTGGCCCGTACCCGGTCGCGGACCGCGGTCGGCGCGATGTCGGTGAACTCCAGCAGGGCGGCGAGACTGCCGCGCGGCGCGAGGGCGATCCGGGCGGCGAGCGGGCTGTCCGCCGGAGGGTGCAGCGTGATCCGCCCCTTCGGGTCCACGGAGTGCATGCCGATCAGGTCGTATCCCTGCCCCTCCGTGGTGAGGGACAGCGAGACCGCCCGCGCCAGCACGGAGCGCACGCGCTCGGCGGCCGTCGGCTCGGACAGTGCGGTGCCTGCGGCAGCGTTCACGAGAACTCCTCGCGGTACGGACGGAATCGGGCCCTCGGCGGAGTCAATCCCCTCAAGACCCCTTCGATTGAGGTAAGGCTAACCTAACTAACCAACGGAGCCTGCGTCCAGGCCTTCTGTACGGCGCCGAGCAGTGGTTCGGCGTGTGGCCCTCGGCGCCGTCGGCGGCCCGGCAGGTGCCCTTGCTCCAGGTCGCGGGCCCACCAGCAGATCCTTCGGCCCGAACGTGCCGTCAGGACCTCGGCAGCTGTTCGGGGCGGTCGGTGACGCCCCGGGCGACAATCGCCACCGAAGTCACAGCCGTTCCAGCTTTGCCCCAGGCGTTGTCCTTGAGGACCACCGTGCGCGCCCCCAGAAGCCGCAGGCTCTCCTTGTCGAAGATCCACTCGGTTCGCTCACCGTTGTGAACGCGGGCGACCGCAACACCCGTCCGACCGGCGGCGTCCTCCACCTCGGGAACGAGGACGACACCGGGGATCCGGGCTGCCGCACGGTAGAGCGCTGCGCTCAGGCCCGGCGGGGCCTCGATGCTCCGCAGCAGGTCACCGATCGCGACGAACGCCTGCTGGTCCGGGCCGGTGGTCGAGCCCGAGCCGGAGCCGTGGTTGAGGCGCGTGTCCTCGTAGATCAACTCCAGCAGCTTGTCGGGGTCGGTCGGCAGCGTTTCGAGGAATCGGTACGTCGGCCCGTTGAGGCTCGGCGGGCCCTCCGGCGGGTGCCTGTCGGTTCCGGTCGCGGTTCGTACCACCATGCCGGCCGAGCCGTCGACCGACAGCCAACGCTCAGCCGACTCATCGGTGGGGGCCGCCTCCATCCCTCCTCCTCGGACTTCCGTCAGGGAGGTGGAGTGCCCGACCGTCTTCGTGTACATGAACTGCCCGTCGCGCACTGCCGGGGCGGGGGCTGTCGCCGCCGCCAGCGCGACGCGGTCCAAGAGCTGTACGGCCGCGGGCTCAGGACGAGCGGCATCGGGCCGTGCACCGGAGCCGTGTCCCCCCAGAGCGAAGGCAACCGCCACGGCGCATGCCGCTGCCGCTGCCGCTGCCGCCAGGGAAAGAGCCAGAGGGCGCCTGGACCGGCGGGGGGCGGTCTGCTCACCTCGTGCTGCTTCACGCATCAGGTGCTCCTTGATCAGGAGATGGCCCCTGAAGGGCAGTTCCGCATCGGAGAGCCCGGGCAGGCGCCGGCGGAGCTCGTCACGCTCGGATGGTGCGATGCGTGCGTCATCGGCGGCGTTCACAGGTTTCCCTCCCGTGCGGTACGGGACACGGATGCGCGCCCCTCGGCCGGCTCCGCGGCCAGTTCGGCGGTGGTCAGTTTGCGAAGGCGGCTACGCGCCCGGGACAGCCGGGAACGGACGGTTGCCTCCTTGGTGCCGCACGCCTCGGCCACCTCGGCGTGGCTGAGGCCGGCCCAGACGGACAGGACGATGACCTCCCGGTCGGCACGCCGCAGTTGGTCCAGGGCTGCCAGCGCGGCCGATGCCCTGGCGGTGTCCGCGATGCGGGAGACCACCGCATCCGCCGGGTCCGGGATGACCTCTGATCTGGGTAAGCGGGCCATTGCATCGCTGTGCCGACGCGCGGCCCTGCGGGTGTTGCGTATGACATTGCCGGCGACCCCGAGCAGCCATGCCCGGTGGCTCGTGACTCCGTCGAGGGTCTCGCGGAGCCGCCATGCTTCAAGAAAGGTGAGCGAGACGATGTCCTCCGCCCCTGCGCGGTCGGACGTCATGCGGACGGCATGCGCGTACACCGCCTGGGCGTGCGCATCGTAGATTTCCGCGAACAGTTGCTGGTCCACACTGGGTAGTGTCCGCTCGGCACCATCCGTTGCATGTGACGCTCATCGCATCGGGCATCGAGGGTGCAGCAGCTCCACTGCGTCTCAGTCGGTCAGGCTCTTACGGCGGAGCCGGAGGAGTGCGTACTGCCCTCGGGGCCGCTGCTCTCGATCTTGCACCCGCAGTCCAGCGAGACCTCGCCGCCGTCCCCCGATGCGCGGGCCTCCCGACCTCGGGGCCACCCCGCCAAGATCTTCTCCCGGGTTTCGCCCGAACGATCACCCGATACGCAGGAAGGGCCTGACCCGCGATGCGGATCAAGCCCTTGACCTGGTCTTACGAAGTCGGGGTGGCGGGATTTGAACCCACGACCTCTTCGTCCCGAACGAAGCGCGCTGCCAAGCTGCGCTACACCCCGATCGCCGCCTTGCAGGCGTTGCTGCCCTGGCGACATCGATTACTTTAGCGGACCTCTCGCCGGAGACGAAATCCGGTTTTCGCGGAGGCGGCCCCCGGGGCCTGCCGAAGGACGGCCGGGAGGGCGCGGGAGCCGCCGGCCACAGCACTAGGCCTTCGGTGTCAGCGTCAGGAGCGTGGCCTCCGGGGGACACGCGAAGCGGACCGGGGTGAAGCGGTTGGTGCCGCAGCCCGCCGAGACGTGGAGGTAGGCGCGGTGGCCGCCGCTCTCGTGCGTCGAGAGGCCCTTCACGCGCTTGGTGTCCAGGTCGCAGTTGGTGACCAGGGCGCCGTAGAAGGGGATGCACAGCTGCCCGCCGTGCGTGTGCCCGGCGAGGATCAGCGGGTAGCCGTCCGACGTGAAGGACTCCAGCGTGCGCAGGTACGGGGCGTGCACCACGGCCACGGAGAAGTCCGCGTCGGCCTCCGGGCCGCCCGCCACCTGCTCGTACCGGTCCCGCTTGATGTGCGGGTCGTCCAGGCCGGTGAAGGCCAGCTCCATGCCGTCCACCTTCAGGCGCGCCCGGGTGTTGGTGAGGTTCAGCCAGCCCGCCGCGTCGAAGGCGTCCCGCATTTCCTCCCACGGGTTGTGGACGGCGCCGACGACCGGCTTGTTGCCGTTCAGCCCGTGCCGGCCCTGCGCCTTCTCCAGCAGGTAGCGCCCGGGGTTGCGCAGCCGCGGCCCGTAGTAGTCGTTCGACCCGAAGACGTACACGCCCGGGAAGTCCATCAGGGGGCCCAGGGCGTCGAGCACCTCGGGGATCCCCTCGGTGTCGGAGAGGTTGTCCCCGGTGTTCACCACGAAGTCCGGGCGCAGCCCCGCAAGGGACTGGAGCCAGGCGCGCTTCTTGCGCTGCCCGCGGACCATGTGGATGTCCGAGACCTGGAGTACGCGCAGCGGGCGCATACCCGGGGGAAGGACGGGCACCGTGATCCGGCGCAGGCGGAAGGACCGCGCCTCGAAACCGGCGGCATAGGCCACTCCCGCTGCCCCCACCGCCGCGATCCCGGCCGCCGTCTTCAGGGGTACTCCGTAACGCGCACGCATGGCCCCATCGTCGCAGACCCGGAAAACGGACGGGCGCCAGCGCCCCGGTACCTGGCAGACTCGGGTGCATGACCACGCTGAAGGCCAAGCTCCAGGAAGACCTCACGACCGCCATCAGGGCGCGCGACGAACTGCACTCGTCCACGCTGCGCCTGACCCTCTCCGCCATCACCAAGGAGGAGGTCGCGGGCAAGGAGGCGCGCGTGCTCTCCGACGAGGAAGTCCTCAAGGTGATCGCCAAGGAGGCGAAGAAGCGCCGTGAGGCCGCGGAGGCGTTCGCGCAGGGCGGCCGTCCCGAGCAGGCCGCGCGCGAGACCGCGGAGGGCGAGTTCCTCGACACGTACCTGCCCAAGCAGCTTTCCGACGAGGAGCTCGCCGCGATCGTGGCGCAGGCCGTCGAGGAGGCCAGGGCGGCGGGCGCCGAGGGGCCGCGGGCCATGGGCGCCGTCATGAAGATCGTGAACCCGAAGGTCGCGGGGCTGGCGGACGGCGGCCGCGTCGCCGCCGCCGTAAAGCAGCAGCTCGCCTAGGAGCGGCTCGCCCAGCGGCAGCTCGCCCAACGGCGGCTCGCCCGGCGGCAGCTTCTCGGACGGACAGAAGGGGAGGGCCCCAGCCGGATCCGGCTGGGGCCCTCCCCTTCTGTACGTCTTCGCCGCTAGTCGTCGTCGCGGCCGCCGATGATGCCCGGGAAGTCCGGGAACGGGTTGCTGGGATCGTCCGGGTCGCCCCCGGTGCCGCCCGGGTTGCCGCCGGTGGCTCCCACGGTGGTCCCGGCGGCCGTCTGCCCGCCGGGGCGTCCGCCGGGCTTGTTGTCGCCGCCGGGCTTGCCGGGCTTCGCGGGCCTGTTCGGGCTCGTGGTGGGACGGCCGCCGTTGCTGCCGCCGCCCGGGACCGCCGGCTCCGGGATGCTGACCGTGGTGAAGCCGGGGGCCTCGCGCCCGGCCAGCGCGCCCGTGACCGCGTCCTTCCAGATCGGACCGGGCAGACCGCCGCCGAAGACCTTGTCGTAGGACCTGCCGCCGATCTCGATGTTCTCCATCGAGATCTTCTTCGCGCCGCCCGAGCCGACCCACACCGCGCCCGAGATGTTCGGGGTGTAGCCCACGAACCAGGCGTTGTGGCGGGAGTCCGTCGTACCGGTCTTGCCCGCGTTGTCGCGGTCGGTCAGGCCGGCCCGCTCACCGGTACCGGAGTCGACCACCCCGCGCAGCAGGGTGTTGACCGTGTCGGCCGTGTTCTGTGACATCGCCCGGTCGCACTTGGACTTCGGCACCGCGAGCGCCTTGCCGTGCGCGTCGGTGATCGACTCTATGGCGACCGGGGTGCAGTAGACCCCGCGGTTGGCGAAGGTGGCGTACGCGTTGGCCATCGTCAGGGGGGACAGCTCGGCGGAGCCCAGTGCGATGGACGGCGCCTCGGGCAGCTTGGTGCCGGCGGCCGGGACGACGCCGAGCTTCTGCGTCATCTCGATCACCGGGCAGAGCCCGATCTCGCCGATCATCTCGACGAAATAGGTGTTGATGGACTTCTCCATCGCCGTCTTCAGCGCGTACGGACCGATCTCGTCCTCGGTCTCGTTCTCCGCCGTCGCGAGCTTCCCGTTCTCCGGCAGGTTCAGCCACTGGCTGCCGTCGCACTTCGGGATCGGGCTCGGGTAGTCCATCTTGTTCGGCGCCGCGTACACCTTCGTGGGCGGCATGCCCCGCTCCAGCGCCGCGGCCGCGATGAACGGCTTGAAGGTCGAGCCGACCTGGAAGCCGAAGTTCGAGCCGCCCATCCGCTTGTCGACGGAGTAGTTGATCTGCGTCTCGTTCTTCGCGAAGCCGTACGGCTTGGACTGACCCATCGCCAGCACCCGTCCGGTGCCCGGCTGGATCATGGTCACGGCCGTCGCGATCGAGTCCTCCTGGTAGACGTGGTCCTTGATCGACTCGTTCGCCGCGTCCTGCGCCTGCGGGTCCAGGGTCGTCCGGACGGTCAGACCGCCCTGGTTCCAGACCTTCGCCCGCTCCTCGCGCGTCTTGCCGAAGACCGCGTCGGTCAGGAAGGAGTTCTTCACGTAGTCGCAGAAGAACCCGGCGCCCTTGACCGCGGTGATGCAGCCGTTCTTCGGCTTGGTCACCTTCAGTACGACCGGCTTCGCCTTCGCCGCGTCCGCCTCCGCCTGCGAGATGTCCTTGATGTCGGCCATCCGCTGGAGGACGAGGTTGCGGCGCTTCGTCGCCTCGGTCACGTCGTTGACCGGGTCGTACCGGCTCGGCGACTGCACGACGCCCGCCAGCAGCGCCGACTCCTCCAGGGTCAGGTCCTTGGCCGGCTTGCTGAAGTAGCGCTGGGCCGCGGATTCGATCCCGTAGGCCTGCTGGCCGAAGAAGGTGATGTTGAGGTAGTTCTCGAGGATCTTCTTCTTCCCGAGCTCCTCCTCGACCTGGATCGAGTACTTGAGCTCGCGGATCTTGCGGCCGAGGCTCTTCTCCTGGGCCTCGCGGACCTTGGTCTCGTCGTCACCGGCCTCTTCGACGAACACGTTCTTCACGTACTGCTGAGTGAGCGTCGAGGCGCCCTGTGCGGCGCCGCCTTCCTGCGCGTTGCGGTTGACCGCGCGCAGGATGCCCTTGAGGTCGACCGCGCCGTGCTCGTAGAAACGAGAGTCCTCGATCGCGACGATCGCCTTCTGCATGTACGGGGAGATCGCCGTGAGCGGGACCACCTGCCGGTCGCGCGAATAGACGGTGGCGATCAAGCCACCTTCCGCGTCCAGAATCGTGGTCCGCTGACTCAGCGGCGGAGTCTTGAGATTGGCCGGGATCTCATCGAATCCCTCGACCGTGCCCTTGGCCGCCAGCCCCAGTGCGCCTGCGGCCGGAATCGCCATGCCGGCCAGCACAACTCCGGAGAGGACGGACACCCCGAGGAACTTGGCGGCCTGCTGGCTCCCCGTGAGCCCGCCGCCCGAGCGCTTCTTTCCCATGGAGGGCAGCCTACGTTCTCATTCGCCGGACACACGCGAATGCCTTGGCCTAAGCTGTCCCCAACTGTCACAGCAGTGCGGTCCGACATCAACCCCGCGGCTTGATTTTCACCCTTCCCGAATGGGGTGGACTCATGTCCGAATCCCGCCGCCCGCTCTGACCGCACCGTGTCGAAGCCCTCCCGATTCCACCCGAATTGCCGGAATGGCCGGGCATGTCGCCGGATCACTCCGTCGGGTGATCTGCCGCTTACCCATAGTCCGTTCGGACCATTCAAGATTGGGCCCGTCGGGGGTGTTGCGCCGTGCCCACCTTCCGTAACGTCCTCAACTGGCAGCGGTGAATATGCCGCTACCGCCGTGGGGGAGCCTCGATTCGGGAGAGGACGGCGCCGGGATGGGCTGGGTAACCGACTGGAGTGCGCAGGCAGCCTGCCGCACTACCGATCCGGATGAACTGTTCGTACAAGGAGCAGCACAGAACAGGGCCAAGGCGGTGTGCACCGGATGTCCGGTGCGGACCGAATGCCTGGCCGACGCGCTCGACAATCGTGTCGAGTTCGGTGTGTGGGGCGGAATGACCGAGCGGGAACGACGTGCGCTGCTGCGCCGGCGTCCCACCGTCACCTCGTGGCGACGGCTGCTCGAAACCGCCCGCACGGAGTACGAGCGCAGTACGGGCATCCTCACCATGGATGCCGACACGGAGGTCGACGTTCCGTACGAGACGTACGCGGCAGCCGGGTAACCACCCGCGCGCCACGTCGTACGAACGCCTACGCTCCGGCCGGAACCCCGGCCGCGAGTCGCTCTCCGATGGCCCGAAGCCCGGCGAGGTCGTGCACATCGCCGGGCAGGGCGGCCACCGCGGCCACCGCCACTTCGGGATGCAGTGAGGTGAAGCGGTCGCGGGTGCGCTGCTCACGCGCGATCACCTGCATCCGTTCCGCGTGCAGGCGCAGCAGTCCGGCCGTGATCGTGTCCACCGCGGTCTCGTTCAGCATGATCTCGTCCACCGCGGTCTCGTTCGGCGTGATCTCGTCCACGTCGGCCGTGAGGCTTTCGGCGCTGGGGGAGCCGGTCTCGGGAGAGCCCGCGGCCGAGTCACGAAGTCCAGCTTTCCCGGACTCCTGATCGACAATGCGGCCCTCTTCAAGATTCTCTGCGGCGGCCAACGCCCGTTCGGCGGACAGCTGGTCGGCGCCGCTCCCGTGGACCCTGTTGAGCACCAGCCCGGCCAGTGGCATGCCCTCGGCGGCCAGCCGCTCCACGAAGTACGCCGCCTCGCGCAGCGCGTCCGGCTCGGGCGCAGCGACCACCAGGAAGGCCGTACCGGGAGCCTGGAGCAGCCGGAAGGTCGCGTCCGCGCGGGTGCGGAAACCGCCGAACATCGTGTCCATCGCGGCCACGAAGGTCTGCACGTCCTTCAGCAGCGAGGCGCCCATCAGCTTGCTGAGGGTGCCCGTCATCATCGACATGCCGACATTGAGGAACTTCATCCCCGCCCGGCCGCCCACCTTCGCCGGAGCCATCAGCACCCGGATGAACTTCCCGTCCAGGAAGGACCCGAGCCGCTTCGGCGCGTCCAGGAAGTCCAGCGCGGACCGGCTCGGCGGAGTGTCGACGATGATCAGGTCCCAGTCGTCCCGGGCCCGCAGCTGGCCCAGCTTCTCCATCGCCATGTACTCCTGCGTGCCCGCGAAACCGGCCGACAGGGACTGGTAGAAGGGGTTCGCCAGGATGGCCCGGGCCCGCTCGCCGTCCGCGTGCGCCTCGACGATCTCGTCGAAGGTCCGCTTCATGTCCAGCATCATGGCGTGCAGTTGACCGCCGCCTGCGCCCACGCCCACGACCTCGCGCGGGGTGTTGTCCAGCGAGTCGATCCCCATCGACTGCGCGAGCCGCCGCGCCGGGTCGATGGTGAGCACGACCGCCTTCCGCCCGCGCTCGGCGGCCCGTACGCCCAGTGCCGCGGCCGTGGTGGTCTTGCCGACCCCGCCCGCCCCGCAGCACACGATGATCCGGTTCTCCGGGTCGTCCAGCAGCCGGTCGACCGCCAGCCACGGCGGAGTGTCCAGCCCCATCGTGTCCACCCCCTCGCTCATTCGGCCACCGACTGCTTGCGCAGGTCCTTGGCCAGCGCGTACAGCCCGGCCAGGTCCACCCCCGTGCCGAGCAGGGGGAGTTCGTACGTCGGCACCCGCAGCTCCTTCAGTACGGCGCGCTGCGCGCGCTCCAGCTCCACCCGGCTCGCGTGCTCCGCGGCCTGGTCGAGCAGCGGCTCCACCAGCCGTTCGGCCAGCCCGCCCCGCCGCGCCCCGCCGAGGCCCGCCCGGGACAGGGCCTTGGCCACCTCGGCGCGGTGGCCGTCGGCCGCGGCGCGCAGGGTGTCCTCGTCCAAGTGGTGCGGCCGGACCATGTTCACCACGACCCGACCCACCGGAAGCCCGGCCTCCGTAAGCTCCGCGATACCGTCCGCGGTCTCCTGGACGGGCATCTCCTC
Source organism: Streptomyces sp. NPDC048255 (assembly GCF_040652415.1). NCBI lineage: Bacteria > Bacillati > Actinomycetota > Actinomycetes > Kitasatosporales > Streptomycetaceae > Streptomyces > Streptomyces sp. NPDC048255. Next base: position 80,821 of record NZ_JBEZMA010000005.1, read on the forward strand.
CAGCAGGGTGACCAGGTGGACGGCCGTCTCGGGGGACTTGAGCACCTTCATCACGGCCTGGGCCTGGTTGTGGATCGGCCCGAACCGGGCCAGCCCCGCCACCTCGTCGTTGACGTTCAGGAACCGGGTGATCCGCCCGGTCGGCGGCGCGTCCATGATCACGTGGTCGTAGACGTACCGGCCGGCCTTGTCCTTGCGGCGAACCGCCTCGCAGGCCTTGCCCGTCAGCAGGACGTCCCGCAGCCCGGGCGCGATGGTCGTCGCGAAGTCGATGGCGCCGAGCTTCTTGAGCGCGCGCCCGGCCGAGCCGAGCTTGTAGAACATCTGGAGGTAGTCCAGCAGCGCCCGCTCGGCGTCGATGGCGAGCGCGTAGACCTCCCCGCCCCCGCCGGGCGCGACGGCGATCTTCCGTTCCTCGTACGGGAGCGCCTCGGCGCCGAAGAGCTGCGCGAGCCCCTGCCTGCCCTCGACCTCCACCAGAAGAGTCCGCCTGCCCTCGCGTGCGAGGGCGAGCGCGAGTGCTGCGGCGACCGTGGTCTTGCCGGTGCCGCCCTTGCCGCTGACCACCTGGAGCCTGCTCACAGCGTCCGAGCCTAACCACTCGCCTCTCGGGGCGCGCATGAGGCCCGCACGAGAGGTACTACCCTCGCTCCCATGACCAAGAAGTTCGAATACGCGACGGTCCCCCTGCTGGTCCACGCCACCAAGCAGATCCTGGACACCTGGGGCGAGGACGGCTGGGAGCTCGTCCAGGTCGTGCCCGGCCCGAACAACCCCGAGCAGCTCGTGGCCTACCTCAAGCGGGAGAAGGCATGAGCGGCGTCGTCGACGCGAAGCTGGCCGAACTCGGCCTGACCCTCCCCGAGGTCGTCCCGCCGCTGGCCACCTACCAGCCGGCCGTGCGCTCGGGCGTGTACGTGTACACCGCGGGCCAGCTCCCGATGGTCAAGGGCAGCCTGCCGGTCACGGGCAAGGTCGGCGCCGAGGTCTCGGCGGAGCAGGCCAAGGAACTGGCCGCGACCTGCGCGCTGAACGCCCTGGCCGCGGTCAAGTCGGTGGTCGGCGACCTCGACAAGATCGCGCGTGTCGTGAAGGTCGTCGGCTTCATCGCCTCGGCCCCCGACTTCACCGGCCAGCCGGGCGTGCTCAACGGCGCCAGTGAACTCCTGGGCGCCGTCCTCGGCGACAAGGGCGTCCACGCCCGCAGCGCGGTCGGCGTGGCGGTCCTCCCGCTGGACGCCCCGGTCGAGATCGAGATCCAGGTCGAACTCGTAGCCGGAGCCTGACCCCTCCGGGGCGGGTTCCACGAGCCCGGTCCTTCGCCGCTGCGTGCGGCGGACGGCCGGGCTCCGGCACATCCAGCGGCACATCCAGCCCCTCCGGCGTTTGGGGAGCGGGGTCCGGGGCGGAGCCCCAGCAGCGGCGCCGCAGACGAAACCGGGCGGCCCTCGAACATCGGGCCGGATGGCCGTAGCATCCCGGCATGCCGAATGGTCAGCACGGTCAGCAGCAGGCACATGCGCAGGCCCAGCCGCAGCCGCAGTCGCAACCCCCCGCCGGAGGCCAGTGGTACCCGCCGGAGTGGCCCGACCGCATCCGCGCGCTCGCGGACGGTTCCCTCACCCCGGTGGATCCCCGGCGCGCCGCCACCGTGATGCTGCTGCGCGACACCCCCGCCGGACCGGCCGTCCACATGCTGCGCAGGCGGGCCTCCATGGCCTTCGCCGGAGGCGCGTACGCCTATCCCGGCGGCGGGGTCGACCCCCGCGACGAGGAGCACCAGGTGGGCTGGGCCGGGCCCTCCCGGCGGGACTGGGCCGCACGGCTCGGGACGGATGCCGCCGCCGCGCAGGCCATCGTGTGCGGGGCCGTCCGCGAGACCTTCGAGGAGGCGGGCGTCCTGCTCGCCGGCGAGAGCCCGGACACCGTCGTGGGCGACACCACCGGTGACGACTGGGAGGCCGACCGGCAGGCCCTCGTCGCCCGGGAGCTGTCCTTCGCCGAGTTCCTCGACCGCCGCGGGCTGCGGCTGCGCTCCGACCTGCTCGGGGCGTGGGCGCGCTGGATCACCCCGGAGTTCGAGCCGCGCCGCTACGACACCTGGTTCTTCGTCGCCGCCCTCCCCGAGGGCCAGCGCACCCGCAACGCCTCCACCGAGGCCGACCGGACCGTCTGGATCCGCCCGGCCGACGCCGCCGACGGCTACGACAAGGGCGAGCTGCTGATGATGCCGCCCACCATCGCCACGCTGCGCTCCCTGGAGCCGTACGGCAGCGCCGCCGAGGCCCTGGCCGGGGCCGCGGCGCAGGACCTCACCCCGGTCCTGGCCCAGGCCACGCTGGAGGACGGCGAGCTGGTGCTCAGCTGGCCGGGCCACGACGAGTTCACCAAGCGCGTCCGCCCCGGAGGCCCCGCATGACCGACGCCGCCGCACTGCCCGGACAGCCCCGGGGGGTGGTCACCTCCGGGCCGGCCACCGCCCGCGCGGTCAACGTGCTGGCCCCCAACGCCTCCCCCATGACCCTGGACGGCACCAACACCTGGCTCCTGTCCGAGCCCGGCTCCGACCTGGCCGTGGTCGTCGACCCCGGCCCGCTGGACGACGTACACCTGCGCGCCGTCATCGCGGCCGCCGAGCACGCGGGCAAGCGGATCGCCCTCACCCTGCTCACCCACGGCCACCCGGACCACGCCGAGGGCGCCGGCCGGTTCGCCGAGCTCACCGGCACCAAGGTGCGGGCCCTGGACCCGGCTCTGCGCCTCGGCGACGAGGGACTGGCCGCCGGGGACGTGATCCGCACCGGCGGGCTGGAGCTGCGCGTCGTCCCGACCCCGGGCCACACCTCCGACTCGCTCTGCTTCCACCTCCCCGCCGACCGGGCCGTCCTCACCGGCGACACGATCCTGGGCCGGGGCACGACCGTCGTGGCGCATCCCGACGGCCGCCTGGGCGACTACCTGGACTCCCTGCGCCGCCTGCGCTCGCTCACCGTCGACGACGGGGTGCACACCGTCCTGCCGGGCCACGGGCCGGTCCTGGAGGACGCCCAGGGCGCCGTCGAGTTCTACCTGGCCCACCGCGCGCACCGCCTCGCGCAGGTCGAGACGGCGGTCGAGAACGGCTTCGTCACCCCCGAGGCGGTGGTCGCCCAGGTCTACGCGGACGTGGACCGCTCCCTGTGGCCGGCCGCGGAATGGTCCGTACGGGCGCAGCTCGAGTACCTTCAAGATCACGGACTGATTCCCGGGGGACCCGAATGACCACGCTCTTCCTACTGCTCGCACTCATCGCCACGGCCGGCTGGATCACCTCCACGGTGTCCCTGCGGATGAAGGCCCTGGAGACCAGGGCGGACCGCCTGGAGCGGCGCCTGGGCCTGGTGCTGGAGCACTTCGGCATCGAGGAGCCGGAGCACCCCGTGACGGACGCCGTACGGGCCCTCCTGCGCGACGGGCGCAAGATCGAGGCCATCAAGGTCTACCGGCAGGGCACCGGCGCGGGCCTCGCGGAGGCCAAGCAGGCCGTGGAGGCCATCGCGGTCACCGAAGCCGTCTAGGGCCTCCAGGGCCTCCAGGACGTCCGGGCCCGTCCGGGCCGCCCCAGGACGGCCCAGGAAGGGCCCAAGGGCCTACGAGGACTCCGGGCGCGGCCTCTTCACGCCGTGCCGGGCCGCGTACTCCCGCGCCAGCCACGGACCCAGGTCCTCGGTGTACGCGCGCAGCACCTCCGGGTCGGCGACCGGGTCCAGGGCCACGGCGGCAGCGTCCCGCAGCTGCGCGGCGCGCTGCGGGTAGTACCGGCCGAAGATCTCGGCGGATTCGGCGAGATCGCTGGTCCAGCCGCCCCAGAGCGGCATCACCAGCGTGAACCCGGTGCGCACCAGGCGCCGAGCGAAGGCCCGGCTCAGCGCGCGGTACTCCTCCGGCGTCGACGCCTCCCGCACCCTGGCCCGCCAGCGGGGGAGCAGGACGGCCAGGTCCCCGTTGGTCTCGCGGGCGAGCAGGCTGTCGGGACGGTAGCGCGGCAGGTGCTCGGCCAGGTCCGCGCCGAGCAGCGGGGTGCACAGACAGGCCAGGAACCAGCCGAAGTCGTACCGCTCCTCCTCGCTGAGCACGGTGGCCTTGTCGTGGAGCAGGATCCCGACTCCGTCGACCTCCGGGAAGTCCTCGTCGAGCCCGCGCGCCAGTACCTCGGCGGTGTCCCGGTCCTCACCGGAGGGCTCGCGGTGCAGCACGACCACCAGGTCGAGGTCGGACCGCCCCGGCCGCGCCGTCCCGCGCGGCACGGACCCGTACAGGTACGCGCTGTGCAGCCGCTGCCCGTACGCCTCGCCGATCCGCCCCCGCGCGGCGGCCACGAGGCCCCTGAACTCCCCCTGCACCCGCCCGAGGGACCCCTCCCGCTCGAAGTACCCGTCGGCGTCCAGGCCTCTGCGCTCCATGCCCCCACTGTGCACGCCTCAGCCCGAATCCAGCCTCGCCTAGGCCAAATCCAGCCCCGCCGGCGTTTGAGGCGCGGGGGTCCGGGGGGCGGAGCCCCCGCAACGGTGCCGCACCCGAATACGCGAAGGGGCCCCGCCCGAGGTACAGGCAGGGCCCTCAACAGCCAGGACCAGCGTCAGCGAGACCGCTTCGCGAGGCGCTCCACGTCCAGCAGGATCACCGCGCGAGCCTCCAGGCGGAGCCAGCCGCGGCCCGCGAAGTCGGCCAGGGCCTTGTTCACGGTCTCGCGGGAGGCGCCGACGAGCTGCGCGAGCTCCTCCTGCGTCAGGTCGTGCACCACGTGGATGCCCTCCTCCGACTGCACGCCGAACCGGCGCGACAGGTCGAGGAGCGCCCGCGCCACACGGCCGGGAACGTCGGAGAAGACCAGGTCGGACATCTGGTCGTTGGTCTTGCGCAGGCGCCGGGCGACGGCGCGCAGCAGCGCGGTCGCGACCTCGGGCCGGGCGTTCAGCCACGGCTGGAGGTCACCGTGCCCGAGGCCGAGGAGCTTGACCTCGGTCAGGGCGGTGGCGGTGGCGGTGCGCGGGCCCGGGTCGAAGAGCGACAGCTCGCCGATCAGCTCGCCGGGGCCGAGGACGGCCAGCATGTTCTCGCGGCCGTCGGGGGAGGTGCGGTGCAGCTTCACCTTGCCCTCGGTCACCACGTACAGCCGGTCGCCGGGGTCGCCCTCGTGGAACAGGGCGTCACCGCGTGCGAGGGTCACCTCGCCCATGGAGGCGCGGAGCTCCGCGGCCTGCTCGTCATCGAGCGCCGCGAAGAGCGGGGCGCGCCGCAGAACGTCGTCCACGAGTCTCTCTCCTATGTCGACCAGCTCAGGGGACCGTGCTCCCCATTTTGCCGGACGGCTCAAACAGTGCGATCAATCACAAGGATGCCGGACGTACGGGTGTGCTGTGCGGCGAGAGGCCAATCGGAGTGGTGTTACCTGAGGTCCGGGCGGGTGTCAGCGCCCGGCCTTAGGCTGGCCGGGTGTCCAATAAGCCGGTGAGAGCACAGGCCAAGGGGTCCGCGGGAGTGACGGCACCCCCCGATTCAGCCGTGGGCGAACAAGCCCCCGTGGAGGTGCCCGCGAAGGCCCCGCCCCGCTCCGAGGGCAAAGCTTCGGCCAAGAAACCGAAGGTGCCGCAGCCGGAATCACGCCTGGCCATGGTGCGCAGGGCCCGCCGCATCAACCGCGAACTGGCCGAGATCTATCCGTACGCCCATCCGGAGCTCGACTTCCGCAATCCCTTCGAGCTGCTGGTCGCGACCGTGCTCTCCGCGCAGACCACCGACCTGCGCGTGAACCAGACGACCCCGGCGCTCTTCGCCGCCTACCCGACCCCCGAGGACATGGCCGCGGCCGTTCCCGAGGATCTGGAGGAGCTGATCCGGCCGACCGGGTTCTTCCGGGCGAAGTCCAGGTCCCTGCTCGGCCTCTCGCAGGCCCTGCGGGACAGGTTCGGCGGCGAGGTGCCGGGCCGCATCGAGGACCTGGTCACCCTGCCCGGAGTGGGCCGCAAGACGGCGAACGTGGTCCTCGGCAATGCCTTCGGTGTCCCGGGCATCACCGTGGACACGCATTTCGGCCGGCTGGTCCGCCGGTGGAAGTGGACCGAGCAGGAGGACCCGGAGAAGGTCGAGGCGGAGATCTGCGCGATCTTCCCCAAGAGCGAGTGGACGATGCTCTCGCACCGCGTCGTCTTCCACGGCCGCCGGATCTGCCATGCGCGCAAGCCCGCGTGCGGGGTCTGCCCGATCGCCCCGCTCTGCCCTGCGTACGGGGAGGGCGAGACCGACCCGGAGAAGGCGAGGAAGCTGCTCAAGTACGAGAAGGGCGGCCAGCCCGGCCAGCGGCTGACCCCGCCCGCCGACTACCCCGGCCTCCCGGCCCAGCCGCTGGGCGGCCCGCAGGCGCGGCCGTAGGAACGAATCGGTACCCGGACCGCGTTTGCGGTGTGGGGGAACACGGACAGGGGTGCCTATGACTGGGGCGACACAGAACCGACCGGTGGCGGAAGCCGGAGCGCACGACGCGGCTCCGCACGAGGCCGGCCCGCACCGCGCCGGCCCGCGGGGCGCCGGGGCTCATGGCGCCGACGCGCCCGGCGCCGGCCCGCGTACGGAGCCCCGCGCGGGCACGGGCGGCAGCACCGCCCTCAGCACGCGGGGCCTGCCCGAGTGGCTCGACCCGGTCGTGGAGGCCGCGCGTACCGTCCGCCCGAACCAGCTCAGCCGCTTCCTGCCGCCCGAGGACGGCCGCGGGCGGCAGTCCGCCGTGCTCATCCTCTTCGGCGAGGGCCCCCGTGGCCCCGAGCTGCTGCTGATGGAGCGGGCCGGGAGCCTGCGCTCGCACGCCGGCCAGCCCTCCTTCCCCGGCGGCGCCCTCGACCCCGAGGACGGCGACCCGCACACCACCGGCCCGCTGCGCGCCGCCCTGCGCGAGGCCGAGGAGGAGACCGGGCTGGACCCCGCCGGGGTGCAGCTCTTCGGGGTGCTGCCCCGCCTCTACATCCCGGTCAGCGAGTTCGTCGTGACCCCGGTCCTCGGCTGGTGGCGGGCCCCCAGCCCGGTCGGCGCCGTGGACCCGGCCGAGACCGCCCGGGTGTTCACGGTGCCCGTGGCCGATCTCACGGATCCCGGGCACCGTGTCACCGCGGTCCACCCGAGCGGCCACCACGGCCCCGCTTTCACCGTCGAATCGGCCCTGGTCTGGGGTTTCACCGCCGGGGTCATCGACCGTCTGCTGCACTTCGCGGGCTGGGAGGTCCCGTGGGACCGCTCACGTCAGGTCCCGCTCGACTGGCGCTCGTGAGACGGTGACCCACGTGAACGTGCTGGACATCTTGTTGCTGCTCGCCGCCGTGTGGTTCGCGATCATCGGCTACCGCCAGGGCTTCGTCGTCGGCATCCTGTCGGTGATCGGCTTCCTCGGCGGCGGCCTCATCGCCGTGTCCCTGATCCCGCCGATCTGGGACCGGGTGACGGACAACGGGAAGCAGGCGTCCTCCACGGTCGTCGTCATCGCCGTCGTCGTGATCATCATCTGCGCCTCGATCGGGCAGGCCCTGACCACCCACCTCGGCAGCAAACTCCGCCGCCAGATCACCGGGTCCCCGGCGCGCGCCCTCGACGCGACCGGCGGGGCCCTGGTCAACGTGGTCGCGATGCTGCTGGTGGCGTGGCTGATCGGTTCCATGCTCGCCTGGACCTCGCTGCCCACGCTGGGCAAGGAGGTCCGCAACTCCAAGGTGCTGCTCGGCGTGTCGCGGGTACTGCCCGACCAGGCCAACACCTGGTTCTCGGACTTCAGTTCCACGCTCGCCCGCAACGGCTTCCCCCCGGTCTTCAACCCGTTCTCCAACGAGCCCATCACCGAGGTGAGGGCGCCCGATCCGGCGCTGGCCAGCAGCCCGGTCAGCGATCAGGCCAAGCGCTCGATCGTGAAGGTCGTCGGCACCGCGCCCAGTTGCAGCAAGGTGCTGGAGGGCACCGGCTTCGTCTTCGCGCCGGGCAAGGTCATGACCAACGCGCACGTCGTGGGCGGGGTCGGCGAGCCGACCGTACAGATCGGCGGCGAGGGCAAGCTGTACGACGGCAAGGTCGTGCTCTACGACTGGGAGCGCGACATCGCCGTCCTGGACGTGCCCAACCTGAAGGCGCAGCCGCTGGAGTTCGCCGAGAAGGACGCGACGAGCGGCAGCGACGCGATCGTCGCCGGCTTCCCCGAGAACGGTGCGTACGACGTCCGCGCGGCCCGCGTGCGCGGCCGGATCAACGCCAACGGCCCGGACATCTACCACCGGGGCACCGTCCGACGGGACGTCTACTCGCTGTACGCGACGGTCCGCCAGGGCAACTCCGGCGGTCCGCTGCTGACGCCCGACGGCAAGGTCTACGGGGTCGTCTTCGCCAAGTCCCTCGACGACCCGAACACGGGGTACGTGCTGACGGTCGACGAGATCCGCGACGACATCCGGATCGGGAGGACCGCCGACCGCCGGGTCGACAGCCAGGGCTGCGCCCTCTGAGCCGTACGGGCACGGGGGCCCGTACGGCGGGGAGGTCGGTTTTCGTGCGGTCTACGTCCGTGGATGGCGCAGGCGTGCCGAGACCCAGCGGGCCCGGCGGCGCAGGATACGGGGGATCCCGAGTCGGGGGTCATGGCCGTGGCGGCCCGCCCTCTCGTGGGTGCCCGGGTCAGCCGCCGGGCGGTGTTCGTGTGCGGTGTCACCGTAGTCGTGCGTCCAGCTCATACTCCGAGCTGTGCCCGGGCCCCAAGGTCGGTAACCCCGTCCAGGGCGGCCAATTGGCCTATGCGCCAGGCAATTGAACGCTTGTAGGACAAGCGAGCGGACGTGCCTGGCGGACCGTCAGCGGTCCGGCTCGGGATCCTTCAGCCAGTTGACCAGCTCGGTCGAGAAGGCCGCCGGGTCCTCCTCGTGCGGGAAGTGCCCGAGACCGTCGAACAGCCGCCAGCGGTACGGGGCTTCGACGTACTCCCCGGAGCCGGCCGCGCTGCGCGTACGCATCACCGGGTCGAGCGAGCCGTGCAGGTGCAGCGTCGGCACCCGCACCGGCCGCTTCATCCGCCGGTTGAACTGGAGCCCGTCCGGCCGCGCGATGGACCGCATCATCCAGCGGTACGGCTCGACCGAGCAGTGCGCCGTGGACGGGATGCACATCGCCCGCTGGTACACCGTCAGGTCCTCGTCCTCGGGCAGCCGCGGCCCGGACCAGTCCCGGATCAGCTGCCCCACGAGCGCCCCGTCGTCGGCGACGAGCTGCCGCTCCGGGACGAACGGCCGCTGGAAGCCCCAGATGTGCGAACTCGCCCGCGTCTGGCCGAAGTCCGACAGCATCGCCGAGCGCCAGCGGCGCGGGTGCGGCATGGACGAGACCACGAGCCGGCGCACCAGCTTGGGCCGCATCACGGCCGCCGTCCACGCGAGGTACCCGCCGAGGTCGTGCCCGACGAGGGCGGCGTCCGGCTCGCCGAGGGACCGGATGACCCCGGTGACGTCCAGGGCCAGGTTGGCGGGGTCGTAGCCGCGCGGGGTGCGGTCGCTGCCGCCCACACCGCGCAGGTCCATCGCGACCGCCCGGTACCCGGCGTCGGCGAGCGCGGTCAGCTGGTGCCGCCACGTCCACCAGAACTGCGGGAAACCGTGCAGGAGCAGCACCAGCGGCCCGTCACCGACCTCGGCCACGTGGAACCGGGCGCCGTTGGCCGCGACATCGCGGTGCGTCACCGCCCGGCCGCCGGGGAGGTCGAGCCGTACCGCCGTGGCGGCGGTGGGGGGAGTGCCGGGATCCGGGGTGGACGCTGTCATGAGGACGAGCGTGCCACACCCACAGCCTTGTCACTCACCGGCCGCGGGTGCGGCTTGACGGTTCCGACGACGGCCGCGGTCTGCTTGACGGAGGCGATGGACCTCTCCGGCGGCTTGACCTTCTTGAACTTCTTCACCGCGAGCAGCGCCAGCAGGCCTGCGAGCAGCAGGAACGCCGAGCCGACGATGAGGAAGGACCAGGCGAGCCCGAGCCCGAGGTTGTGGATCCCGTAGGCCGCGGCGAAGCTCAGCACCGGCAGGGAGAAGAGGGCGAACACTCCTGCGACGGTGATGGCGGCGCCGCCGATGCCCGCGCGCTTGACGTCCTGGCGGATCTCCGCCTTGGCGAGGGCGATCTCGTCGTGCACCAGGGCGGACATCTCGGCGGTGGCCGAGGCGACCAGTTGGCCGAGTGTGCGCTCGGCTCCCTGCGCCTCTTGGTCCACTGCGCTCATCGCTCTCTCCCTCTGTCGTCGGCTGTCGACTGCTGTGGTCCGCCGTCGGCGGCTGTCCCGCGTCGTCAGTCAGATCATGCCGGACTGCCGGCCTCACTGCTGGACCCGGCCGCCGCTTCGGCCTTGCGGCGGTGCTCTGCGGCCCTGTCCTCGTAGATCTTCGCCATCCGGAGGTGGTAATCCGGGTTGTGCTCCTCGTAGATGTCCGGGATGCCGTCGAGGTCCTCGTCCCGCTCCTCGGCGTCGGTGAGCGCCCGGTACGTGCGGTTGCGGAGCTTGAGCATGATTCCCGCGACCACGGCGGCGATGAGGGAGCCGATCAGGACGGCCGCCTTGACCTCGTCGGTGAGGACCGCGTCTCCGGCGAAGGCGAGCTCGCCGATCAGGAGGGAGACGGTGAAGCCGATGCCCGCGAGCGTGGCCACGGCGAGTACGTCGGGCCAGGCGAGGTCCTCGTTGAGCTCGGCCTTGGTGAAGCGGGCGGCCAGCCAGGTGCCGCCGAAGATGCCCACCGTCTTGCCGACGACCAGGCCGAGGACCACGCCGAGGGTCTCGGGGCGGGTGAAGACCTGGGCGAGGGCCTCGTCGGAGAGGGAGACCCCGGCGGCGAAGAGGGCGAAGAAGGGCACGGCCAGGCCGGCGGAAACGGGCCGGACCAGGTGCTCGATGTGCTCGCCGGGGGAGTGCTCCTCGCCCTCCTTGCGGGAGCAGCGCAGCATCAGGCCCATGGCGACGCCGGCGATGGTGGAGTGGACCCCGCTGTTGTACATCAGGCCCCAGATGACCAGGGCGAGCGGGAGGTAGACGTACCAGCCGCGGACGTTCTTGCGCAGCAGGAACCAGAAGAGCATCAGGCCCACGACGGCGCCGCCGAGCGCCAGGAAGTCGATCTCGCTGGTGAAGAACACCGCGATGATCAGGATCGCGAAGAGGTCGTCGACTACGGCGAGGGTCAGCAGGAAGGCGCGCAGCGCGGAGGGCAGCGAGGTGCCGATGACCGCGAGGACGGCGAGTGCGAAGGCGATGTCGGTGGCGGTCGGGACCGCCCAGCCGTCCATCGAGCCGCTGCCGAGGGTGTTGACGAGTACGTAGACCAGCGCGGGTACGGCCATGCCGCAGAGCGCGGCGATCACCGGGAGGGCTGCGGCCTTGGCGTCGCGCAGATCGCCCGCGACGAGTTCGCGCTTGAGCTCGACGCCGGCGACGAAGAAGAAGATGGCGAGCAGGCCGTCGGCCGCCCAGTGCTGGAGCGAGAGGTCCAGGCCCAGGGAGGCAGGGCCTATGTGGAAGGACCGGACGCTGTCGTAGCTGTCCGAGAGGGCCGGAATGTTCGCCCAGATCAGGGCGGCGATCGCGGCCACCAGCAGGAGCACGCCGCCCACGGTCTCGGTTCGCAGCGCGTCGGCGACGAAACGGCGCTCGGGCAGCGAGAGCCGGCCGAGCAGCTTGCGGCCCTGGTGGTCGGTGGGGGTGGGCGCGGCCACGGGGGGAACCTCCGGTTGGTCGACGGCATGACAATGCAGTTGCCGACCAGACTTCCCGGCGCACCCTGTGGTCTTTCTTTACGCTTTCAATATTTTACAGGGTGTGTGCGAGGGCGTATCCGGCGATCTTCACCATAAGCGCGAAAGGGGCATCCGGCGCGTCGCGCCGCATGCCCCTCCTCCCGCCGATCCGCGGCCCGTACGTGTCCTACGGGCCGGGGCCGGGCCGGGTGCGTCAGTCCTCGCTCCCGGCGGCCGGCAGCCTGCTCTGGATCAGCTCCATGACCGAGGAGTCGGCGAGCGTCGTGACGTCACCGACCGCGCGGTTCTCCGCCACGTCGCGCAGCAGGCGGCGCATGATCTTGCCCGAGCGGGTCTTCGGCAGCTCCTGGACCGGCAGGATCCGCTTCGGCTTGGCGATCGGGCCGAGCGTGGCGCCCACGTGGTTGCGGAGTTCCCCGACCAGCCCCTCGGTCTCGGAGGCGCTGCCGCGCAGGATGACGAAGGCAACGATGGCCTGGCCCGTGGTCTCGTCGTTGGCGCCGACCACGGCCGCCTCGGCGACCGAGGGGTGCGAGACGAGCGCCGACTCGACCTCGGTGGTCGAGATGTTGTGGCCGGAGACCAGCATGACGTCGTCCACCCGGCCGAGCAGCCAGATGTCGCCGTCCTCGTCCTTCTTGGCTCCGTCGCCCGCGAAGTACTTGCCCTCGAAGCGCGACCAGTAGGTGTCGAGGAACCGCTGGTCGTCGCCCCAGATGGTGCGCAGCATCGACGGCCACGGCTCGGTGAGGACCAGGTAGCCGCCTCCGCCGTTCGGGACCTCGTTCGCCTCGTCGTCCACGACGGTGGCGGAGATTCCGGGCAGCGCGCGCTGCGCGGAGCCGGGCTTGGTCTCGGTGACACCGGGCAGCGGGGAGATCATCATCGCGCCGGTCTCGGTCTGCCACCAGGTGTCCACGATCGGGCAGCGGTCGCCGCCGATGTGCTTGCGGTACCAGATCCAGGCCTCGGGGTTGATCGGCTCGCCGACCGAGCCCAGTACGCGCAGGCTCGACAGGTCGAACTTCGCGGGGATGTCGTCGCCCCACTTCATGAACGTGCGGATGGCCGTGGGCGCCGTGTAGAGGATGGTGACGCCGTACTTCTGAACGACCTCCCAGAACCGGCCCTGGTGCGGGGTGTCCGGCGTGCCCTCGTACATCACCTGGGTGGCGCCGTTGGCGAGCGGCCCGTAGACGATGTAGGAGTGCCCGGTCACCCAGCCGATGTCGGCGGTGCACCAGTAGACGTCGGTCTCCGGCTTCAGGTCGAAGACCGCGTGGTGGGTGTACGCGGCCTGCGTGAGGTAGCCGCCAGAGGTGTGCAGGATGCCCTTCGGCTTACCCGTGGTCCCCGAGGTGTAGAGGATGAAGAGCGGGTGCTCCGCGTCGAAGGCCTGCGGGGTGTGCTCGGCGGACTGGCGGCCGACCACGTCGTGCCACCAGACGTCGCGGCCCTCGGTGAAGGCGGTGTCCTGGCCGGTGCGGCGTACGACGAGGACGTGCTCGACCTGCGGGCACTTGGCGACGGCCTCGTCGATGGCGGGCTTGAGGGCGCTGGGCTTGCCGCGGCGGTATCCGCCGTCGGCGGTGATGACCAGCTTGGCGTCGGCGTCCTGGATGCGGGAGGCGACGGCATCGGCCGAGAAGCCGCCGAAGACCACGGAGTGCGCGGCGCCCACGCGGGCGCACGCCAGCATCGCGACGACCGCCTCGGGGATCATCGGCAGGTACACGGCGACGCGGTCGCCTGCCACGACACCCAGCTCGGTCAGGGCGTTGGCGGCCTTGGAGACCTCGTCCTTGAGCTCGGCGTAGGTGATCGCGCGGCTGTCGCCGGGCTCGCCCTCGAAGTGGAGGGCGACGCGGTCGCCGTTGCCGGCCTCGACGTGGCGGTCCACGCAGTTGTACGCGACGTTCAGCTTGCCGTCCGCGAACCACTTCGCGAAGGGCGGATTGCTCCAGTCGAGCGTCTCGGTCGGCTCGGTGGCCCAGGTCAGCCGCCGCGCCTGCTCGGCCCAGAAGCCCAGCCGGTCCGCGTCGGCCTGTGTGTACGCAGCCTGTGTCACGTTGGCGGCGGCGGCCAGATCGGCAGGCGGTGCGAACCGCCGCTCCTCCTTGAGCAGATTGGCCAGGCTCTCGTTGCTCACGACATCTCCCTTTCCCAGGGTGTCCGTTGTGTCCCCGGGCATAGCTCATCAGTCAGCGGCCCAGGTGACAAGGGGTAGCCGAGAATTGGTTTAGACCTATAGCACGTCTGGGCGCGCGTGCGGGCCACGCGAACGGCGTACGAAGGGCCCCTTCCCGCTGCAGGGTGCAGGAAGGGGCCAAACGATTGCACGGATACGGGAGGCTATCGGTTCATTGACGGCGTGTTTCAGGCGTTCTGGCCGACGCTGTCGAAGACCCGGCAGTCGAAGAAGTCCTCGCCCTCGGAGAGCAGGTACGCCTGCGCCTCACCCACGTGGAAGTACATCCCGTGCAGCTCCAGGGTGCCCTCGGCGAGGCGCCGGGCCACCGACTCGTGGGCCCGCAGGTGCTCCAGCTGCTGCACCACGTTGGTCAGGCAGAGCTGCTCCACGGCGTCCGCGGGCAGCCGGCCGGCGATCCGGGCCCAGGCGTGGTGACGGCTGCCCATCCGCTCCAGGCTGGGCAGCCCGTGCCGCAGCCAGCGGCGCAGCGGGGTCATGGGGGTCGTCGGCGAGGAGTTGAGCAGGGCCTGCATCGCCCCGCAGCCCGAGTGCCCGCAGACCGTGATGCTGTCCACCTTGAGCACGTCCACGGCGTACTCGATGGCCGCCGCGACCGAGTCGTCCGTGGACTCGGCTCCCGGCAGCGGGACGAGATTGCCGACATTGCGGACCGTGAACAGGTCGCCCGGGCCGCTGGCCGTGATCATGCTGGTCACCAGGCGGGAGTCCGCGCAGGTGAGGAAGAGCTGTGAGGGCCGCTGCCCCTCGCGCGCCAGCCGGGCCAGCTCGTCACGCACGAGCGGGGCGGTGTCCCGCTGGAACGTGCCGATTCCGTTCGCCAGCTGACCGGCTCCGCGGCTCCGGGGCGCGGGGTGTTCCGCCGCTGCCGTCGCCGCCTCTGCCGCCGTCACCGCGGAGGCCGAGGCCGAAGCCGGAGCCGGGGTCGCGGCCGTACGGGCGTGCGCGGGCCGGTGGTCGCAGTGGTTCTGCCACGGGGTCCAGGGCCGGCAGCACTGGTGTGTCCCGCGCGGGGCGGTCCGCCGGTCGGCCTCCGAGGTGCGTGCTCCGGAGCGGCCGGTGACCTCCGCCGAACCCCCGTGCGCCAGATGGGAGTCCTGCCAGTCCTGGAGGGTCTCGTACGCCGCGTGGTCCATGAACGAGCCGTCCAGCTCCACCACCGCGTGCGCGTCGTGCGGGATCTGGTTCAGCACCCGGCTCAGCCGGGGTACCGCGAGGAAGGTCAACTGGCCGCGCGCCCACACCCGGTGGACCCCGCTGTCCTGCTTCTCCAGCGTGATCCGGGTCCGGGCGAGGCGGTGCAGGGCCAGTGCGACGGCCACCGCGATGCCGATGGCGACGCCCTCCAGGACCCCGCCGAGCACCACGGCCGCGATGGTCGTGCCGTAGACCAGGACCTCGCCGTGCCGGTTGACGCTGCGCAGGTGCGTGATGCTGACCATCTGCACGCCCACGGCCATCACCAGGGCGGCCAGAGCGGCGAGCGGGATCAGGTCGAGGACCGGGACCAGCAGGCCGGCCGCGAGCAGTACCCAGAAGCCGTGGAACATCGCCGATCTGCGGCTGGTCGCACCGGCCTTGACGTTCGCCACGCTGCGGACGGCCACGCCCGTGATGGGCAGTCCGCCCAGGGCTCCCGAGACGATGTTCGCCGCGCCCTGGCCCCGCAGTTCGCGGTTGAGGTCGGCGCGCGGCGGCCGGTCGGCCGTCCTCCGCTCGGAGCCGATCAGCTTGTCGGTGGCGACCGCGGACAGCAGGGACTCGACGCTGCCGACCAGGGTGATGGTCAGTACGGCGGCGATGAGGCCGAGGAGCGGTCCCTGGGGCAGTTCGGGCAGGGCGTGGCTGCGCCAGGACGGCAGGTCCACCCGGGGCAGCGTGAGCCCGGCGAGCGTGGCGAAGGCCGTGGCCGTGGCGACGGCGGCGAGTGCGGCGGGCACCTTGCGCAGGGCGCCGCCGGCCCGTCCGGGCAGCCGGGGCCAGCCGAGCAGGACGACCAGCGTCAGCACGCTGACGCCGAGCGCGGCCGGGTGCAGGTCGGCCAACTGGCCGGGCAGCCCGACGACGTTGGCCACGGCGGAGCTCTGCGGGGTGCCGCCGAGCACGATGTGCAGCTGGGCCAGCGCGATGGTCACGCCGATGCCCGCGAGCATGCCGTGCACGATGGCCGGGCTCACCATGAGCGCCGACCGGGCGGTCCGCAGGAAGGCGAGGCCGAGCTGGCACAGCCCGGCGAGCACGGTGATGGCGCAGGTGGTGCGCCAGCCGTAGTGCTGGATCAACTCGGCGGTGACGACGGTGAGTCCGGCGGCGGGCCCGCTCACCTGGAGCGGAGCGCCGCCGAGCCGCCCGGCCACGATCCCGCCGACCGCCGCGGCGACCAGTCCCGCCTGGAGCGGTGCGCCGGTGGCGAGGGCGATGCCGAGGGAGAGCGGCAGGGCGATCAGGAAGACGGCTACGGAGGCGGAGAGATCGGCGGGGAGATCTGCTCGGGCGGATTGGTTCTTGGGGGTGGTGGGTGCGGTGGCTGTCATAAGGTCCCGTCTCCTCTGAGGAGGGATGAAGCGGCGGGAGTCTCAACACTCGGTAAATGGATGGTAATGGAGAGTAAAGAGAAGTGGTGGGCAATACGGTCAAATGGACTACGAATTAGCACGCACGAGTGAATAAGCATTTTGTCCGGCTTGTCAGATCCTCTTCACACCGCACCGCATGGGAAGTTGCGGCGCGGAAGTCCTGCGACGGAACTGCGAGGGAGAGGTGGGGCGGATGATCGCCGCCACGAAGAAGATCGCTGGTGGCCTGGTCGCCACGGCGCTGGTCCTGGGCGCCGCCGGGTGCAGCGGCTCGGAGTCCGACAGGTCCGCTGCCCAGGGCGGTGCCAAGAAGGGCGCCGCCGCACCGGAGGCCCCCGGCAGCGTGAACCGGCCCATCGGCGACGGATCGACCGCCTACACCGGCCCGCAGCCGAACGTGCAGAAGCCGCAGAAGCTGAAGCCCGGTGAAAAGCCCCCGCAGTTCGTGGTGTTCTCGTGGGACGGGGCCGGCGAGGACAGCCAGAAGCTCTTCTCGCACTTCCGCGAGGTCGGCAAGAAGTACAACGCCCGGATGACGTACTTCCTGAGCGGCGTGTACATGCTCCCGGAGGAGAAACGTTCCCTCTACACCGCCCCGCAGCACGAGCCCGGCCGCTCGGACATCGGCTTCGGCGACCTCCAGGGCATCAAGGACACCGCCACCCAGGTGCGCGCGGCCTGGCTGGAGGGCAACGAGATCGGCACCCACTTCAACGGCCACTTCTGCGGCCCCGACGGCGGCGTCGGCACCTGGTCCGTGGACGAGTGGAAGAGCGAGATCAGCCAGGCCAAGTCCTTCGTCAAGAACTGGAAGACCAACGCGGGCCTGAAGGACATGCAGGCGCTCCCCTTCGACTACGACAAGGAGCTCGTCGGGGCCCGCACCCCCTGCCTCGAAGGCCAGAAGAACTTCATGCTGGCGGCCAAGGACCTGGGCTTCCGCTACGACTCCAGCGGCATCAGCAAGCAGATCTGGCCCAAGAAGACGGACGGGCTCTGGGACATCCCGCTGCAGCTGGTGCCCGTGCCGGGCCGCGCCTTCGAGACCCTGAGCATGGACTACAACTTCATGACGAACCAGTCCGGAACGACCTCGCAGGGCGACCCCTCGCAGCACGCGTACTGGGGCGACCAGATGCGCGACGGCCTGCGCCAGGCCTTCGACCGCGTCTACCAGGGCAACCGGGCGCCGCTGATCATCGGTAACCACTTCGAGTCCTGGAACGGCGGCACCTACATGCGCGCCGTCGAGGAGTCCATCAAGACCATGTGCACCCAGAAGGAGGTGCGCTGCGTACCGTTCCGCGAGCTGGCGGACTGGCTGGACGCCCAGGACCCCAAGACCGTGGAGTGGATGCGCACCCTCGACGTCGGCGAGGCGCCGAAGGACGGCTGGGCGAAGTTCCTGACGGCGGGGCCGCCGCCGAAGCCCGCGGCCCCCGCGGACTCCGCCGAGGTCAAGCAGGCTGAGGAGCCGGCTGATGAGGGTGCGGACGAGGGCTGACGAGCTCCCCCGGCTCTCCGGGCTCCGGCCTCCTGGGCTCCATGAGCTCGCCGGGCCGCTCCTGCCCGCCTGGCTCGTCCCGTTCGCCTCGCTCCCCTGCGTCCCCTCGTCCACCGAGCCCCTCGTGCAGGACGAAACCGGGGTCGACCTGGTCCGCCAGGTCGACCCCGGTCTTCGAGTTGCCCCAGCTCTCCGCGTTCTTGAGGTGGAAGCCCACCATCTGCTCGGTGTACCGGTCCCAGTCGCGGTGTGCGTAGGAGTCGTCGGCCGCGTCCTGGAGGGCCTGGAGGGCCAGCCGGTTGGTCGCCTCCAGCAGCTCGAAGGCGGCCGGGCGACCCTTCTCCATGGCCCGTACCCAGTCCGAGTGCCCGACGGTGACCAGCAGGTCCTCGCCCACCTCGTCCTGGAGGAACTCGATGTCCTCCGGGCCCTGCACCTTGTTGCCGATCACCTTGAGGGCGACCCCGAAGTCCCGCGCGTACTCCTTGTACTGGCGGTAGACGGAGACGCCCTTGCGGGTCGGTTCGGCGACCAGGAAGGTCACGTCGAAGCGGGTGAACATGCCCGAGGCGAAGGAGTCGGAGCCGGCCGTCATGTCGACGACGACGTACTCGTCCGGGCCGTCGACCAAGTGGTTGAGGCACAGTTCGACCGCTCCGACCTTGGAGTGGTAGCAGGCCACGCCCAGGTCCGCCTCGGTGAACGGCCCGGTGGCCATGAGCCGTACGGGCTCCCCGTCGAGCAGCAGCGTGCGCGCGCAGGCCTCGTACACCGGGTTGTCCTCGGTGACGGTCAGCAGGCGCGAGCCCGTGCCGGGCGGGGTGGTCTTGATCATCGTCTCGGCGGACGCGATGCGCGGGTTGGAACCCCGCAGGTACTCCTTGATCAGCGGCAGGTGCGCACCGAGGGCGGGCAGTGCGGCGGCCTCGTCCTCACCGAGTCCGAGCGCGGCGCCCAGGTGCTGGTTGATGTCGGCGTCCACCGCGACGACGGGGGCTTCATTGGCGGCGAGGTGGCGGATGAAGAGGGAGGACAGCGTGGTCTTGCCGCTGCCGCCCTTTCCCACGAAAGCGATCTTCATGTTCACCAAGCGTAGTGGGTCCGTTGCGCTGTGTGGTCTGGGTGAGTGAAGAAGACCACTCCAAGGAGGGGTCGGTGCTATGGGTCCGCAGTGCGTAGGCTCCCTACTTATGAGTAGCGCTTCTGACCCGTTGGCCGCCCTGACCGGGCTGCCGGGTGTCGCCGAGTCCGTGGATTCCGTACGCAAGGCCGTGGACCGGGTCTACGGACACCGGGTGATGCGCCGTCGCAGCGGGGAGATCACCTCGGAGGCCGCGCTGCGCGGCGCCCGCGGGAGCGCGGCGCTGTCCGGGGCCGACTGGGCACTGGAGGAGGTGCGCCGCCGGACCGACTTCGGCTCGGAACCGGAGGCGTTGACGGTGGGCGCTGCGCTGCGGCTGACCGCCGAGGCCGGCCAGCTGCTGAGCATCTGGCGCCAGTCGCCGCTGCGCGTCCTGGCGAGGCTGCACCTGGTGGCCTCGGGCTCCACGGCGGCCGGAGACGTGGTGGGCCGGCCCCGCCTCGCGGGCGAACCGGTGGACGAGCCCCTGGTGGACCTGCCGCTGCCGAGCGCGGAGGAAGTCGCGGGCCGGCTGGACGGCCTCTCCGGCCTGATCATCGCGGGCGGATCGGCCCCGGCGCTGGTCACGGCGGCCGTGGTGCACGGCGAACTGCTGGCCCTGCGCCCCTTCGGCACCTACAACGGCCTGGTCGCGCGGGCGGCCGAGCGGATCGTCCTGATCAACAGCGGGCTGGACCCCAAGGCGATCTGCCCGGCGGAGGTCGGCCACGCCGAACAAGGGCGCGAGGCCTATCTGGCGGCCTTCGAGGGCTACGTCTCGGGAACCCGGGAGGGGATGGCCGCCTGGATCGCCCACTGCGGCCGGGCGATCGAACTCGGTGTCCGTGAGTCGACGGCGGTCTGCGAAGCCCTGCAGCGCGGCGCGGCCTGAGTACTGCCCGGACAAAGGGTTGCGGCGACACCGTCTTGCTTTGGTGTCGCCGCTGGCACTTGCGCCCAGTTACCAAGCGTCCTCGAAAGTTGCCCATCAGGTCGGGAGCTTTGCCCGTCACCTGGTGCGCTGGCCCGTAATCGACGGGTCGACGTCGCGTGGGTGCTCGGCGTTCGTGCTTCGGTCCGTGGGCCTTACTGCGTTTTAAAGATGATCCTCTCGGATGTTCTTTGGTCTCGCGGGCCGTTAACTACTTTGTACTCCGCTTGGGAGATATGCGAAACCCCTGGCTCCACTTCTTTACTTTCGGGAGCGAGTCGGGATGAACCGGACGTCCTGAAACGTGGCAGGTCAGGGCAGTCCAGGACATCCGGGCAGGTGCGGCTCGGACGCGGATCGGGCGTGGTTCAGACGCGGACCGGGCGTGGCTCGGACGCGGATCGGGCGTGGTTCAGCGCGGCTCGGCGTTGCCAGGCCGGCCAGTTCGGGCGATCCGGGCGGGCCAGGCCGGCTGGGCCAGGCCAGCTGGGCCAGTCAGGGCGGGCCCGGGCCTGTTCGGCCCGGGCCCGACCCCGGATCGGCTCAGGCGGAGGCGGCGGCCAGCGCGCTCGCCCGGCGCCGGCTCGCGTACCAGACCAGCCCTGCGGTGGCGGCGGCAGCGCCCACGGCCGCCGCTGCGACCAGCGCCGGCCGCGCCGGCATCGACAGCCCCGGAAGCCGCTGCTTCAGCCGTACGGGCCGGTTGAAGACGAGAACCGGCCACTCCCGTGCAACGGCCTCCCGGCGCAGCGCCCGGTCCGGATTGACGGCGTGCGGGTGTCCGACCGCCTCCAGCATCGGGATGTCGGTGGCCGAGTCGCTGTACGCGTAGCACTTCGCGAGGTCGTACCCCTCGGACTCCGCGAGCTCGCGGACGGCTTCCGCCTTCGTGGGTCCGTAGGCGTAGTACTCGATCTCGCCGGTGAAGCAGCCGTCCTCGCCCACGACCATGCGGGTGGCGACGACCCGGTCCGCGCCGAGCATCTCGCCGATCGGCTCGACGACCTCCGCGCCGGAGGTCGACACGATCACCACGTCGCGGCCCGCCGTGTGGTGGGCCTCGATGAGGGACGCCGCCTCGTCGTAGATGATCGGGTCGATGAGGTCGTGCAGGGCTTCCGCGACGATCTCCCGGACCTGCTGCACGTTCCACCCCTTGCAGAGGGCGGACAGGTACTCGCGCATCCGCTCCATCTGGTCGTGGTCGGCGCCACCGGCCAGGAAGATGAACTGCGTGTACGCGGTGCGCAGCACGGCTCGCCGGTTGATGAGCCCGCCCTGGTAGAAGGACTTGCTGAACGTCAGAGTGCTCGACTTCGCAATGACCGTCTTGTCCAGGTCGAAGAAGGCTGCGGTACGAGGCAAGGAGTGCGGCAAGGGCTGATTTTCCACGACCCGAGCATATGCGCCCACCATTCGGCGTAAGGTGTGGCGCGTGGGTTTGCCTGAGAAGCCTCTCGGGTACACCATGGAAGTCACGGATCGTTCGCGACCGTGCTAACCCGGTCTGGCTCCTCCCCCCCCGAGTCGGACCGTGGGGACGACCCCCGCTCTCCCCCCCGGCGGGGGTCGTCGCATGTCCGGACGCGGTTCGCGTCCCTGCCTTCGGCCCCAAGTGTCCATTCCTACGGCCCCTTCTCTCGTGTGGGCCGTCGTGGCGAAGGCCCCTCACCCCCTTCAACTCGTGACGCTGTGTAGTTGTTCCGGAGCGCTCCGGAACTCACCTGTCAGGGTGAAGGGGATATCCACAATCGGTTGGCTGTCCACAGTTTTCGCGCAAGATCCACTTCTTATTCCTGATCGCTGCACGGTGATTCCAGCCGCGAAGTCCGCGGTGCTGGATTTGCAGTGAGAAGGGGGCGGAGATCGTGGCGCGATCGAAGTCGTATGGAGTGACGCGGTCCGCGGTGGCGGCCGGGAGCAGGCCGCCGGTCGGGCTGGGCTCGACGGCGCCGGGTGGCGGGCGGCCGCTGATCATCACCGAGGATCCCCTGCTGCTCGACGACCTGCTGCGGCTGTGCGCCGCCGCGGGTGCCGAACCACATGTGCACCACACGATGCCGGAGCAAAGCGCGACCGGTGACGGGAGCGCCGGGAGCGTCGGCAGTGGCGAGCGAACGGGCCCGGGGCGCAGCGGAACTGCCGTGGCCGACAGGGCGGTCGGGAGGGTGGGGACCACCGGGAGCGCCGGGAGCGTCGGCTGGGAGTCCGCGCCGCTCGTACTGGTCGGGGACGACGCCGCCCGGCGGGTGCGCGGGGCGCCCCGCCGGGACGGGGTGTTCCTCGTCGGCCGGGACCTGGACGACCCCCAGGTGTGGCAGCGGGCCGTGGAGATCGGCGCGCAGGAGGTGCTCCGGCTCCCCGACGCGGAGGGGCTGCTCGTCGACCGGATCGCCGATGTGGTCGAGGGCGCCGGGCGTCCGGCTCTCGCCGTCGGGGTGATCGGCGGCAGCGGCGGGGCGGGAGCATCCACCCTCGCCTGCGCGCTCGCCCTCCGGGCCGCCCGCACCGGGGAGCGGACCATCCTCATCGACGGCGACCCGCTCGGCGGAGGCATGGACGTACTGCTGGGCGGCGAGGCCGCGGAAGGGCTGCGCTGGCCCGACTTCGCGGGCTCGCGGGGTCGGGTCGGCGCCGGGGCCCTGGAGGAGTCCCTGCCCGAACTGCACGCGCTGAGGGTGCTCAGCTGGGACCGCGGGGACCGGGTCGTGGTGCCGCCCGCCGCGATGCGGTCGGTGGTGGCCGCCGCGCGCCGCCGCGGCGGGGTCGTGGTGGTCGACCTGCCGCGGCGGGTCGACGAAGCCGTGGCCGAGGTGCTGGCGCAGCTGGACCTGGTGCTGATGGTGGTGCCGGGCGAGTTGCGGGCCGTTGCCGCGGCGGGCCGGGTGGCGGCCGGGGTGCGGATGGTGGCCCGGGACGTGCGCGTCGTCGTACGGGGCCGCTCCCCGGGCGGGCTCGAGCCCGAGGCCGTGGCGGGGCTGCTGGGGGCGCCGCTGGCCGGTGAGGTGCCGGTCGAGGTGGGGCTCCCGGGGCGGGTGGCCGAGGGGGAACCGCCGGGGTCCGAGGGGCGGGGCGCGCTGGCCCGGTTCTGCGACGGCTTCTGGCGGCGCGCGCTCGGCTCCGCCCAGGGGGTGCCGGCATGAGCGCCGTGCTGCTGGACGCGGTGCGCCAGCGGCTCGCCGAGAGCGGGGCCGAGCCGACCCCGGCCCGGGTGGCCGCGGCGCTGCGGGCCCAGGGGCGGCTGCTGGGGGACACGGAAGTGCTCGGGGTGGCCGCCGAGTTGAGGTCCGAACTGGTCGGGGCGGGCCCGCTGGAGACGCTGCTCGACGACCCGGAGGTCACCGATGTGCTGGTGGCTGCCCCCGACCGGGTGTGGGTGGACCGCGGCGGCGGGCTGGAGCTGACCGGCGTGACCTTCGAAGGCCCCGACGCCGTGCGCAGGCTCGCCCAGCGGCTGGCCGCGGTCGCGGGCCGGCGGCTGGACGACGCCCGGCCCTGGGTGGACGCCCGGATGCCGGACGGCACCCGGCTGCACGCGGTACTGCCCCCGGTGGCGGTCGGGTCGGCCTGCCTCTCGTTGCGGGTGGTGCGGCCGAGGGCCTTCACGCTGGAGGAACTCGTCGCGGCGGGCACACTGCCGCCCGGCGGGCACCGGCTGCTCCGGGACATGATCGAGGCCCGGCTGTCGTTCCTCGTCTCCGGAGGTACGTAGACCTGCTAATGAAGACTATCCGAGGGGCTATACGACTCAGTACCGTCCCAGTAGACGAAGGGGACGCTATGAAGTGGAACGAGCACACCACCGGCCAGCGGATCAAGCTGCTTCGCGGATCCGTCACTCAGGAAGAACTAGCCGAGACCGCCGGCCTGTCCATCGCCACCATCCGCAAAGCCGAGCAGGACCGGGGACAGATCTCCCTGCCCACCCTCCTGCGGCTCGCTCACGCCCTGGGCGCCGACGTCTCCGTGATCGTGGGTCAGCAGGCTCCCCGGAGGGCGATGCTCGCGGACGACCGGACCACCCTGCGCGAACTGTCACGCACCGTCCACGACACCGCAGCAGGGATCGGAACCGACAGGGAACCCGTCGACTTCGCCGCCGATCTCACAGCGGGATGGGACGCCTACCGCGCC
This sequence comes from Streptomyces sp. NPDC048255, assembly GCF_040652415.1. Classification (NCBI taxonomy): domain Bacteria; kingdom Bacillati; phylum Actinomycetota; class Actinomycetes; order Kitasatosporales; family Streptomycetaceae; genus Streptomyces; species Streptomyces sp. NPDC048255. The sequence goes on from NZ_JBEZMA010000005.1 coordinate 105,094, forward strand.
GGCCGGATCGGCGTCGCCGGACGGTTCGCCGCATCCTGCGTCCGAGACGCAGCAACGGCCCTCGCGGACGCCGCGCCGGATCGCCGGATGACCGCGCGGGGAGTCCTAGCCGACGCGTACCGTCTCTCCGCCTACGTCGCCAACCAGCTCGGAGCCCGTGATCTCGCGTACGCCGCCATCGGCCACGCCGCCGACCAGGCCCGCCAGGCCGGGGATCCGGTACGGGAAGCCTCCGTCGCCTCCGGGCGCTCGTGGGTCTATCTGCGGGACGCCCGGCTCGATGACGCCGAACACACCGCGGCCATCTCCTACACCAGCATCGAGCCCACCTATGGCGACCGTGACCCTGTACGCCTCGCCACCTACGGATGGCACGTGACCTTCGCGGCCGTCGTCGCGGCCCGCCAGGGAGACAACACCACCGCCGAGGATCTGCTGTCCCAGGGGTCCGCCGTCGCCGCCCGGCTGGGCCGTGACGTCATGGTCAACGGCACCGCGTTCGGCCCCGCAGCCGTCACCGCGCAGGCCGTCGGGATCGCTGTGTCCACCGGCAAGGCCGGAAAGGCCCTGGACCTCGCCGAGGCGGTACACGACTGGTCCGCACTGCACCAGGCCGCACAGAACCGGCTCCAGCTCGACATCGCCCTCGCCCAGTGCACGACCGGGCAGTACGACACGTGCCTGGACACGCTGCTGACGGTGTGCAAGGACCACCCGGAATGGGTGCGCCACCAGACCCTCCCCGGCGTCATCGCCCAACGGGCCGGGTACGCCACCACCTCTCGGTCCCGGAAGATCGCAAAGATCATCGGCGCCACCCTCGCGTAAGTGCTACCGGGCGTAGCAGTCGGACCCTGTGCGGATCCCGGTAGTGCTACGCCCCTGCTCTTCACTCACTGCAACGATGCGCTCACTCTGTAGAGGCCCCGCAGGCAGTCGGTCCCCGTCGTCCCCCTTCTGGGACCGGCTGCCGCCCCTCCTCGAAGGAGCGCGCCATGACCGAGCCTCTCCCTCGCCGAACGCCCCTTGTCCGGCAGCTCGAAGACCAGCCCGAGCCGCGCATTCCCTGGGACGCCTTCGCCGCCCCGGCCGACGTCACCGAGGCGTACGGCCAGCCGTCCCCGGCCCTGATGGCGCGAGCGAAACACGGCAGGCGCAGGCTCGGTGCCGTCCATGCCCGCATCGACCTTGCGGACGACCAGCACGACCGGGCTGGCATGGACGGTACGGAGTGAGCCGGCGCATGGACGTTCCGTCCTGGCTGCACGAGGGTGCCCGCGTCCTGGACCCGGCCAAGGAGGCCGAGGGGATCGTCCAGTTCATCGGCGAGTGGGAGGACCCCCAGACCCGTCGCGTCCTCCCCGAAGCGATCTTCCTGCGCCCCGAAGGGGGCGGCGTCGAATGGGTCGTCCCCGGCCACCAGGCGCTCCGCCAGGCAGACGCCCGATGAGCGACCGGAGCCACTTACCGCGCGACCCGTGGGGGTGGCGCCAGCAGCTCGCCACCGCGCTCTACGTGCTCGCCGTCAGCGCCCTGGTCTTCGCGCTCGCCGGGGCGGGCAACTCCAGCCACTGACTCACAGACTCCCCGCCCGGCCAGGTCTCGCAGGCGTCGGCACGGGCGGGGGAACTACGCCCTCCCGCCGGGAGGGTCGCACCACTCGCCCATCGTGAGAGGAGCACCACCATGACCAGCACCACCCAGATCGACAACCTGACGCGGCGTCTGGACCACTCGGTCCCGGACGGCGTCTTCGAGCCGGAGACGGGTGTCGAGTCCCTGACGCGGCGTCTGGACCACTCGGTCCCCGACGGCGACTTCGCTCCGGAGGGAACCGAGATCTGATCTCGGTCCTGAACTGATGCCGCCTGGTTGACGGCATGGCGGGTCGGCTCGGGTGCTCATCCTGAGCCGACCCGCCGCAATCTGCGCCACTGCCTGATCCGCCATCCGCACATCGCAGCCAAGGGGAGTCACGTTGCAGACCACCATTTCCACCCGTGTAGAGTCCGGCTCCTTCTTCGATCTGGACCGGAAGGAGTCGGCGCTGAACCGTCTGCGCGAAGAGTGCGCCGAGTGGGCTCTGCCGTTCGCCCTGATGGAACGCCTCGTGAAGTCCGGCGTCCCTTACGCCGAGCATGCCCGCGCCCTGCGCAGCGACAGCGTCCACGCCTCCGGAGTCGGCTTCGACTGGTTCGACGCCGAACTCCCCGCACAGATCGCCGACGAGATCAACCTCAGCGATTACGAGATCGTGGAGCACACCGACGAGCGGCGCGCGGCACTGACCCAGGCCTTGGAGCGCCTGGCCACCGTCCACCCCGACGGCTTCGCCCGCGTGCGCGAGTTCGTCCGGGGACTCCTCTGGGTGGCCCTCAAGCCCGGCATCCGCAACTCCTCACTGACCAGCTCCAGCGATCCGGCGCTCCCGTACGTCATCGTGTTCTCCGAGAAGGCGCGGCACCACATCCCGCCGAACACCGTCAGCCCGGAGCCGTCCCGCCTCTTCCTCGCGGAGAACCTCCTGCACGAGGCCGTGCACCAGTCGGTCAGCTTCCACGTCCTCCAGCACCAGGTCTTCGCCGACGGCTACTCCTCCCAGACCTCCCCCAAGATCGAAATCGCGTGGCGTGCCACACAGGGCGTCGCCCGAAACCAGTTCTGGGAGGTGGACCGGGCCTTCCACGCGACCTGCGTTTACAACCAACTGCTGCGGTTTCGCCGGACCGAACTCGACCGCGACGACCTGACCACAAACGAGCGTGCGAGCTTCCAGGCCGCCTACGACGAGGGCATGCCTGCCGTCCGCTACCTCATGGGCCAGCTCGAACTCCTGGATGAGCACTTCACCGTGCACGGCAGGGAACTGCTGGCCGACCTGCGACACCAAACTGACCAGCTCTAGCACCGGCGACCGGAGCGGGAACCGAGCAAGGGAGAGATGAGTGCTCCAGCACCTCATCACACAAGGTGAAGACCTGCGCATGGTCCCCACCGACCACGACCAGTTGGCCACCGCCGTGGAGAAGATCCGCGGGGAACTCCAGGCGCTCCCCGAAGGTACGGACATCGCCAGGGCCCGCGTCCTGGCCCGGTGGACCGGCATCGGCCTGCTGAGCCTGGGCCACCACGACGACGCACGCGTGTTTCTGCGGCAGGCGCTCGACCTGGCCACAGCCAGCGGCAACTCCGGGGCCGTCATCGCCACCGAGCTCAACCTCGGCGACGCGTACCGCTACGCCGGTGAGGCCCAGACCGCTGACGTGCTCTACCGCAGGGCCCTGGACGGCGCCCGAAGCCAGCACCCGGAACTCCTCGACTTCGCCCTCCAGCACCTCGGCAAGCACCTCATGGAACAGGGCAGCCTCACGCCGGCCCGCGCCCACCTACAGGAAGCCCTGCGGCTGCGGACCGCCAAGGGCGACGCCGGGCTGATCGAATCCACCCAGACCGCACTCGACCGCGTCGAACTGCTGATCAGCCACGCAAGCGCCGATACGCCCGCATCAGCGGATGGTGCCGCAGAAGCGGCACAGTGGAGCAGCCGATGGACCTCATGGCTCCAATCCCGCACCACCGCCCGGACACCGGCCCAGTGGGAGGAAGGGTTTCCAACTCTCCGGGACGCCGTACGCGATCTCACCGCGCACGAGCGGGTGCACCCCCGCCACCTGCGTGATCAGTCGTTCCCCGTCGAGTTGCTCGCCGGCATGGCGGAGGAGGCCGAGAAGGCCCTGGCCGCTGACGGATACCTGCACAACGGCAAGTGGAACGCGGCCGTCGGCGAGGCGGCGAACCGATTCGCGGGACAAGTCGATCTCGCCGCTGTCGTAGCGCGGTCCACCGGCCTGGAGGTCCAGCAGCCCCACACCGGCGTCTACATCGCCTACCTGGAGGAAGGGCAGTTCCTCGACTTCCACGTTGACGAATTCGGCTTCGGGGAGGCCAACCTGATCCTGTGCCTCAAGCACGATCGCCTCACCGCGACCCCCACGGTGAGCTGCACCGTCTTCATCAACGCCTACGGCTACCTTGAATGCGATCTCGCACCGGGAGACTGTGTCGTGTTCGATGGAGCGCTCACGCCGCACGGCCGGACGCCCCTCGGCGTCGGAGAGCGCGTCATCCTTGCCAGCTTCGGCTTCCACGCACGCGATCAGGCTTCGCGTACCGTCAACCAACTTCCACCGGTCCCCCGCTGAGGACGGTGGACCCCCTGGCGAGGGAGTCCACCGGTGCTCGACATCGCGCGAGAGGCTGGCGGAAGGCAACCCCACCCCCCGCCGTCCGCATCGGCGGCGGAGTTCACTGCCTGACGCCCGCACCACCTCCCTCAGACCCCGGCGCATTTCCCCTGCGTCGGGGTCTTCGCGCGTGAACTCCGGCCCACGGGTTAGCCGTTGCCGACGTCGGCCGGTCACTTTCCCGCGCCGGTGGCTGGAGCGGCTTTGGCCGGTGTCCTGTTCGGGTTGGGGTCGGGCATGTTCAGGGGGCCTTACGCTGTCCGGCAACTCGGGCAGGCTTTGATCCTGCCCGGAATTTGATCGAGTGGCCCCCTGGACTTGCCCGACTCGGGCCCCGAGCCGAACAGGTGGGTAAAGCCGTGGAGGCCGCCGGCCCCGGCCACGTGTGGGTGGACAGCAATCCGCGGTGACCTGTACGGGCTTGGCGTGCGTCCCGTTCCTGTTGGCCGTGTTCGCCGTCGGGCAGCTCCCGGGGTTCCTCCGGGACACGACTGACCGCTTCCTCGGACTTGCGGCGCGAGTGGGCGGGGGCCGTCGCGGGCGGTGGCGGAGACATGGAGCCAGCGGCGGCCTGGGGCCGCCGCGCCGCGCGGCCCGCGTCAGCGGGCCGCCTTGATCCAGTAAAGAAACTTTGGACAGCTCATCCCTTCGGCCGCTTCGGCCGGTAGGCGTGGGCTGTTTTGCCATGCTCTGCCCCAGTCTGATCGCGGAATCGCTCTCCCTTATCCACAGGGTCGGCATGTTCTGGTGTCTACGAGCCGCTTTCACGGGCTTATCCACAGGTCATGACGAAAGAGGGTCCGGGATGTCGGTTTGGGTGAGTTATTCGCTTTCACCCATTGCGTGCGGCTCGCGCTGGATGGTCCGGGGCCCGTGCGCACGGAAGGCGTTCGGTGTGATCCAGGGCACTTCGCGCGAGGTCACACGCGGGGCGTCTCTCGCACCTCTATGTGTGATCCGCGATTGCGGGCCGACATATATAGCCGACGATCCCCGGTCAGCCAAACCGGGGATTCTCCGGACCCTTGTAAGTACAGGCCGGGGAGCCGGATTCAGGAGGGGAGTTGATTGTGATGCAGACCACATGGGCGGAGCGTCACACGGGGGCTGTTTTCCCCACCTGTAGCAAGCGACAGGGCCGGACCGGTCCGGGGGCCTATACCGCGGACTCCGTGAATTCGGAATTCCCGGATTCTCCGGAGGATCAGGGTGTGAGGGCAGAGCGAAAGGAGACCGTGATGGCGGACCAGGCACGCAGGCCGGAGGGGGTCCACCCTGTCCGCCTGGCGGGATGCGATGCCGGATCGCGTGCGCGTGGGGCGGGCGCTGAGCCAATGCCGTCCCGTGGGGCGGGAGCTGCGGGATCGAGGGGTCGAGCAATCGGCCCGGATGCCTCAGGGTTGCCCGGACCGGACGGCCCCCGCAGTGATGAAGGGCCGCTATCGCCGGGCGCTGTCCGGCAGGAAATACCGCACGCACGCAACAAGAACGGGGTGGGCATGAACGAGCGGGAACAGCAGGTAATGGCCGGGTATCTGGCTCAACTGGGCGAGCGGGTGGAGCGGTTGGCCCAGTTGGCGGAAGAGGTCGCGAGCGTGCTGGGCGCTATGCCTGGTCCGGCTTCTGCACTGCCTCAAGAACCTGCTGGAAAAGCTGCGTGAGCTGGTCTACCTGCTGCGTGAGGGTCTCTACCTGTTGGGCCAGGGCGTTGAACTCCGGGCTGGCGTCCGGCCGGGTCAGCGTTCCCGGCTCGTGGGTGGCCGTGGATGCCCCAGGGGTCTGCGCGGCGGGCTCGGCCTCGCCGGAGGTCTGGGCCTCGGGCTTCGGCTCGCCCCTGAGCAGCTCGCGCAGCGAGAGCGGGCTACCGGCGCCGGTCCACAACTCTTTGCGGCCGACCTGCATCGTGTACCAGGCCGGAGGGACGTAGTCGCCGACCGGTTCGCCCGGATGCTCGGCGTCGCCGGCCTCTTCGCTCCGAGGTGACAGGACGAAGCTGCCCCGGCCCTGGATGGTGTGGATCAGGCCCTCGTCCCGCAGGACGCGCAGTGCGCTGCGGGCGGTCATGTTGGCGACCTCGAACCGCTCTTGCAGCTCACGGTGTGAGGGGAGCTGCTGGCCGGGCTGTAGGACACCCCGCTCGATCTCGTCGCGCAGCACGTCCGCCATCCGCTTGTAGGGCGGGCGCGTGTCGCTGGAGGGCCGTTTCGTCATGGGCCCAGAGTAGCGGCCCCTAGCCCAGCTATCCCGTGTTCCGCCAACCCACTTAGCTAGACCTAGCTAAGCCACGCAGCGATTCGATGTTGACCTGGCTAGCTGGGCGAGGTACGTTTTTCCCATCAGCCCCACCAGGGGCCCCAAATCACAGGAGTGAACACATGGCCCGTATCCCGGTCCTCGTCAAGCAGACCGACAACTACATCACCGGCACGGGCGGCACCCCGAAGATCAAGAACCCGCAGACGGGGGAGATCGCGACCGACCGCGACACGGGGGAGATCCTCTACACGGTCACGGTCATGCAGATGTCGGACGGCCGCGCCGAGGTCCTCAAGATCACCGTGCCGCAGTCCGGTCTCCCGGTGGGCCTGGCGGCGGGAGTCATGGTCCGTCCGGTGGACCTGATCGCCACCCCGTGGGCCCGCATCTTCAACGGCAGCCTCTCCGACGGCGTCGCCTACCGGGTCACCCGTCTGGAACTGGCCCCCGCCCCCGCCATGGCCGCGCCCGCTGCTCCGGCCGCGACGGTCTCCGAGTCGGCCGATTCGGCTGCTGCGATCAAGAAGGCCGCGTAATGGGCGCCACTGCCGGGCGGGGTTCTACGACTCCGCCCGGTGGCGGCAAGGGCGTCCTGTCGCTGTCCGAGGACGTGCTGGCCGTCTTCACCGCCCACGGGATCGAACTGGACCCGATCGCCCGGATGCACGTCTCCGACGCGGTCTTTCAGGCCCGGATGTCGGTCTACGGATACGGCATCTGCGCGCAAGTCAACCGGTCCATCGAGGACATGAAGAAGAAGGGGCTGGGGAGGCCGCGATGAGCGTGGAAGAGGTCTTCGGCTGGGCGCCGGTGGTAATGGTGCTCTGCGCCGTGCTGCTGGTGGTGTGGGCCGTGGTCAAGACGGTCCGCTACGTGCGGGCGGACAAGGAGACGCGCCGGAGCATCCGGCAGGCCGTGAAGATCCGGATGACGTGGGCGCGCCTGGCGAAGATGGCCGGGCTGTCGGTCATCGACCGAACCCCGCCTTGGCTGTCCTTCCTCAACACTGGCAAGGACGCCCCGGAGCCCAAGCCGCGCGAACTGGTCCCGATGATCAAGACCCGGCCGGACAGGTACGGGGTGATCGTCCACGTCAAGCTGTTGCCGAAGGTCGGGATCAAGGAACTTCAGGACAAGGCCCGGTTCCTGGCCGATGCCTGGGGCTGCGTCCGGGTCGCAGTCGAGGCGGGCAAGCCGGGCCACGCGATCTTGCGGGCGATCCGCACCGACCCGCTGACCGGTCAAACCGAGTACGTGCCGACCGGGAGGCCGCCCACTGACCTGACGGTGTGGCCGGTCGGCCGCGACGAGTACGGAGCCCGGGTCCACATCGAGCTCAAGAACAAGTCGGGGGCGGTGGTCGCGGGCGGTGTCGGCGGCGGCAAGTCCAACCAGCTCACCGCGCTGATCACCTACTTCGGGCCGTCCCCGGCCGTGCAGTTCGCGGTGATCGACGGCAAGGTGTCCAACGCCGCCCACGGTGACTACGCGGACGTGCTGCCCCGTGTGTTCGCGCACGCCGGAAACGACCTGCGTGAGGCCAACGCGCTCCTGCGGCGCCTGGTCAAGCTGCTTCACGACCGCGCCACGATGGCTAGGGCGGTACTGGGCACGGCGAACATGTGGAACGTCGGCCCCAGCAAACAGTGGCCGCTGGTGATCGCCATCATCGACGAGTCCCACACCTTCTTCCACGACCACAAGGGCAGCGACAAGGAGACCCGCGAACTCGCCGCGCTCGCGGCGGAAAACGTCCGCCTGGTGGGTCTGCTCGTCAAGGGCGGCCGGTCGGTCGGGATCTTCACGGTGCCGGCCACTCAGAAGGCGACCGGCGACGCCATCCCCACCTCGATCAGGGACGTGTGCAGCGCCGCCCTGTCCTTCTACCAGCGCACCACCGAAGCATCTGTCGCCGCCCTCGGGGATGACATCCGCAACTGGCCGGACATGGACCCGATCAACCTTCAGGGCTCCCAGTACGTAGGCGTCGCTTCCATGGCCGCCGAAGGACGCCCCGGCTTCGTCCGCGTCCGCACCCCCTACCTCGACCCCGCCGACGCGGCGGCCGTCGCCCAGGCAACCGCCCACCTCACCCAGGACCCGACGGAACTCCTCGCCAACCTGACCCGGCCCAACCTGCGCAAGGACGACCCCGGACAGGACGACATCCCCGCAGCGGCCTGACTCCCCAACCCCACGCCCGCATCCAACTCTCCAGGAAGGGAGGTGAATTACTTTGACGGAAGACCGGACTACGCAGCGCACCATCACCATAGTGATGATCTTGATCGCGGCCCTGGCGTTCGTGTTCTCGTTCGGGAACGTCTGGGCCCTGGCCCTGCGCCTCGGAGTCCCGGCCTCGATCGCTCCGCTGATCGCGCCCATGGTGGACCTGTCGGTGGTCGGGCTCCTGGTCGCGCTGCGCTCCCTGTCCCTGCGCGGAGTCCCCGCCTGTGACCTGCGCTCGGCGACTCGGCTCATGCACCTGTCCGGCCTGCTGACCCTCGCCCTCAACACCGCGCACCCGCTCCTGGCCGGACACTACGGACGGGCCGCCCTCGACAGCGTGGCCCCGCTCCTCCTGCTCGGCTGGGGCTCGGTGGGCCCCGCCCTGCTCCGGCACTTCCACACCACCAACGCCGCTCCCGTGCCGCTCCCGGTATCCGAACCGGTCGCGGCGTCCGAACCGGCACCGGCACCTGACCCGGACCAAGAACCGGCCCCGGCCGTGATGGCACCTGTCGCCGAATCCGCGGTTAACCTCGCCGATGCGCCGCCGATCGCCACTGCTGCACCGGCCCCGGTGGTGAGCACATCCCCGGCTCGGGCCCTTGTGGTACCGGAACCGCTGATGGGCGCGGCCCGCACCATCGCCGCTTCCCACCTGGCCGCGCATGGTGAACCCATCACTGCGATGCAGCTCAAGGCCCGCCTCGGCATCGCCCTGCCGCTGGCCACCGCCGCGCACGCCGCGCTGACGGCCTGACCCTCCCGCCGGCCTTCCGGCAACCCTCCACCCCCGCTGCCCCCTGGGCCCGGTCAGTCATGCCCTCGGGCAGCACTTCGCCTTCTGCGTGTGCTGCCCGGGGCCCCCACCCTCGTACGGAAGGAATCCCGCCGATGACCCGCGAACTCGACCTGCGGCACGTGATCAGCCCCGCCGTACGGGACCTGATCGAACTGGCCAACCTCCAAGACTTCGACCGTGTCCGCGAGCAGGTCACCCGCCTCGGCGGCTGCTCCGCGCCGGTCAACCTCGTCGGCTGGACCGAGACCCGCGACACCAAGACCAACACGGTCGTCCGGGCCTATGCGACCGCCGACGAACCCACCGGACGGCTCCTGACCGCATGCGGAAACCGCCGTGCCTCGCGCTGTGCGTCATGCTCCCGCGTCTACGCCGCCGACACCTACCACCTCGTGCGCGCCGGGCTCTCCGGCGGTAAGAACGTCGCCGAAACCGTCCGTACGCACCCCCGCCTCTTCGTCACCCTCACCCCGCCTTCCTTCGGCCCGGTCCACAACCGGCCCACGGGCGGTGGCAAGCCGCGCCCCTGCCGCTGCGGCGAACAGCATGACGAGGACGCCCCCGAACTCGGCACGCCCCTGAACCCCCGCACGTACGACTACGCGGGCGCGGTCCTGTGGAATGCCCACGCAGGGGCCCTGTGGGCCCGCTTCACGCTCTATCTCCGGCGTGAGCTGGCTCAGTACCTGGGCATGACCCAGAAGGCGCTGAACGCCGCTGTGCGGGTTTCCTTCGCCAAGGTCGCCGAGTACCAGAAGCGGGGCCTGGTCCACTTCCACGCCGTCATCCGCCTCGACGGCCCCGACGGCCACACCAGTACTCCGCCGGCCTTCGCCACCGCCGAAGCGCTGACCCACGCGGTCAACGAGGCCGCGACACGCGTCGTCCTCACCCTCAACTCCGACGCCGTGGGCGACCGCGAATTCGGGTGGGGCGAACAGATCGACGTACGCGAGATCACCGCCCTGGCGGACGGCGAACTCACTGACCAGCGAGTGGCGTCCTACATCGCCAAGTACGCCACCAAAAGCGCCGAAGGCTCCGGCACCGTGGACCGCTCCTTGGTCTGCGCGCCGTGTTCCGGCCGTGGACAGGTCGGCGGACGCGTAAGGGACCTGTGCTCCCACTGCGAGGGAACCGGCCGCGCCGAACCCTTCAAAGACCTCCGCGTCCAAACGCACATCCGGACGATGATCCGTACCGCCTGGACCCTCGGCGGCATGCCCGAATTCGCGCACCTCAAGCTCACCAAGTGGGCCCACATGCTCGGCTTCCGCGGCCACTTCTCCACCAAATCCCGCGCCTACTCCACCACCCTCGGCGCGCTCCGCGACGTACGCCGCTCTTGGCGCATCGCCCAAGCAGAAGCCGCCCGTGAACGCGCCGGGCACCCGGCCCCGGCCGGTGATTCGACCCTCGTCACTGATTCGTCCTGGGCCTTCCTCGCCACCGGCTACCGCCCCGGCGAAGAACTCCTCGCCAACCAGACACGCCACGAAGTAGAGCTCGCCCGCGCAGCCAAGGAGCGTGCCAAGACCGAAGGGGAGGTGTGGGCATGAGCCGCACTGACCGTCGCCCCACGGAAGCCGAATGCTGGGATGGCTTCTGGGAAATCATCGGCAAGGCTGCTGCCCGCCGCTACCTGCGCGAGCTGGAAGACTCGAACGGTGACCACGCGGACGTGATCGACTTCCCGGCCGCTGCCTGACGCAACTGTGCCGCCCTCGACCAATCAGCCGGGGGCGGCACAGTGCAGGGTCACGCGGATCTAGGCCCCTCGTCTTCCGGCTCGGGCCGCTCCCACATGGGGATGACCTTGTACCGGCTCCTGTCGTGGAACTCGCCGCGCTCGGCTGTCACACGCCAAATGACCTTCTTGAGCGCGGCCCGCTTGGTGTCGTCATCCATGTACTCCCACTCCTGCATGAGGCCCTGGAAGACCTCCCGCTTGGGCACGGTCGGCGGCTTGCGGTTCCTGGCCCTCGTCACCTTGGCCTCGGCATCACGGATCTCCTGCGCGATCTCGTCACGCTGCTCGCTGAACTCCGCCTGGTCGATCTCGTCGGCGGCCCGCATGCGCACGAGGTTTTTCTTCTGGAGCTTCAAGCGGGCGATCTGAGCTTCCCAATCCGCGGTGGTATCCGGCTGCTCCTTCTTCGCCGCAACAGCCGCCTCTGCCATTGCGCGCGCGGTGCCGTCGCCGTTCGCCCGCTCCTGGAGCCATTCGACGATCACGCTGTCAACGACTTCGCGGCTGGCGTTGGAGTGGTTGCACTCGCCGGTGTCGATCCCACGGCATCGCCACGTCAGGTACTTCCCGCCACCCGCACCGCGTGAGCTGCCAGCGCGCATCGGGCAACCACTCCCGTCACCACAGTCGATACAGACAACCAGACCGCTGGCCGGGTACTTCGCCTTGGTCTTGTGTGAGGCGATACGCGTTCCGGCCTGGCGTCGCTCCAGGTAAGCGTTCCAGACGTCCTCGTTCTTGATCACTTGCCTATGGGCGCCGGGGAGCCATAGAAAACGATCGATCTTCAGGATGCCGATGGGCTCGACTGAAGACTCCGGCAACTCGTCTGCCCAGCTCTGCGCCGTGGGAGTGACCCGCAAGTACCCCGCACCGAACCCCGTGTCCATGACCCCCATGAGGTCCTGCGCAGACATGATCCCGCCGGAGTAGGAGCGGATACCTTCCAGCTTGATCTCATGCGCGGTCTTGGTCAGCGGCTTCCCATCCGCGTACTCCTCAAAGCCGTACGCGAGTGCCTCGCCGTAGGCGGGTCTGGGTATCTGGATGCCGGACTTGCACTTCTCGCAGGTTTGGCGCTGTTTCCGCTCCCGGCGGACCCCGTTCGGGGATCGGGGCTCCGGCATCGGACATGTGTCGCAGTACCAGTAGCCGAACCTCGGCGCCCCGTGATGTGGCAAGCCACGCCGTAGCCGGTTGGCGTGGGTGCTCATCCAGTTCTCGCCGATCTGCTCCCGTTGCAGCTCCGCGACCCCAAGCATGTTCGTCCGGGCGAAACGGCCGGCGGCGGTCTTCGTGTCGAAGTGCTCCGTCGCGGACTTCGCTACGCCGCCCATGCCCTCCAGCATTCGGATGTTGGTCAGGGACAGTTCGATGTTCCGGCCGAAGCGGTCCCACCGATAGACCAGCACGCCGTCAGCCTCGTCGTTGGAGACACGGGCGATGATGGAGCCGATCTTGCGCTTGGCGAAGTCCCCGCCAGACAGATCAAGGTCATAGACCACGTCCACGATGACGGCGCCGATATCGGCGGCATGCTTGCGGCCCGTGTGCTCTTGAAGGTCGGGGCTGATCATGTCTTCTCGGGCGGTAGACACCCGGATGTACAAGATCAGTCGAAGAACCTTGCTGGTCACAGCTCTGAGCATGGCCACAGTGTCGCTCTCCCGTACGTGTGTTCTTTAGGGAGTCTACGTAGGGACGGGCACGGGCAAGACCACCCTGCTCAGTGCCCTGTTGGGGCTGGTGGGCCCCGGTGAGCGGATCGTGCTGGCCGAGGATTCGGCCGAGCTGCGCCCCGACCATCCGCATGTGGTGCGGCTGGAGACCCGGCCGGCCAACCAGGAGGGGGCGGGGCTGGTCACCCTGGCGGATCTCGTCCGGCAGGCGCTGCGGATGCGGCCCGACCGGCTGGTGGTCGGCGAGGTCCGCGGCGCCGAGGTCGCAGACCTGCTGGCCGCTCTGAACACGGGCCACGAAGGAGGCTGTGGGACGGTCCATGCCAATGCCGCAGCCCACGTCCCGGCCCGGCTGGAGGCCCTCGGGACGGCCGCGGGGCTCGACCGGGCCGCCCTGCACAGCCAGTTGGCGGCCGCGCTGACCCTGGTGATCCACCTGGTCCGGGACCGGGAGGGGCGGCGCCGGCTGGCCGAGGTGCACGTGCTGGAGCGGGACGCCGCCGGGCTGGTGGTGACCGTACCGGCGCTGCGCTGGGCCGCGCGGGGCTTCGTACGGGAGCGGGGCTGGGAGCGGCTGCGGCCGCTGTTGCGAGGTGCTCGGTGAGCGGCGGGGCGGCCCTGCCCCTGCCCCTGCCCGTGTTCGCCGGGGTGCTGTGTGCCGGGGCGGCGGCCTGGACGGTGGCCGGGGGAGACCGGGTGTCACGGCGGGCCCGGGTGGTGCTGGCCGGGGGTGCGCCGGCGCTTCCCGGCGGGCCGGTGCGCTGGGAGCGGCTGGTGATCGCCGTACGGGTGCGGGCCGCGCGGTGGCGGGAGTGGGCTCCGCTCGGGGCCGGGCTGGTGCTCGCGCTGCTGGGCGGGTCGGTGATCCCGCTGGCCGCCGGTGCGGCGGCGGTGCCACTGGTCAGGAGGTGGCTGCGCGTACGGGAGCGGGAGCGGGCCCGGGTGGCGCGGGCCGCGGAGGTGGTGGCCCTGTGCGGGGCTGCGGTGGGCGAGCTGCGGGCCGGGGCGCAGCCCGGGCAGGCACTGACCGCGGCGATGCGCCGGACGGTCTCAGGACCGGGCGGGCCGGGAGCGGCCGAGGCGGGTGTCCTGGCCGCCGCGGCGTTCGGCGGGGACGTGTCGGGGGCGCTGCGCCAGGCGGCGCGGGAGCGCGGAGCGGAGGGGCTGGCCGGGATGGCCGCCTGCTGGCGGGTGTCGGTGGACGGCGGTGCGGGCCTGGCCGCCGGTCTGGACCGGCTGGAGGGGGCCCTGCGGGCCGAGCGGGACCGGGAGGAGTCGCTGCGGGCCCAGCTGGCGGGAGCCAGGTCCACGGCGGTGGTGCTCGCCCTGTTGCCCTTCGTGGGCCTGCTGATCGGTACCGGGCTGGGGGCGGATCCGCTGCGGGTGCTGCTGCACACCCCGATGGGGTGGGGGTGCCTGCTGGCGGGGGTGCTGCTCGAGGCGCTGGGCCTGCTGTGGTGCAGGCGGATCATCCGGGTGGGGGAGCGGTGATGGGCGGCTTCGTGGTCCACAGGCTGGGGACGGCGCTGTGCCTCGCGGTGGCGGTGCTGGCGGTGGCGTCGGTGGTCGCGGCCCGGGTCCGGAGTCGGGCCGCCTGGCGCCGGGTGCAGGCAGTGCTGCACGCGACGGAGCCACTCGGCGGCGGGCCCGGGTTCGGCTCCCGGATACGGGGCGCGGTGTCCGCGTGGGCAGGGCCGGCCGGGGCACTGCTGGCGGGCTGGGTGCTGATCGGCGGGGTGAGCGGGGCCGCGGTCGGGTGCGCGGCGGCGCTCGGGGTGTGGCGCTGGCAGGCCAGGGCGCGCCCGCCTGCCGGGGTCGACCTGGCGGAGGCGGAGCGTCAGCTGCCGTTCGCCGCGGATCTGCTGGCCGCGTGTCTGGCGGCCGGTGCGGGGCCGGTGGAGGCCGCGGAGGTGGTCGGCGAGTCACTGGGCGGCCCGGTGGGCGAGCGACTGGCGCTGGCCGGGGCGGAGCTCCGGCTGGGAGGCGAACCGGGAGCCGCGTGGGGGAGGTTGGCGGAGATACCGGGTGCCGGGGGGCTCGCCGGATGCCTGGAGCGGGCGGCCCGGACCGGTGCGCCGGCGGCGGAGCCGGTCTCCCGGCTCGCTTCGGCCCTGCGGGCCGACCGGGCCCGGCAGGCGGGCGCCCGGGCGCAGCGGGCGGCGGTGCTCGTCACCGCACCGGTGGGGCTCTGTTTCCTCCCCGCTTTTCTCGCGATCGGGGTGGCTCCGGTGGTGATCGGTATGGCTTCCGGTCTCCTCTCGAACCCCTGACGCCACATTCGCCCCGCGCATTCACTACGTACATCGACAACGGAAATCAACGGAGGCTGTCATGAGGATCATCTGGTTTCGTGTCCGGACCGCGCTGCGAGGCTGTCGTGGCGATGAGGGAATGTCCACTTCGGAATACGCCATGGGCACGATCGCCGCGTGTGCGTTCGCGGCCGTTCTGTACAAGGTGGTCACGAGTGAGGTCGTCGCCACGGCCCTTCAGTCGACCATCGGGAAGGCGCTCGATGTGCCGTTCTGAGGGAAAGTCACGGGCCTTCGGAGACCGGGGATATGTGACCGCGGAGGCGGCCCTGGTGATTCCGGCTCTGGTGCTGTTCGCCGCGCTCCTGGTGTGGGCGCTGATGGCGGCGGCCGCGCAGATCCGGTGTGTGGACGCGGCCCGGGCCGGTGCCCGGGCGGCGGCCCGGTCGGAGCCGGCGGAGGTGGCGGTGGCGGCGGCCCGGGCGGCCGCCCCGTCCGGGGCACGGGTGGAGCTGGAGCGGGAGGGCGACCTGTGGCGGGTGCGGGTGGCCGCGCCCGCGCCGGGGCCGGGCGGGTTGCCCGTACGGCTCGGCGCGCAGGCGGTGGCCCTGGCGGAGGACAGCGTGGGGCCGCCGTCATGAGCCGGGACCGGGGTTCGGCCACGGTGTGGGCGACGCTGGTGGCCACCGTGCTCGGCGCGGTGTTCGGCGGTGTGCTCCTGCTGGGGCAGGCGGTCGTGGCCCGGCACCGGGCGGCGGCGGCAGCGGATCTGGCGGCCCTGGCGGCCGCGGCGAGCTGGGCCCACGGGCCGGAGGCGGCCTGTGCCACGGCTGGGCGGGTAGCCCGGGCCCAGGGCGCCGTGCTCTCCGGATGCCGGGTGGAGGGCGAGGCCGTCGAGGTGACGGCCCGGGCCGCTGCGGGGACCTTCACCCCCTCGATCCGGGCCCGCGCGGGCCCGCCCCTGCCCCCGCCGCAGGCGCCGGGCTCAACCACGGACGCGCTCGGGCCTCAGGATCCGGGGGTGGGAACGGGCGGGGTCTCGGAGAGGAGGCGGGTCAGGAGGCGGACCGCCCCGCGCTTGTGGAGGGGCTCGTTGCCGTTGCCGCATTTGGGCGACTGGATGCAGGAGGGGCAGCCGGCCTCGCACTCGCAGGCGGCGATCGCGTCGCGGGTCGCCGTCAGCCAGGCGCGGGCCGTGTGGAAGGCCCGCTCGGCGAAACCGGCGCCGCCGGGGTGGCCGTCGTAGACGAAGACCGTGGGCAGGAGGGTGTCGGGATGCAGCGGCACGGAGACGCCGCCGATGTCCCAGCGGTCGCAGGTGGCGAACAGCGGGAGCAGGCCGATGGAGGCGTGCTCGGCGGCGTGCAGGGCTCCGCCGAGGATCTCCGGATTGATCCGGGCCTCGTCGAGCTGGTCCTCGGTGACCGTCCACCACACGGCCCGGGTGCGCAGGGTGCGGGGCGGCAGGTCCAGCTTGGCCTCGCCCAGCACCTCGCCGGTGATCAGCTTGCGGCGCAGATAGGAGACGACCTGGTTGGTGACCTCGACGGAGCCGTAGCAGAGCCGGGCCGAGCCCCACGGGATCTCGGTCTCGGTCTCCAGGACGGAGATGGAGGTGGTGTCCCGTGCGGTGGTGGAGAAGGGCGGATCCGCCTGCTCGACCAGCGCCACCGCGTCCTCCAGGTCCAGCTGTTTCACCAGATAGGTGCGGCCCTGGTGGAGGTGGACCGCCCCGTCGTGGACGGCGGTGTGGGCCGCCGATTCCTCCACCGTGCCCAGCAGCCGGCCGGTCGCGGCCTCGACGATCTGCACCGGGCGGCCGCCGCCGCCCCGGATGTCGGTCAGGTCCGAGGCCCGCTCCCGCCTGGTCCAGTGCCAGCCCGTGGCCCGGCGGCGCAGCAGCCTGGCCGCCTCCAGCTGAGGGATCAGCTCGTCGGCGGAGGGGCCGAAAAGAGCCAGATCCGTTTCGGTCAGCGGCAGCTCCGCCGCTGCCGCGCACAGGTGGGGGGCGAGGACGTACGGGTTGTCCGGGTCCAGGACGGTGGCCTCGACGGGCTGCTCGAACAGCGCTTCGGGGTGGTGGACAAGGTAGGTGTCCAGCGGGTCGTCCCGGGCGATCAGCACGGCCAGGGCGCCCTGCCGCGAGCGCCCCGCGCGGCCCGCCTGCTGCCACAGGGAGGCCCGGGTGCCCGGGTACCCGGCGATCAGTACGGCGTCCAGGCCCGAGACGTCCACGCCCAGCTCCAGGGCGGTCGTAGCGGCCAGTCCCAGCAGCTCGCCGGAGTGCAGGGCCCGCTCCAGGGCCCGGCGCTCCTCGGGCAGGTAGCCGCCCCGGTAGGCGGCGACCCGCCGGACCAGCGAGCGGTCCACCGCCGCGAGCCGTTCCTGGGCGATCACGGAGATCAGCTCGGCGCCGCGCCGGGAGCGGACGAAGGCCACCGTACGGACCCCCTGCACGACCAGGTCCGTCAGCAGGTCGGCGGTCTCCGCGGTGGCCGTACGGCGTACGGGAGCGCCCTTCTCGCCCCGCAGCTCGGTGAGCAGAGGGGGCTCCCACAGGGCGAAGACCACCTCGCCCCGCGGCGAGGCGTCGTCGGTGATCTCCGTCACCGGCACCCCGGTCAGCCGGGAGGCGGCCGCCGCCGGGGCGCTCGCGGTGGCGGAGGCCAGCAGGAAGACGGGTTCGGAGCCGTAGTGGGCGCACAGCCGCCGCAGCCGGCGAAGCACCTGGGCCACGTGGGAGCCGAATACTCCGCGGTAGGTGTGGCATTCGTCGATCACGACGTAGCGCAGGGCCCGCAGGAAGGAGGACCAGCGCGGGTGGGCCGGGAGGATCCCGCGGTGCAGCATGTCGGGGTTGGTCAGGACGTAGTTGGCGTACTGGCGCACCCATTCGCGTTCTTCTACCGGCGTGCCGCCGTCGTAGACCGCCGGGCGGACGGCGTTGCCGAGCGGGGCCGCCAGCTCCCGTACGGCGCGCCGCTGGTCGGCGGCCAGGGCCTTGGTGGGGGCCAGGTACAGGGCGGTGGCGCCGCGCCCGTTCGGCGCCTCTGCGCCGTCAGCGAGGGCGGAGAGCAGCGGTGCGAGGTAGGCCAGCGACTTGCCCGAGGCGGTGCCGGTGGCGACGACCACGGACTCGCCGTCCAGGGCGTGCTCGGCGGCCGCGGCCTGGTGTTCCCACGGATGGTCGATCCCGGCGGCCTGAATCGCGGCTACGACATCCGTTCGGATGCGGTCGGGCCAGACTGCATGACGACCCTCCCGAGGGGGCAAGTGCTCCGTATGGGTGATGCGCGCAGCCCGGGAAGACCCCCGTGACAACCGGTCCAGGACCGTGCCGGGGGTGGGTCTGGCGTCCGCGGGTGCCGTGGGCCGACCGGGACGGTGAGTATTGGCCATTGGAACCGAGTGTGTCACTGGCGTGCGGGACAATGGTCCCAAGGCGTCGTGCGCGCCTGCCGGTAAGTGATTGAATGCCATCGCGGCAGCCAATCCCTCGCCTACCTTCGGGTGGGGAGGCCCCTGGGGGGCGCCGCTCGATAGCAAGGTGCTGGAGGATCCGTGGACCTGTCCCTGTCGACTCGCACTGTCGGCGACCGTATGGTCGTAGAGGTCGGTGGCGAGATTGATGTGTATACCGCGCCCAAGCTGCGCGAGCAGTTGGTCGAGTTGGTGAACGACGGCAGCTACCACCTGGTTGTCGACATGGAGCGAGTGGACTTCCTCGACTCCACCGGACTCGGTGTGCTCGTGGGAGGCCTCAAGCGCGTCCGCGCGCACGAGGGTTCGCTGCGACTGGTCTGCAACCAGGAGCGCATCCTGAAGATCTTCCGCATCACCGGTCTGACCAAGGTGTTCCCGATCCACACCAGCGTGGAAGACGCCGTCAACGCCACCGACTGACGGCTCCAGGCGGCAAGGAGCCGGCAAGCAGAGCGGGGGTACCGGGCCACGGGTGGCCCGGGCCCCTGTCAAGGCACGCCCGTAGTCCGAGGGGGACGCGCATGGCCACCGTTGAACTGCGCTTCAGCGCCCAGCCCGAACACGTCCGGACGGCCCGCCTGGTCGCGGCCGCCGTGGCGCGGCGGGCGGGCGTGGAGGAAGCGGTCCTCGACGAGGTTCGCCTCGCCGTGGGCGAGGCCTGTTCGCGTGCCGTCGGACTCCATCGCAGCAACGGGCTGACCGCGCCCGTCCGGGTCGTGCTGACCGAGGAGGAGAAGGTGTTCTCCATCGAGGTCGGCGACGAGGTTCCCGGACCGGCCGGCGGCCCGGTCGACACCGTGTCCGGCATCGAGGCCGTCCTGGACCCCGACATCGAGGGCGAGGACGAGATGGGCCTCGCCGTCATCAGCGGGCTCGTCGACGACGTCGAGGTGACCGCCGGGGAATCGGGCGGAACCATCCGGATGAGCTGGCCGGTCTCCGGGGCCTCGGATCTTCCGTAGATCCACGGCCCCGGCATTCCGCCGTATCTTCCGATCTTAATCAAGGCCCTGCTGAGCAGGGCCTTTTTCATTTCCTAGATCATTTGATCAGGCGTCAATGCCTTTGCCCCATTACTTCTTTCGGGGGTAATGGAGTGACGCGATCTATTGCTGAGGAGCAAGAGCAGGCCAATTCCGTTTCCTGTGCACTGTTTTGATCAGGATGCGCTCCCTACAATCCGTCCACATCTTGAGCTCATCACGTCAAGGAGGACGAATGACGGGGCTCTTCACCCCTCTCGCGCCGGATCGCACCACGGATCTGGCAGCCGCAGTACTCACCGATGACAATCGGCTCATCGTGATCGTCATTGCGGCAGTGGCACTTGCCGCACTCGTCGTCGCGCAGATCCTGGTCCGCCAGGTCCTCGCCGCCGACGAGGGAACCGACAGCATGAAGAAGATCGCCGCAGCCGTCCAGGAAGGCGCCAACGCCTACCTCGGCCGGCAGCTGCGGACCCTCGGCGTCTTCGCCGTCGTGGTCTTCTTCCTGCTCTTCCTGCTCCCCGCCGACGACTGGACGCAGCGGGCGGGACGTTCCGCCTTCTTCCTCGTGGGCGCCCTCTTCTCAGCTGCCACCGGCTACATCGGCATGCGCCTCGCGGTCCGCGCCAACGTGCGCGTCGCCGCCGCCGCGCGCGAGGCGACCCCCGCCGAGGGGGAGCCCGCCAAGGACCTGACCGAGGTCTCCCACAAGGCGATGAAGATCGCCTTCCGTACGGGCGGCGTGGTCGGCATGTTCACCGTCGGCCTCGGCCTCCTCGGCGCCTCCTGCGTCGTGCTGGTCTACGCCGCCGACGCCCCCAAGGTCCTGGAGGGCTTCGGCCTCGGCGCCGCGCTGATCGCGATGTTCATGCGTGTCGGAGGCGGCATCTTCACCAAGGCCGCCGACGTCGGCGCCGACCTGGTCGGCAAGGTCGAGCAAGGCATTCCGGAGGACGACCCGCGCAATGCCGCGACCATCGCCGACAACGTGGGCGACAACGTCGGCGACTGCGCCGGAATGGCGGCCGACCTCTTCGAGTCCTACGCCGTCACCCTGGTGGCCGCGCTCATCCTCGGCAAGGCCGCCTTCGGCGACCTCGGCCTGGCCTTCCCGCTGATCGTCCCCGCCATCGGGGTCGTCACCGCCATGATCGGCATCTTCGCGGTCTCCCCGCGCCGCAGCGACCGCAGCGGAATGACCGCCATCAACCGCGGTTTCTTCATCTCCGCCGTGATCTCCCTGGTGCTGGTCGGGATCGCCGTCTACGCCTACCTGCCGGGCACCTACAAGGAGCTCGTCGGCGTCGAGGACGCCGCGATCGCCAACCACCCCGGCGACCCGCGCGTGCTGGCCGTCGTCGCCGTCGCCATCGGCATCGTGCTCGCGGCCCTGATCCAGCAGCTGACCGGCTACTTCACCGAGACCAACCGCCGCCCCGTCCGCGACATCGGCAAGTCCTCCCTGACCGGAGCCGCCACCGTCGTCCTGGCCGGCATCTCCGTCGGCCTGGAGTCCGCCGTCTACACGGCGCTGCTCATCGGCCTCGGCGTCTACGGGGCGTTCCTGCTCGGCGGCACGTCGATCATGCTCGCCCTGTTCGCGGTGGCCCTGGCCGGCACCGGTCTGCTCACCACCGTCGGCGTCATCGTCGCCATGGACACCTTCGGGCCCGTCTCCGACAACGCCCAGGGCATCGCCGAGATGTCCGGCGACGTCGAGGGCGCCGGGGCCCAGGTCCTGACCGACCTGGACGCCGTCGGCAACACCACCAAGGCCATCACGAAGGGCATCGCCATCGCCACGGCCGTGCTCGCCGCGGCCGCGCTCTTCGGCTCGTACAACGACGCCATCGCGACCGCGGTCAGGGAAGTCGGCGCCAAGGCCGGGGAGATGAACCTCAGCCTGGACATCGCGCAGCCCAACAACCTGGTCGGGCTGATCCTGGGCGCGGCCGTCGTGTTCCTGTTCTCCGGCCTCGCCATCAACGCGGTCTCCCGCTCCGCGGGCGCCGTGGTCTACGAGGTGCGCCGCCAGTTCCGCGAGCACCCCGGGATCATGGACTACAGCGAGAAGCCCGAGTACGGGCGCGTCGTCGACATCTGCACCAAGGACGCGCTGCGCGAGCTCGCCACGCCAGGCCTGCTCGCCGTCCTCACCCCGATCGCGGTGGGCTTCTCCCTCGGCGTCGGCGCCCTCGGCTCCTTCCTGGCCGGCGCCATCGGCACGGGCACCCTGATGGCGGTCTTCCTCGCCAACTCCGGTGGTGCGTGGGACAACGCGAAGAAGCTCGTCGAGGACGGCCACCACGGCGGCAAGGGCAGCGAGGCCCACGCCGCGGTCGTCATCGGGGACACGGTCGGCGACCCGTTCAAGGACACCGCCGGTCCGGCGATCAACCCGCTGCTGAAGGTCATGAACCTGGTGGCACTGCTGATCGCCCCGGCCGTCGTGCAGTTCAGCTACGGCGACGACGCCAACCCGGCCGTACGGGCGGTCGTCGCGGTCCTCGCGATCACCGTCATCGTCGGCTCGGTGTACGTGTCCAAGCGCCGCGGCATCGCGGTCGGGGACGAGAGCGAAGGCGGAGCCGCCGAGCGGGTGGCCCAGCCGGCCGACCCCGCGACGGTCTCCTGACCCCGGTCCGACCGGGGTGCGGGCGGGGCCGGGCAGGGCCGGTCGTACGCCCGAACGGCGGACGGGCGGCGCGTACTGACGCGCCGTCCGTCCGCCTTTGTACGTCGCCGGAGGGCAGGCGTGTATCTTCCGGGCCGAGAGCCTTCGAAGGGACCAATCCGGTGAACAAGAAGCTTGCGGCCGCGTTGTCGGGCGGTGCGGTACTGATGCTCGTCCTGTCCGGCTGCGGCGGGGACGACAGCGACGAGAAGGCCAACGCCTGGGCCAAGAAGGTCTGCGACCAGTGGCAGCCCGAACTCACGAAGATCGAGACGGCCAACGCGGAGATCAAGCGCGTGGCGTCGGAGAGCAGCAAGCCCGAGGAGGTCCAGCAGGCCGATTCGGCGGCGTTCGGCACCATGTCCGAGTCGTACAAGACCATGGGGACGGCCCTGCAGAGCGCGGGAGTTCCCCCGGTGAAGAACGGCGAGGCGACCCAGGCCGAGGCGGTCAAGGGCTTCGAGGCGGCCTCCAAGAGCTACGCCGACCTGAAGACGAAGGTGGACGCTCTCGACCCCAAGGACCAGACCAAGTTCGCCGAGGGGCTCAAGGAAGTGGCGAGCGGCCTCGAAGCGGCGTCGGCGGGTGGCAAGGAGGCCTTCTCGCAGCTCAAGGCGGGTGGTCTGCAGCAGGCGATGAACAGCCAGAAGGGCTGCCAGGTGACGGCTCCGTCGCCGACGCCCAAGTAGTGCCGCGGTGAGTCGCTGAGGGCGTGCCGGACAGGGCGGCCGGGGTCCCGGAAAGGGGCCGCGGCCGCCCTGCCGCACACCCGGGAGCGGGCGTGCGCGCCGAGGCGGTGCAGCGCCGCGGCGGGCCGAAGCCGTACAGCGCCGCGCCGCAGCCGTGCCGGGCCGACGGCGCGCCGAAAGCCGTGACGGGCCGACGGCGCGCTGAAGCCGTGACGGGCCGACGGCGTTGTCGGCAGCGGGCGCCGTCGGACGGTGCCCGGCCTGCGCCTGGGCCGGAGGTCGGCCTGTGCCCGCACCGGTGTTCGCAGCAGCGCCGCGCCGGTCTCCGCGGCCGCGCCCGCGACCGTCCCCACGCCGACGCCCGCGCGGCGCACGGATTGTCGGCCCCAGCGGACACAATGGACCGGTGAGTACCACCAGCCTTCCCTCGCCCGAACACGCCGCCGAACTCCGCGAAGCCCTGCTCGCCGCAGGCTTCACCGCCGACGGGCTGCTCGACCTGCTCGGCGCCCCCGCCTACGCCGCGCTGGCCCGCAGCGAGACCGTGCCCGCCCTGCGCGCCACGCGCGGAGACGGCCCGCTCGCGGCCCTGGTCCGGCTGTTCCTGCTCCAGCAGCCCGTGCCGTACGTGCACGCCCGGGCCGCGCTGCCCGTCGAGCAGGCGCTCGCCGACGGCTGGCTGCGGCGCGAGGGCGACGAGGTGCACGCCACCGTCGACGTGCGCCCGTACGGCGGTCCCGACGGCGAGGACTGGTTCATCGTCTCGGACCTCGGCTGCGCCGTCGGCGGGGCCGGCGGGATCGGCAGCCGCGAGGAGGGCGTGGTCCTCGGGGTCGGCGGGGCGTCCACCACCCTGGCGGGGATCACCGTGCGCACCCCGGTGGGCTCCGCCCTCGACGTCGGTACGGGCTCGGGAATCCAGGCGCTGCACGCCGCCCAGCACGCCACCCGGGTCACCGCCACCGACGTCAACCCCCGGGCCCTGGAGTTCACCCGGTTGACGCTGGCGCTGTCCGGGGCGCCGGAGGCCGAGCTGCTCGTCGGGTCGCTCTTCGAGCCGGTCGGCGAGGCGACGTACGACCTGATCGTGTCGAACCCGCCGTTCGTGATCTCCCCGGGCGCCCGACTCACGTACCGGGACGGCGGCATGGGCGGCGACGACCTGTGCCGGAGCCTGGTCCAGGAGGCCGGCGCGCGGCTCAACCCGGGCGGGTACGCGCAGTTCCTCGGCAACTGGCAGCACGTGGAGGGCGAGGACTGGCGCGACCGGCTCCGCTCCTGGGTGCCGCGCGGCTGCGACGCCTGGATCGTGCAGCGTGACGTGCAGGACGTGACGCAGTACGCGGAGCTGTGGCTGCGGGACGCGGGCGACCACCGCTCCGACCCCGCCGAGTACGCCCAGCGGTACGAGGACTGGCTGGACGAGTTCGAGGCCCGCAAGACCAAGTCCGTCGGCTTCGGCTGGATCACCCTGCGCCGGACGGACGCGGCCGAGCCCTCGATCGTGATCGAGGAATGGCCGCACTCGGTGGAGCAGCCGCTCGGCGAGACCGTACTGGCCCACTTCGCCCGCCAGGACTACCTGCGGGAGCACGATGACGCCGCCCTGCTGGAGGGGTACTTCCTGCTCAGTGCGGAAGTGGTCCAGGAGCAGGTCGGCGCGCCCGGCGCGGAGGATCCGGAACACGTCGTCCTGCGGCAGCACCGCGGGATGCGGCGCGCCACCAAGGTCGACACGGTCGGCGCGGGCTTCGCCGGAGTGTGTGACGGCTCACTCAGCGCGGGCCGGATCCTGGACGCGATCGCCCAGCTGGTGCAGGAGGATCCGGTCGTCCTGCGCGACCGGACGCCGGAGGCCATCCGGATGCTGGTCGAGCAGGGCTTCCTGGAGCCCGTCCGGCCCGTTCCGGAATCCGGGCAGGACACCGGCCAGGGCGGGTGACCGGGCTCCGGAAGCCGGCCGAATCCATGATGTAACCCTGGGTTCGGCTCCCGTATCCCTAGGGCTGACAGGCTCCTCGCCAGCTGGATCCGGGGGGATCCGGGGAGCGGCCCAGGGGAAAAGGGGAACGGCATGGAATCCGGTCCGGCGATCTTCGCGGCGACCGTGTTCCTGCTGTTCGGAGCCGCTCTGCTGGCCTGGACGGGGGCGCGCGCTCTGCACCGTGCGCCGGTGGCAGAAGGTGTGCGCCCCGTCTTGGCCGTACCGCTGGCGCTCCTCGCCGGCGGGGGCTCGCTGGCCCTCGGCGTGTGGTGCCTCGGCAGGCTCTGACACGGCGGCCCGGACCGGCGTAGGACCGGCTTACATCTGGCCGGGAACCGCACGTGGGAGCGGGTGCGCGGAGGCCGGTGAGGGCGGGGCCAGACGGCCCCCCGGCCACCCTGCCCGGTGATCGGGAACGGTCCGGCGCGGCATCCGGGCGGCAGAAACGGCACTTGTCGGGTTACCGTTCGAGTGGCCGTTGCGGGCTTGTGCCGTTTGACACGGGGGCGGGTTGTACCGTCACACTCCGCAGCGTCGCCGTATCGCGACCGAGTGCCGACCGGAGAGAAGAGCCAAGTTGTCCCCGACTAGCGAGACCGCAAAGGGCGGCCGCCGACTCGTCATCGTCGAGTCCCCTGCCAAGGCGAAGACGATCAAGGGCTACCTCGGCCCGGGATACGTCGTCGAGGCGAGCGTCGGGCACATCCGCGACCTCCCGAACGGCGCGGCCGAGGTTCCCGACAAGTACACCGGCGAGGTCCGCCGTCTCGGCGTGGACGTCGAGCACGACTTCCAGCCGATCTACGTCGTCAACGCCGATAAGAAGGCCCAGGTCAGGAAGCTCAAGGAGCTCCTGGCCGAGTCCGACGAACTCTTCCTCGCCACCGATGAGGACCGCGAGGGCGAAGCCATCGCGTGGCACCTGCAGGAAGTCCTCAAGCCCAAGGTCCCCGTCCACCGGATGGTCTTCCACGAGATCACCAAGGACGCGATCCGCGACGCCGTCGCCAACCCGCGCGAGCTGAACCAGCGCATGGTCGACGCGCAGGAGACCCGCCGCATCCTCGACCGCCTGTACGGCTACGAGGTCTCGCCGGTCCTGTGGAAGAAGGTCATGCCGCGGCTGTCGGCCGGGCGCGTCCAGTCGGTGGCCACCCGCCTCGTCGTCGAGCGGGAGCGCGAGCGCATCGCCTTCCGTTCCGCCGAGTACTGGGACCTGACCGGAACCTTCTCCACCGGCCGCGCCGGTGACGCCTCCGACCCGTCCACGCTGGTCGCCCGCCTGAACACGGTGGACGGCAAGCGCGTCGCCCAGGGCCGCGACTTCGGCTCGAACGGGCAGCTCAAGAGCGAGGTGCTGCACCTCGACGAGGCGAACGCCCGGGCCCTGGCTGCCGCCCTCCAGGGCGCGTCCTTCGCCGTCCGGTCGGTCGAGTCCAAGCCGTACCGCCGCTCCCCGTATGCCCCGTTCCGTACGACGACGCTCCAGCAGGAGGCCTCGCGCAAGCTGGGCTTCGGTGCGAAGGCGACCATGCAGGTGGCGCAGAAGCTGTACGAGAACGGCTTCATCACCTACATGCGTACGGACTCCACGACCCTGTCCGACACCGCTGTGTCGGCGGCCCGGGCGCAGGTCACGCAGCTGTACGGCGCCGACTACCTGCCGGAGAAGCCGCGCGTCTACGCGGCCAAGGTCAAGAACGCCCAGGAGGCGCACGAGGCGATCCGTCCCTCGGGTGATCGTTTCCGCACCCCGGCCGAGACGGGTCTGACCGGCGACCAGTTCCGCCTCTACGAGCTGATCTGGAAGCGGACCGTCGCCTCCCAGATGAAGGACGCGGTCGGCAACTCCGTCACCGTGAAGATCGGCGGACGCGCCTCGGACGGCCGGGACGCGGAATTCACCGCCTCCGGCAAGACGATCACCTTCCACGGCTTCATGAAGGCCTACGTCGAGGGCGCGGACGACCCGAACGCGGAGCTCGACGACCGCGAGAAGCGCCTGCCGCAGGTCGCGGAGGGCGACGCGCTCGCCGCCGAGGAGATCACGGCGGACGGGCACTCGACGAAGCCGCCGGCCCGGTACACCGAGGCCTCGCTGGTCAAGGAGCTCGAAGAGCGCGAGATCGGCCGCCCGTCGACGTACGCGTCGATCATCGGCACGATCCTGGACCGCGGGTACGTCTTCAAGAAGGGCACGGCCCTGGTGCCGTCCTTCCTGTCGTTCGCCGTGGTGAACCTGCTGGAGACGCACTTCGGCCGGCTCGTCGACTACGACTTCACCGCGAAGATGGAGGACGACCTCGACCGCATCGCGCGGGGCGAGGCCCAGTCCGTGCCGTGGCTGAAGCGGTTCTACTTCGGCGCGGAGGATGCCTCGGAGGTCGTACCGGCCGACGGTGACGCGCTCGGCGGCCTGAAGGAGCTGGTCACGGACCTGGGCGCGATCGACGCCCGGGAGATCTCCTCCTTCCCGGTCGGCGAGGGCATCGTCCTGCGCGTCGGCCGCTACGGGCCGTACGTGGAGCGCGGCGAGAAGGAGGCGGAGGGCCACCAGCGGGCCGACGTACCGGACGACATGGCTCCGGACGAGCTGACGGTCGAGTACGCGGAGGAGCTGTTCGCGAAGCCGAGCGGCGAGTTCGAGCTCGGCAAGGACCCGGTCAGCGGGAACGAGATCGTCGCCAAGGACGGCCGCTACGGCCCGTACGTGACGGAGATCCTCCCCGAGGGCACGCCGAAGACGGGCAAGAACGCGGTCAAGCCGCGGACGGCCTCGCTCTTCAAGTCGATGACCCTGGACACGGTCACCCTCGACGACGCGCTCAAGCTGATGTCGCTGCCCCGCGTGGTCGGCGCGGACGCGGAGGGCGTGGAGATCACGGCCCAGAACGGCCGCTACGGCCCGTACCTGAAGAAGGGCACGGACTCGCGGTCCCTGGAGACCGAGGACCAGCTCTTCTCGATCACGCTGGACGAGGCCCTGGCGATCTACGCGCAGCCCAAGCAGCGCGGCCGGGCCGCGGCCAAGCCGCCGCTGAAGGAACTGGGCACCGACCCGGTGAGCGAGAAGCCGGTGGTGGTCAAGGACGGCCGCTTCGGGCCGTACGTGACGGACGGCGAGACGAACGCGACGCTGCGGCGGGACGACGACGTCGAGACGATCACGCCCGAGCGGGGCTACGAGCTGCTCGCGGAGAAGCGGGCGAAGGGCCCGGCCAAGAAGACGGCGAAGAAGGCCCCCGCCAAGAAGGCCCCGGCGAAGAAGGCGACGGCGGCGAAGACCGCTGCCGCGAAGAAGACGACGGCGGCCAAGAAGACCGCCACGGCCGCGAAGAAGACCACGGCCAAGAAGACGGCGGCGAAGAAGACGGCTGCCGCCCCGGCGGACGAGTAGCCTCCGGCAGGTCTTGGCCAGGGCCCGTGCGCTTCGCACGGGCCCTGGCCTGTTCAGCCCCGGCGGCGCCTGAGGCGCGGGGGCTCGGGGCAGAGCCCCCGCAACGGCGCCGCACCGGGGCCGCGGGGCCGGGCCCCGGAAAGTTGGGTCCGGGGTCACACCCGGGGTTGTCCACAGGCCTCCGCACCCGCCAAGCGCAGCGGATAGGCTGGGCGGATGACGCGAGCCGAGCAGCCAACGGTCGTGACCGCCCCCGCGAACCCCACCTACGACGAAGCCCTAGCCGCGGATTCCCGCGAGCGAGCGGTGCGTGCTCTGCTGCGCACCCCCGGGCTGCGCCGGCTGTGGAGCGCCCAGCTGGTGAGCGGCATCGGTGATGCCCTGGCCCTGCTGGTGCTGGCGCTGCTGGCCTACCAGGCGGCCGTCTCCGAGGCGGCCTTCGGCGGCGGGTACCGCGGCGCCGCCCTCGCCGTCTCCGTCGTCTTCGGGGTCCGCATCCTCGCCACCCTGCTCTTCGGCGCGGTCCTCCTCGGCCCGCTGTCGGCGCTCGTCGCCCCCGGCGGCAAGCTGGACCGGCGCTGGACGATGATCGGCGCCGACGGCATCCGCCTCGGACTCTTCGTCGTCGCCCCGCTCTGGCTCGACTGGATCCCGGCCCACGCACTGACCGCCCTGCTGGCCACCGTATTCGTCTCCGGTGCCGCCGAACGGCTGTGGAGCCTGGCCAAGGACAGCGCCGCTCCCGCCCTGCTGCCCACGCCGCCGCCGGAAGGGGCGACCGTACGGCCGCTGCCCGACCACCTCGACGCGCTGCGCCGCCTGACCCTGCGCACCTCCTTCGCCGCGCTGCCCGTCGCGGCGGCAGCCCTGCTCGCCGCGACCCTGGTGGGCAAGGCCCTCGGCCTCGGCGTCGACTGGTTCGCCGACAACGAGGCCGCGCTCGGCTCGTACGTCGCCTCCGGCCTCTTCGCGGCCTCGGTCTCGCTGCTGCTCCCGCTGGTGCTGCCGGGTACGAAGACCCCGCGCCCGCGTTCCCCGCTGGAGGGCCTGCGGGCACCCAAGGCGGGCGACCGGCCCGACAAGGGCCGTACGGGCGTCATCCCGCTCCTCGTCCTGGCCTGCGCGGCGGTCGCCGGAGCGGTCTCCTCGGCCGCCGCCGTGGCCGTGATGCACGCCTTCGACCTGGGGGGCGGCCCGGCCTCCTTCGCGCTGATGGTCCTGGCGCTGCTCGGCGGCACCGCCGCCGGCATCCGCGCCACCCAGGCCGGCAAGGTGCTGCCCGCGCTGTCGCGGCGCCGCCTGCTGGCCCTCGCCATAGCGGTGACGGGCCTCGCCCTGCTCCTGACCGGCCTGGTCCCGGACACCGCGACCGTGCTGTTCCTGGCGCTGCTCGCCGGCACCGCCGCGGGCGTCGCGGCCAACACCGGCCACACGCTGCTGGACCTGGAGACCGAGGAGTTCCGCCGGACCCGGGTCACCGAACACCTCCAGGCAGTCGTGCGGGTGGCCGTGGCCGTGGGGGCCGTCGTCGCGC
The DNA here is from genome assembly GCF_040652415.1 of Streptomyces sp. NPDC048255. Classification (NCBI taxonomy): domain Bacteria; kingdom Bacillati; phylum Actinomycetota; class Actinomycetes; order Kitasatosporales; family Streptomycetaceae; genus Streptomyces; species Streptomyces sp. NPDC048255. The sequence continues at coordinate 135,050 of NZ_JBEZMA010000005.1, forward strand.
CGACCGTGGCCGCGCTGATCGGCCCGCACCAGCTGACCGGAGCCGAGGCCGTCTTCTCGCACGGCGGCGCCGCCTTCACGCTGATGCTGGTCGGCGCCCTGCTGCTGCCGGTCGCCGTGGTGGTGCTCGCCAAGGCCGACGACCGCGGCGGCGTACCCCTGCGGCGCGACCTGCGCGAGGCCCTGCGGGGCGGGGAACCGCTCCAGGCACCGTCCACCACCGGCTTCTTCATCGCCATGGAGGGCGGCGACGGAGCCGGCAAGTCCACCCAGGTGGAGGCGCTGGCCGACTGGATACGGGGCAAGGGCCACGAGGTCGTCGTGACGCGCGAGCCCGGGGCGACCCCGGTGGGCAAGCGGCTGCGCTCGATCCTGCTCGACGTCTCCTCGGCCGGGCTGTCGAACCGCGCCGAGGCACTGCTGTACGCCGCCGACCGGGCGGAACACGTGGACACGGTCGTCCGCCCCGCCCTGGAGCGCGGCGCCGTGGTCATCTCGGACCGGTACATCGACTCCTCGGTGGCCTACCAGGGCGCCGGGCGCGACCTCTCCCCGACCGAGATCGCCCGGATCTCGCGCTGGGCCACCGACGGGCTCGTCCCGAACCTGACCGTGCTGCTCGACGTATCGCCGGAGGCGGCGCGGGAGCGGTTCACGGAGGCGCCGGACCGGCTGGAGTCGGAGCCGGCGGAGTTCCACCAGCGGGTGCGGGCCGGTTTCCTGACGCTGGCCGCGTCCGACCCCGGCCGCTACCTCGTCGTCGACGCCGGGCAGGACCCGGAGTCGGTGACCACCGTCGTACGCCACCGCCTGGACCGGATGCTTCCGCTCTCCGAGGCCGAGGTCGCCGCGCAGATCGAGGCCCGGCGGCTCGCCGAGGAGGAGGCCCGGCGGCGCGCCGAGGCCGAGGCGGCGCGCAAGGCGGAGGAGGAGCGGCTGCGGGCCGAGGAGGAAGCCCGGCTGGCGCGCGAGGCCGAGGAAGCCCGGATCAAGGCAGAGGCGGAGGCCGCTCGCAAGGCCGCCGAGGAACGCCAGCGGGCCGAGGAGGAGGCCCGTGCACGGGCCGAGGCCGAGCGGCTGCGCGCCGAGGCCGAGGAGCGGGCCCGGGCGGCGGAAGCCGAGCGGCTGCGCCGGCAGGCCGAGGAGGAAGCCCGGCTGCGGGCCGAGGCCGAGGAACGCCGGCTGGAGAAGCAGCGGCGTGCGGAGGAGGCCCTGCTGAAGGCCGAGGAGGCGCGGCGGCTGGCGGAGGCCGCGGCGGCCGAGGTGGCGGCGAAGACGGCCGCGGCTGCTGCCGCTGCTGCGGCGGCGTCGGCGGCTCCCGCGGTGCCCCCGGCTGCTGCTCAGGCTCAGGCTCCGGGCGCTGCTCAGGCTCCGCGCGGGTCCGAGGTCCGCATGCGCAAGGACCCGCACCCGGACGAGGCCGTCACGGTCGAGACCCCGATGGCCAAGCGGACCGTCCGGCCGGACGACGTCACCCAGACGGTTCCGGTGCCGAAGCTTCCTCCGGCCTCCACCGAGGAGACCACGGTGCTGCCGCCGGTCCGGGACGCCGACGAGACGGCCGTACTGCCGCCCGTACGGCCGTCCGGTGCGCCCGCCCCGTCCGACAGTCGGGGACCGGCCTCCGCGACGCGGCCCACGGCGCGGCGCTCCGAGGAGAACCCTGCCGACCGGGTCCCGCCCGGCATCTTCCGGGACGCCGACAACGACCGGACCCGCGAGCTCCCGGCCCTCGGTGAGGACGGCAGGCCGCGCCGGTCGCGCTCCGACTGGGCCGAGGAGACCCCGCTGGACGATCTGCCGACACTGGCCGACGAACTGCTGGGCCGCCGTCACCGGGACGACGAGGACCCCGAGGGCGAGGGCGGCGGACCGCGCCGCCGCTGACGGGCTCGGCGGGCCGGGCGCGGATCGGCGGGCCCGGCGCGGATTGCCCGGCCCGGCGCGGATTGTCAGTGGCGCGCGCCACACTGTGAACAGGGCGCGGACAGGGAACAGGGACAGGGAAAGGCGGTGGGCCGCATGCCCGTATGGGACGACCTGGTGGGCCAGGAGCGGGTCCAGACCCAGCTGGCCGCCGCCGCCCGTGACGCCGACGCCCTGGTCACGGCCGTCACGGACCGGACCCCGCCGCCCGCCGCGAGCAAGATGACCCATGCCTGGCTGTTCACCGGTCCGCCCGGCTCCGGGCGGTCCACCGCCGCCCGCGCCTTCGCGGCAGCCCTCCAGTGCACCAGTCCCGACCGCGCCCTCGGGGGCGAGCCGGGCTGCGGATTCTGCGACGGCTGCCACACCACCCTGATCGGCACCCACGCCGACGTGGAGATCGTCCGCACCGATCTGCTGTCCATCGGCGTGAAGGAGACGCGCGATCTGGTCCGCCGGGCGCAGCTCTCCCCGGCGGTCGGCCGCTGGCAGGTCATCGTCCTGGAGGACGCCGACCGGCTGACCGAAGGAGCCGGCAACGTGCTCCTCAAGGCCGTGGAGGAGCCCGCTCCGCGCACGGTGTGGCTGCTGTGCGCGCCCTCCCTGGAGGACGTGCTCCCGACGATCCGGTCCCGCTGCCGGCACCTGACCCTGCGCACCCCGCCCGTCGAGGCCGTCGCCGACGTACTGGTCCGGCGCGACGGCATCGAGCCCGCCGTCGCCGCGGCCGCCGCCCGGGCCACGCAGGGGCACATCGGCCGGGCCCGGCGGCTCGCCACCGACGAGGCCGCCCGTTCCCGCCGGGCCTCCGTGCTGAAGCTGCCGCTGCGCGTCGACGACGTGGGCGGCTGCCTCAAGGCCGCGCAGGAGCTTGTCGACGCCGCCGCCGAGGACGCCAAGCAGGTCGCGGAGGAGGTCGACACCAAGGAGACCGAGGAGCTGAGGGCCGCGCTCGGCGCCGCGGCGGGCACCGGCGGCCGGATGCCGCGCGGTACGGCGGGCGTGATGAAGGAGCTGGAGGACCGGCAGAAGCGCCGTCGCACCCGCACCCAGCGCGACAGCCTCGACCTGGCCCTGACCGACCTCACCGGCTTCTACCGGGACGTGCTGGCCCTCCAGCTCGGTTCGTCGGTGGCCATCGCGAACGAGGAGATACGGCCGGACCTGGACCGGATCGCCCGGGCCTCGGGTCCCGAGCGGACCCTGCGGCGCATCGAGGCGATCATCGCCTGCCGGGACGCCCTCGACCGGAACGTGGCCCCCCTCCTCGCGGTCGAGGCCATGACGATGTCGCTGCGCGCGGGCTGACCTCGGGGTCCGCCGCGCCCGCGCTGCGGACCGTAGGAGGCGGACTGTCCCTCCCGTGTCCACACCAGGTTGACCGGATCACCCGTACGGGCGGACCGGCCGCCGGGGCGGGGAGGGGCCCGGCCCGTGCCCCGTCCGGCGGGACCGCCGGCGGTGTGCGCCCGTCCGGCTCCACGGCTGCCCCCGGGGTCGTCCGGGCAGGCCGTAGGCTCGAGGGATGGACACCAGTCGCGTGCTGCGTACCACCGGGACCGTGATCGCAGCCGCAGGGCTGCTGCTCTCCGGGTGCAGCTCGGGCGGGTCCGGGGGACTCACGGCCGTCGCGTCCTCCAGCGGCCGCGCGGGCGTGTCCCCGGCCGACCCGGCCGCCGTAACCGCTGCGCTCCGCCCGTACTACGAGCAGAAGCTGAGCTGGCGCGACTGCGGTGTCCCCGGGTTCCAGTGCGCCACGATGAAGGCCCCGCTGGACTACGCGAACCCCGGATCGGGCCAGGACGTGGACATCGCGGTGTCCCGCCGCCCCGCCACCGGCCCCGGCAAGCGGCTCGGCTCGCTGCTGGTCAACCCCGGCGGCCCGGGCGGCTCGGGCATCGGGTACCTCCAGGGGTACGCGGGCATCGGCTACCCCGCGCCCGTCCGCGCCCGGTACGACATGGTCTCCTTCGACCCGCGCGGCGTGGCCCGCAGCAGCCCCGTCGAATGCCTGACCGGCCGGGCGATGGACCGGTACACGCAGGTGGACCAGACGCCGGACGACGCGGCCGAGCGGGCGCTGCTGGTGGCCGCGTTCAAGGAGTTCGCGGCGGCCTGCCAGGCGCGCTCCTCACGGATCCTGCCGCACCTGTCCACCGTCGACGCGGCCCGGGACATGGACGTGCTGCGCGCGGTGCTGGGCGACGGGAAGCTCTCCTACGTCGGGGCCTCGTACGGCACCTTCCTCGGGGCGACCTACGCGGAACTCTTCCCCCGCCGGGTCGGCCGGCTCGTCCTGGACGGCGCCATGGACCCGTCCCGCCCGGCCATCGACCTCAACCGGGACCAGACGGCGGGCTTCGAGACGGCCTTCACCTCCTTCGCCAAGGACTGCGCGGAGCAGCCCGACTGCCCGTTCGGCAAGGGGGACCCGAAGGAGGTGGCCGCGCGGCTCAAGGAGTTCTTCCGCAAGGTCGACGCCCAGCCCGTACCGACCGGTGATCCGGACCGCCCGTTGGGCGAGTCCCTGGCGACGACCGGGGTGATCGCGGCGCTGTACGACGAGAGCGCCTGGCCGCAGCTGCGCGAGGCGCTCACCTCGGCGATGGACGGCGACGGGGCCGGCATGCTGAGCCTCGCCGACAGCTACTACGAGCGCGAACCGGACGGCAAGTACGCCAACCTCATGTACGCGAACGCCGCCGTCAACTGCGTCGACCAGCCCCCGGCCTTCAGCGGCCCGGACGAGGTCCAGACCGCCCTGCCGTCCTTCGAGAAGGCCTCCCCGGTCTTCGGCGCGGGCCTGGCCTGGGCCTCGCTGAACTGCACGTACTGGCCGGTCAAGGCCACGGGCACGGCGAAGCCGCTGAAGGCGAAGGGCGCCTCGCCGATCGTGGTGGTGGGCACCACCCGCGACCCGGCGACCCCGTACAAGTGGGCGCAGGCCCTCGCCGGCCAGCTCGACTCCGGGATCCTGCTCACTTACGACGGCGACGGCCACACGGCGTACGGCCGCGGCAGCGACTGCATCGACACCTCGATCAACCACTACCTGCTGGAGGGCAAGCCTCCGCAGGACGGCAAGAAGTGCTGAGGACCGGGGCGGGCCGGTAGCCCCCGACCCCAGGAGCCGGGGACGCAGCAGAGCGGACGACTCGAATCCGCCCGATCCACCCCGGTATGTGACCTGCCTCTCCCCACCCCGAAACCCGGTTCGGGGCACCCCCTCTCACCCTGTAGACTTGGCGCCGCTGCTGATGAGCGCCCCTCTCCGAGGGAATACTTGTCTGACCAGCGGTGCCGCCTTAGCTCAGTTGGCCAGAGCAACGCACTCGTAATGCGTAGGTCTCGGGTTCGAATCCCGAAGGCGGCTCGGATCAGCCCCAGGACTCACTCGCCGTGACCTGGGGCTTTTTCATGCCCTTCGCCCGTGCGGGCATGCGGCGTCTGTCCTGCTCGGCCTTGCGCTGGCCCGGGCCGCCTCCCCTGAAGGCCTCTTCTCCCGTTGCAGGAGTCGTCTCCTCCTGGCTACTTGAGGCTGGGGTGCTTCCGGGCGAGTCGCTTGAGCCAGAGCCATCGGGCGAGTCCGCCGACGGCGAGGGAGGCGATGATGGCGCCCCAGTCGATGACGTGGGGGAGGCCGGGGAAGAAGGCGAAGGACGCGGCGGTGCCGGTCAGGAAGGCGGCAATGCCGGAGCGGCGGCGGCCGGCTTCCCGGGCGAGGTCCTCGGGGGTGGGCGGGGTCGTCATGCACGGCTCACTTCGTGATGTGGTGGCACTGGCCGGCCCGGCGAACACCGTTGACGTGGATGTACGCACACGCTTTTCCGTAGCGGGGGAGTTTCTGGGGTGCGTTGTCGCGCATGACGATTCGGGCGGGTCAGTGCTTGCCCGTCTGCGTTCCCTTCTGTCGGAGTGCATGTGCAGATCGGAACTGTCGGCGGCGGCTCGGGGTGCCTGGTCCGAGGGCGGTCCACTACGAAGAGTGATGAGTGGATTGGTGTGCTGACCACCCGTGACCGGCGTCCTCGGGTGGTTGTGCCGTCCCCGTCCTCGGCCAGGGTCAGGGCCAGGACCAGGGTCGGGATCTTGGGCCTGTGTGGTGCGGCTGACGTGGTGTTTTGGGGTGGTGGGCTCCTGTGGGCTGCGGTCGCTGGGGGAGGGGGGCGGGGATACGTTGGAGGGGGTTACGGCAGTGCGCCATCTGGCAGGAGGCCGGTCATGACGACACGGTTGCGCAGAGCGGCAGTTGGACGGGGCCGTGCGGAAGGTCATGGCCGACGCGAAGGTGCCCGGGGTGATGGTGTCGCTGTCGGCGCCCGGCAAGGGTGAGTACGTGCGCAGCTTCGGGGTCGCCGACAAGGCGACGGGCGCCGCCATGGAGCCCGGCCTGTACATGCGGATCGGCAGCGAGACGAAGACCTTCACCGTGAGCGCGGTGCTGGAGCTGGTCGACGCGGGCAAGGTGGGCCTGGACGACCCGATAGGGAAGTACGTCGCCGGGGTCCCCAACGGTGACCGGATCACCCTGCGCGAGCTCGCCGGGATGCGGAGCGGGCTGTTCAACTACTCCCAGGACGAAGGCTTCTTCAAGGCGCTGACCAGCGATCCCCGTCGCCAGTTCACCCCGCAGGAGCTGCTCGCGTACTCCTTCGAGCACCCGGTGAACTTCGCGCCCGGCGCGCAGTTCGAGTACTGCAACACCAACCTGATCCTGCTCGGCCTGGTGGTGGAGAAGGCGAGCGGCCTCCCCCTCGCCGAGTACATCGGCCGGGAGGTCGTCACACCGGCCGGGCTGCGGCACACCGTCTTCCCCGTCGGCGCGGAGTTCCCCAGTCCGCACGCCCACGGCTACACGAACCAGACCGCCTCCGGGAAGACCGAGGACGCCACCGACTGGAACCCCTCCTGGGGCTGGGCCGCCGGTGCGATGATCTCCGACCTCGCCGACCTGCGGACCTGGGCGAAGGTCCTCGCCACCGGCGAGCTGCTGACCCCCGCCACCCAGGCCCAGCGGCTGAAGACCACCCCGGCCGGCGATCTGCCGGACACCGGCTACGGCCTCGGCATCTTCGACGTCGACGGCTGGATCGGGCACAACGGCTCGCTGCCCGGCTACCAGTCGCTGACCGTGTACCTGCCCGGGCCGCAGGCCACGATGGTGGTGCTGCTCAACACCGACATCGCCTACGAGGGCTCCGAGCCCAGCTCGCTGTTCGGTGAGGCGATCACCAGGATCGTGACCCCGGACAACGTCTTCAGGCTGCCCGCCCAGCCCGTGACCGGAAGCCACTGAGCCCCTCTCCCGGCCGCCCTTCCGCCTCCGCGCACAATGGTGCCGGCGCGCGGGAGACCCAAGCAGACACAAGCAGCCACGAGGAGAGACGTATGAACGGTCAGGCGGCACAGCAGGACGCGGACATCTCGGAGCCCGCCGGCTCCGGGGTCGTGGTGCGCGTCGCCGGGGAGGCGGACCTCCCGACGGCGGCCGCGCTGTTCCGCGGGTATCTCGACTTCTACGAGGTGGCCCCCACCCCGGACCCGGACCGTCCGCGCGCCTTCCTGGCGGAGCGGATCGCGAAGGACGAGTCGCTGGTCCTGCTGGCCGACGTCCCGGGGGTCGGCACGGTCGGCTTCGCGCAGGTCTACCGCACCTTCTCCTCCCTCTCCATGCGGCCCGTCTGGGTCCTGGGCGACCTGTACGTGGACCCGTCGGGCCGCCGCACCGGCGCGGGCCGGGCGCTGCTGCGCGAGGTGCTGGGCCGGGCCCGGGAGGCCGGGGTGGCCGGCGTACAGCTGGAGACCGCGTACGACAACCACCTCGCGCAGGGGCTGTACGAGGCGGAGGGCTTCGTCCGCGAGGGGTTCCACGTGTACTTCCACGAGTTGGGCTGACCGGATTCCGGTACCGCTGAAACATTCCGGCAGCGCCGTCGCGTCAATGGGGTGAGACGGACGCGAGGGGGAGTAGATGCGGCAGGGTCGCAGAGATGGGTTCCGGGAGTTCGCCGCGGGCCGATCGGGTCATCTGTACCGGTCGGCCTGCCTGTTGGCGAGCGGGGACACCCACCTCGCGGAGGATCTGGTGCAGGAGACCCTGGGGCGGATGTACCTGCTCTGGGGGCGGATCTCTCGTATCGACAATCCGGCGGCGTACGCGCAGACGGTGCTGGTCCGGGTCTTCCTCACGCACCAGCGCCGCCGGTCGGCGGGGGAGCACCCGGTCGGGGAGTTGCCCGATTCGCGTGCTGCGGCGGCCGGCGGCGCGGATCCGGTGCTGCGGCTGACGCTGCTGGAGGCGCTGGGGCGACTGGCGCCGAAGGACCGTGCGGTGCTCGTGCTGCGCTACTGGGAGGACCGCAGCGTCGAGGAGACCGCCGACGCGATGAACGTCAGCTCGGCGGCGGTCCGTACCCGTACCTCGCGGGCGCTCGCCCGGCTGCGGGAGCAACTGGGCGGCAGCCTCGCCGCGTTCGCGGAGATCTGAGCCTCTCCCCTCCGCTTCCGCTTGTTCCGCCTTGCCAGGTGGCTGCTCTCCCACCCCCATGAACGGAAGGTCTGGTTCCCCATGCCCTTTGAAGATGAACTCGGCGAAGCCCTCCGGCGTGCGGGGGACGGTTTCACGGCCGACCGGCACGCCCTCGTGGACGCGGGCGAACGGCGCGGGCGGCGCCTGGTGGCACGCCGCCGGGCCTCCGTGATCGGCGGATCGGTACTGGCCCTGGCCGTGATCGGCTCGGCCGGCGCCTGGACGACCGGCCTGCTCGGCGGCTCCGGCCCGTCCAACGTGGCCACGCCGTCCGGACTGCCCACCGGGCTGCCCGGGCAGAGCGGCGGCGGCGCTGTGTCCCGGGCCGGCACCGGGGCCGTCAGCGGCGAGCAGCTGATCGCGATCCTCAAGGAGCTGACGCCGGGCGGGCAGCTGACGGACACCGAGGCGCGCGGCACCGACAGCGAAATGGGCCCGCACGTCCGCGGGGTGTTCGACGACGGCAAGGGCAAGGCGGCCATCGGCGTCAGCCTGACCCGGATCGACCCCACCGGGCAGATGGCCACCGACATGACGAAGTGCCCCGACGCCAAGCAGGTGGACTACGACAGCTGCAAGGACGAAGTGCTCGCGGACGGGTCCCGGCTGCTGCTCATCCAGGGCTACGAGTACCCCGACCGCCGGGAGCCCACCAAGTCCTGGCGCGCCACCCTTGCCACCCCGCAGGGCTTCCTCGTCGACGCGTCCGAGTGGAACGCGCCGGCCGAGAAGGGCGCGAAGGTCAGCCGGCCCAACCCGCCGCTGACCACGGCCCAGATGAAGACGCTCGTCACCTCCGACAAGTGGCGCCCGGCCCTGAACGACCTGCCGCCCGCCCCGACGGAGAACCAGCCCGGCACTTCGGCGCCCGGCTTCGACGCCAAGGCCGGGCTGGAGATCCTGGTGCGCAAGTACGACGTCCCGACCACGGACTCGGGCGGAGCGGGCGGCGACGGGTACGTCGTCCTCGACGACGGCAACGGTGGGTCCCGGATCGAGCTGAGGATCCAGCAGTACGGCCCGAACGAACCCCCCAGCAGCGACTTCGCTTCAGGGACCACCTCCGAGCCGAACGGCATCCAGGCGAAGGTGACCCAGGGGCCCGCCGACGCCAAGGGCGTGGTCGCGTGGCGCGCGGACGCCCTGCGGGCCAACGGTGTACGCGTCACGGTGACGGCCTACAACGCACAGGAGCGGGGCGGCCCGGCGACGCGTACGGCGCCGGTCCTGACCGTGGCGCAGCTGAAGGAGATCGCGGTGAGCCCGAAGTGGAAGGACAGGTGGGGCCGCTGACACGGGCTCATGCGGTACGGGCCCAGGTGGTACGGGCCCAGGTGGTGGGGGCCCGGGTGGTGCGGGCTCATGCGGTACGGGATCACGTGGTGCGGGTCCAGGTGGTACGGGCCCACGTGGCGCCGGCCCACGCCGTACGGGCTCACTTGGCGTCCGCGTAGCACCTCACGACCGCCGTGGTGAACGGGAACCGGACCGGGGTGTCGCCGAAGGCGATCCGGCCGGCCCGGTCACCGGCGGCGCGGATCGCCTCGGCGACGGCCTCGGCCTCCTCGGCCGGGCAGTGCACGATCACCTCGTCGTGCTGGAAGAAGACCAGCTCGGCCCGCATCCCGGCGGTGGCCTGCCGCAGGGCCGCGAGCATCAGCAGCGCCCAGTCGGCGGCGCTGCCCTGGACCACGAAGTTACGGGTGAACCGGCCGCGGGCCCGGGTGTCGGTCGAGGCGTAGCTCGGGGTCCAGCCCTCGTCCCGGTCCTGCGGGATCCCGGCCTCGCCCGCGTCCTCGTCGGCGCTGCCGGGGCGGACCGGCGGCGGGCAGGTGCGGCCCAGCCAGGTCCGCACGAGCCGGCCCTCCTCCCCGGCCCTGGCCGCCTCGTCCACGTACGCCACGGCGCGGGGGAAACGGCGGCGCAGCGCGGCCAGGTTCTTCAGGCCGTCGCCGGAGGTCTGCCCGTAGACGGCGCCGAGAACGGCGATCTTGGCCTTGTCCCGGTCGCCGGAGAAGCCCTGGCGGGAGACGGCGGTGTAGAGGTCCTCCGGCCGCCCGGCCACCTCCATGAACGCCGGGTCGCGGGAGATGGCGGCGAGTACGCGCGGCTCCATCTGGTCGGCGTCGGCGACGACGAGCCGCCAGCCCGGGTCGGCGACGACGGCCCGGCGGATCACCTTGGGGATCTGCAGGGCCCCGCCGCCGTTGGTGACCCAGCGGCCGGTGAGGGTGCCGCCGGGGATGAACTCCGGGCGGAAACGGCCGTCGTGGACCCAGTCGGCGAGCCAGGCCCAGCCGTGCGCGGTGTAGATCCGGTACAGCTTCTTGTACTCGATCAGCGGTTCCACGGCGGGGTGGTCGAGCTCCTGGATCTCCCAGCGACGGGTCGACTTGAGCTTGATCCCGGCCCCGGCGAAGGCCTTGACGACATCGGCGGGCAGGTCGGGCCGCACCCGCCGCCCGAAGGCGGCCGAGACCCGGTCGGCGAGCTCGGCCAGCCGGCGGGGCTCCCCGCCCCCGGCGTACCGCTCGCCGAGCAGCTCGGTCAGCAGGGCCCGGTGCGCGTCGGCCCGCCAGGGCAGGCCCGCGCGGTTCATCTCGGCGGCGACCAGGAACGCCGCGGACTCGGCGGCGGTCAGCAGGCGCATCCGGTCGGGGTGGGCGGTGGCCTCGATCCGGCGCAGCTGGTCGGCGTGGACCGCGAGCAGGGCGTCCAGGGGGAGCGGGGCGGGCTGGGGGTCGAAGAGCGAGGACTGGGTGCCGGGCGAGGCGGCCCGCGGCGGCGGATCGGCCGGTACGGGGGCCCCGGTGAGCCGCGCCCACGCGGCGGCGGCGGACCGGGGCTCACCGAAGCGGCCCTCGTGGGCGAGGAGGAGGAGCTCGGCGTCCTCCACGTCGTGGCACCGCTCGATCCGGACCCCGGCGGCCAGCAGCCGCGGGTACACGGCGGCGGTGGACCGCCAGACCCACCGGGCGCCGGCGGGGGCGGCGCGCACCGCCTCGGCCGGGTCGCGGGCGGTCGTCCGGACCCCGTCCGCCGGGTTCGCCGGCGCGGCGTGCCAGTGGCCGTCGGCGTCCTCGGCGAGGGCCCAGTGGGGGGTGCGGTCGGTCATGGGTGCGAGTGTCCCACCGGGGTCTGACAGGACGCCGGCGCTGGGCCGTGGCGTCGGGCCGGGCTGGTGGCTGCCGGGCTGCCGGGCTGGTGGGTGGCTTGTGCGGCGCCGTTGCCGGGGCTCTGCCCCGGGCCCCGCGCCTCAATCGCCGGCGGGGCTGGAGATGGCGGGGCTTGGAGTGCGGGTGCTGTGCCGTGGCGGGTGGCCTGTGCGGCGCCGTTGCCGGGGCTCTGCCCCGGACCCCGCGCCTCAATCGCCGGCGGGGCTGGAGATGGCGGGGCTCGGGGTGGGGCCTGATGTTGCCTTCATGGGGGTGGGGTCAGGTGGAAAGGGCGGACTTGTAGGCGGTCAGGGCGGGGCGGGGGGTGTGGGGGAGGAGGTGGCGGAGGGTGCCGGTGTCGGGGGTGGCGAGGAAGTCCGCCGCGATCGTCGAGTACGTGGCGACCAGCATCGGGACCTGGTAGGCGGGCGAACCCGGTCCGGAGAGCGCGGCGCGGGCCTCGGCCAGGGTGCCCGGGGCGTACCGGGCACCCGTCGCCGCGGCCAGCTCCGCCCCGCCCAGCGGCTGGTCGCCCACCAGCTCGTAGACCTGCCCCGCGTGCTCGTGCGGCGCGAGGGCGACCCGTACCGCCACGTCCGCAAGGTCCTCCCGGGCCACCGCGGCGAGCCGGCCCTCACCCAGCGGGGCGGTGATCAGCCCGTCCGGCCCGGGCGGGGCCAGCGCCGCCAGCAGCTCCGCGTACAGGCCGTTGCGCAGGACGGTCCAGGTCAGGGAGGACTCGCGCAGGCGGCGCTCGGTCCAGCGGTGCGGCAGCGCGTACGGGAGGTGGTCGCCCGCCCCCGCGAGGCTGGTGTAGACGACGTGGCCGACCCCGGCCTGTTCGGCCGCCGTGATCGCCGCCCCGTGCCGGGCGATGACCTGGTCGTCCTCCCCGTAGCCGGCGGAGATGAGCAGCAGGGTGTCCACCCCGCTGAAGTCGAGGGACTCCGGATCGTCGAAGTCCACCCGGACCTGCCCCGGCCCGTCCGGCTCGCGCGTGCCGAGGAGTACGTCCGGCCGGTCCGCGAGCTGCCGGGCGATCAGCGAGCCGAGAGCGCCCGAGGTGCCGGTGATCAGGAGCATGGGAAGTCCTCCGTGTGGTGGCTGGTTGGCTGTACCGACATCGTGGGCGACGGGCGCGCGGTGCATAAGGAGGCACTTCCATGTCAGTAGGGCACACCGGGGTAACCGCCCCGCCCGCCCCCGCGGCCCCAGTGGCCCCGGTGGTGAGCTGCGACGACGACTGCGGCATCCGTGACGTCCTCGACCGGCTCGGCGACAAGTGGTCGGTCCTCGTGGTCGTGCAGCTCGCCTCCGGAACGCACCGCTTCAAGGAGCTCCAGCGCGCCGTCGCCGGGATCTCCCAGCGGATGCTCACCCTCACCGTCCGCCGCCTGGAGCGCGACGGGCTGATCACCCGGACCGTGTACCCGACCGTGCCCCCGCAGGTCGAGTACGAGCTGACCGAGCTCGGCCACAGCCTGACCTGCCTCGTCAAAGCCCTCGCGGACTGGTCCCTCGTCCACCGTCCGGAGATCGAGGCCGCCCGCGCGGAATGGGACGCGAAGGCGGACATGCCAAGCTGAGGGGTGTGAGAGACCTTGCCGAAACCGTCGACCGAGCCTTCGCCGCCGCCCTCTACGCCCAGGACGACACCGGGCTGGACACCGGGGCCTCGCTGCTCGTCGCCGAGCCCGGGCAGTGGCCCGGCGTGGGGCAGGAGCTGCTGGCGCGCGGGGAGGGGTACGTACGGCAGAGCTGGGAGCGGGGCTGGCAGCCGGCCGACCTGCTCCGGATGGTCCGCCGGGACCTGGGCGGCGCCTCCGCGGCCGGGGGCGCCGGGGCCGAGCGGCACCTGCGGATCACCGGGGACCTGATCGCGGCCGAGGGGCGCCGCTACGCCCGGCTCCCGGAGCGGTGGACCGACGCCGAGGTCTGGTGGGGCGCGGACACCGCGTACGCCGACCAGCTCGCGCAGCGGGAGCGGACGGACCGGTTCACCCTGGCCACCGCCTTCCTGGAGGTGTTCCGGCTGCTGATCCGGCTGCCCTCGATCGAACCGGTGGGCCCGCTTCCGGGCGACCCCGCCGACACCCTGGAGCACGCCCACATCGAGCCGCGCATGCTGGGCCGGATCCGCGCCCTGCTCGCGAAGGCCGAGGCGACCACCTTCCCGGAGGAGGCGGAGGCGCTCAGCGCCAAGGCTCAGGAGCTGATGGCCCGGCACACCGTGGACGAGGCCCTGCTGGCGGCCGGCGGCAAGGGCCCGGCCCAGGTGCCCGGCGCCTGCCGGATCGGTGTCGAGCCCCCGTACGAGGAGGCGAAGGCGGTGCTGCTCGACGCGGTGGCCACCGCCAACCGCTGCCGGGCGGTATGGAACAGCGGCTTCGAGTTCTCCACGGTGGTCGGCTTCGAGAGCGACCTGGAGGCGGTCGAGCTGCTGTTCACCTCGCTGCTCGTCCAGGGCACGGCGGCGATGACCCGCGCGGAGGCCGCCCAGCGCTCGGGCGGGCGCAAGCGGACCAAGACCTTCAGGCAGTCCTTCCTGCTGGCCTACGCCAGCCGCCTGGGGAACCGGCTCGCCGAGACCGCCGAACACACGGCCACGCAGGCCCCGGACAACCTGCCCGCGCTGGTGGCCCGCGACGTGGCGGTCACCTCCCGGGCGGAGGAGATGTTCCCCCGGACCACGACCACCCGGCTGCGCGGCGCCACCGACCACGCGGGCTGGGAGGACGGCACGGCCGCCGCCGACCGTGCCCAGATGGGCGGAAGGCGCAACTCCCTGCCCCGGTAGGGCACTTTCCTGCGCACCCCCTAGCTCCCCTCGCGGGGCTCCTCCCCGCGCAGGGCCCGTGTCTCCGACTTCAGGATGCGCATCGACCTGCCCAGCGAGCGGGCCATGTCCGGCAGCTTCTTCGAACCGAAGACCAGCAGGCAGACGACCAGCAGGACGATCAGGTGCCAGGGCTGGACGGCGTTGCGGAGCATGGGCGTTCCACCTTTCGGATGATGATCCGCCTTATGGAACAGCCGCGGCCGGGTGCAGGACAAATCTGAAGAAGTCCTGAAAACAGCTACGCTCGGCGCCATGAGCTGGCTCCGGGCGCTGAAGGACACCGCCCGCTCGGGCGTGACGGTCGAGCGGACCCGCCTGGAGCCCCTCGTCGCGCTGCGCGCCACGGCCGGTCTCGCACTCTCCCTCTTCGCCGGTCTCGCCCTCCTGGGGCCCGGATCGGCGGCCAGTTGTGCCTTCGGCGCCTACATGGCCGCCATCGCCACCTTCCAGCAGAGCTGGCGCCCGCGCCCCGTCCTCGCCCTCGCCTCCGGCCTGACCCTGGCCGTCTCCACCTTCGTCGGCTACCTCGTAGGCTCCTCGCACACCGCGCTGTTCCTGGCCCTGCTCGCCGTGTGGACCTTCGCCACGGGCCTGCTGTGGGCGGCCGGACCCACCGCGGGGATCATCGCCTCCAGCAACGTCGCGATCATGCTGGTCACCGTCACCCTGCCCACCTCCGTCGCCCAGGCCGCCGGGCACGCCGCGCTGATCGCCGCCGGCGGGGTGGTCCAGGCGCTGCTCGTCGTGCTCTTCCCCGTCCGCCGCTGGGGAGCCCAGCGCGACGCGCTCGCCGATGCCCTCGCCGCCGAGGCCGACTACGCCCGCCGGCTGCGCCACGACCACTCCGCCCTCTTCGACCCGCAGCCCCTGATGAAGGCCCGGGCCGCCGCCACCGTCACCCCGCGCCAGGCCCGGCGGCGCCCCGCCGAGCTGCACGGGGCGCGGGGGCTGGCCGAGCGGATCCGGCCGGTGCTGGCCTCGCTCGCCGACCCGGCCGTGGGGGCGCCCGCCGAGGGGCCCGGCCGGGACCGGGTACGGGAACTGCTCGCGGCCGCGGCCTCGGTGCTGGACGCCGCCGCGCGGGCGATCCGGCACGGGGAACCCGTACGCCTCCCCGCGCCGGAGCTGGCGGTGCTCAAGTCCCCCGACACGGCCGACCTCCTCAGCGGTGCGCCGCTGCGGGCCGCGCGCCGGCTCGCCGCGCTGCTGGACGACGTACTGGAGACGGCCGAGCCCCGGTCGGGGCGTACCGCCGACCCCGGCGAATCGATGCTCCGGCCCACCCTGCCGGGGCTGGTGCCGCTGGTCCTGAGGTCCGTACGGGCCGAACTGCACCACGGATCCCCGGTCCTGCGGCACGCCCTGCGGGTCACCGCCGTGGTCTGCGCGGGCTACGTGATCGGCCACGCGCTGCCGCTCGGGCACGCCTACTGGGCCCCGATGGCCTCGGTCATGGTGATGCGCCCGGACTTCTCCCAGACGTACTCGCGCGCGGTCGCCCGCTTCGCCGGCACCCTCGTCGGGGTCGCCCTCGCCACCGCCGTCGTGCAGCTCGTCCAGCCGGGCACGTACCTGTCGGGCTTCCTGGCGGTGGCCGCCGCGGGCCTGATGTACGTGCTGATGCGCACCGGGTACGCCGTCGTGCAGGCCTTCGTCTCCGCCTACGTGGTCTTCCTGCTCGGCATGGGCGGGGTCCGCTGGGACCAGAGCGTGCCCGACCGGGTCGCCCTCACCCTGGTCGGCGGACTGCTCGCGATGGCCGCGTACGCCCTCTACCCGGCCTGGGAGACCCCGCGGCTGCGCGGCCGCCTGGCCGACTGGATCGCCGCCGACGGGCGGTACGCGGCCGCCGTGCTCGGCCAGTACGCGGACCCGGCCGGGGCCCGGCGGGCCGACGTACGGGAGGCCCTGCTGGCCGCCCGCGACGCCCGGATCGCCTGGCAGGAGGCGCTCGACCGGGCCGCCGGGGAACCGGTGCGCCACCGGGGCCTGTCCCACGCGGCCGCGGACCACGCGGGTGACGCGGTGGGCGCACTGGCCCGGGCCGCCATGCTCCTGGAGGCCCACCTCCCGGACCGCGCCCACGACCCGGTCCCGGGCGCGGCCGAGCTGGCACGGGCGCTGCGTACCGCCACCGAGGAGGGCGCGAAGGCGGTATGGGAGCGCCGGGTGCCCCAGTGGGACGAGGTCAGGGCCCTGCTGGCCGCCTGGGACGCCCCCGGGCCGGGCGTGCTGCGGGGGGCCGCGGACCAGCTGCTGCACGCGCTGGACGAGGTCTCCGAGGCCCTCCGCCCCTGAGCGTGATCAGAGGGACACCCCGCGTGCACGTGCATCTGCCCATGCAGGCGCTTAGGAACAGAGCTATGATCCGGTGCAGTTGACATCTGCACTATCGGGGGCTTCCTGTGGACCACGCGTACAACGGGATGGCAGCTGCAGAACTCGCTTCCTTGTATGGGCTGACCTGGCAGAAGAGCAGACACAGCAACTCGCAAGGTTCGTGCGTGGAGTTCGCCAAACTGCCGGGGGGCGATGTCGCCGTGCGCAACTCGCGCCACCCGGACGGTCCGGCGCTCGTCTACACGCCGGCCGAGATAGAGGCGCTGCTGCTGGGCGTCAAGGACGGCGAGTTCGACCACCTGATCGCCTGACCGGACCATCCGGCCGCGTACCTGACGGCCTGACGGAACAGCGCATCGGATCAAGCCATGCACGTGCACCGGCCGGGATCGATCGAAAGGATCAATCCCGGCCGGTGCAGCCGTTTCCGGTCGTGGTGGGCTGTCAGTCCTGGAGCAGGAACAGCGCCCAGACCACCTTGCCGGTCAGCCGCCCCGCGAGCGGGTGCCAGCCCCAGCTGTCGCTGTAGGAGTCGACCAGGAACAGCCCGCGCCCGGACTCCAGGTCGAAGTTCTCCTCCGTGCGCTCCGGTGAGAAGGCCCCGCCGGGCCGGTCCTCGCTGGGGTCGCGCACCGCGCACACCAGCCGGGTGCTCCACCGCATCAGATGCAGCCGTACGGGCGGCTCCGCCTCGCCGCCCGCACCCCGCGCGTCCTCCGGCAGGGCATGGCGCAGCGCGTTGGTGACCAGTTCGGAGACGACCAGGGACACATCGTCGAAGCGGTCGTCGAGGCCCCACTGCGTCAGCGTCGACCGGCAGAAAGAGCGGGCGCCCCGCACCGCCTCGAAGCGGGCGGGCAGAGCGCAGGAGGCGGACCCGGAGACAGCCGTGGGGTCGACCGGGGGAAGCCCCTGCCGTAACGGCTCGAGCATGGTCGATCCATTCGTCCCCATGCGAGGCACTCCCGGGATTCGCGGACGAAGCGGCGGCTCCGGCCAAAGAGAACTGCGGGGTGGGTCCCGCGCCGGCGCGAAGAGCACGCAGGTGCGCGGCACCATCGTTCCGAATGGCGGAGCCGGATGCAAGGGCAGATGCACGTGCACGCGCCGGACGTGTCCACTCCCGTGACGGTTCTTGCTCATTTCTTCCTACGCATGCATACGGACTTCTTTTCCCGGAGGCAGGATTCCGTTACAGAACGAGTACGGGCCGATGCGTTTTGGTGGCAGACTGCGGCCTCTGGGGTACGGGGGCCCCGCGACGCGCACACCAATGCGATGGGGAGGGCAGTACTAGTGACCGCAGAAGCCAGCGGTTCTGTGGTGCGCCGCATCCTCCTGGGCTCTCAGCTCAGGCGACTCCGAGAATCCCGCGGCATCACCCGTGAGGCGGCCGGCTACTCGATCCGCGCATCCGAATCGAAGATCAGCCGCTTGGAGTTGGGAAGGGTGAGCTTCAAGGCCAGGGACGTCGAGGACCTCCTCACGCTCTACGGGGTCACGGACACCTCCGAGCGCGAGTCCCTGCTGGGGCTGGTGCGCGAGGCCAACGCGACCGGCTGGTGGCACAGTTACGGAGACGTGCTGCCCGGATGGTTCCAGACGTACATCGGTCTGGAGGGTGCCGCCTCGCTCATCCGGATCTACGAAGTCCAGTTCGTCCACGGCCTGTTGCAGACCGAGGCCTACGCCCACGCCGTCGTCCGCCGCGGCATGCCCGGCGCCACCGCCGCCGAGATCGACCGCCGGGTCGCGCTGCGCCTGGAGCGCCAGAAGGTCCTCGTCTCCGAGAGCGCCCCGGTCTTCCACGCGGTCCTCGACGAGGCCGCGCTGCGCCGCCCGTACGGCGACCGCGACGTGATGCGCGGCCAGCTGGAGCACCTCATCGAGGTCTCGCAACGGCCCAACGTGCAGCTCCAGGTGATGCCCTTCTCCTTCGGCGGACACGCGGGCGAGAGCGGAGCCTTCACCCTGCTGCGCTTCCCCGAGTCGGACCTCCAGGACATCGTCTATCTGGAACAGCTCACCAGCGCCCTCTACCTGGACAAGGACGAGGAAGTGGGGCAGTACAGCCGGGCGATGGAGCGGCTCCAGGCGGACTGCCCCGACCCCGACCGGACCAGGGATCTTCTGCGGGGACTCCTCCAACTGTCTTGATTCGCACGTAGTATGACGTCTGATCAGTGCATGACGACCGATCGGTCTCCGGTGCAGCGCACGGGTGCGCGCTCGCAGTAAGGGATGGCATGTCCATATTCACCGACCTGGCTCACCAGTACATCGACGGCGAATGGCTGGCCGGCACCGGTTCGTGGGACATCATCGACGTCAACCCCTACAACGGGGAGAAGCTCGCGGCCATCACGGTGGCCACCGTCGAGCAGGTGGACCAGGCCTACCGCGGCGCCGAGCGCGCGCAGCGCGAATGGGCCGCCACCAGCCCGTACGCGAGACGGGCGGTCCTGGAGCGGGCCCTGCGCATCACCGAGGAGCGCGAGAAGGAAATCGTCGAGGCGATGATCGACGAGCTCGGCGGGACCCGTCCCAAGGCCGAGTACGAGGTCTACCTCGCCAAGGAGTTCCTCCGCGAGGCGATGCAGCTGGCGGTCCGCCCCGAGGGCCGGATCCTGGCCTCGCCGGTGGAGGGCAAGGAGAACCGGGTCCAGCGCCTGCCCGTCGGCGTGGTCACCGTGATCAGCCCCTTCAACTTCCCCTTCCTGGTCACCCTCAAGTCGGTCGCCCCCGCCCTGGCACTGGGCAACGCCGTCGTGATCAAGCCGAACCAGAACGCCCCGGTCGTCGGCGGCGGGGTCATAGCCAAGGTCTTCGAGGACGCGGGACTGCCCGCCGGACTGCTGAACGTCCTGGTCACCGACATAGCCGAGATCGGCGACGCGCTCCTCACCCACCCCGTCCCCAAGGTCATCTCCTTCGCCGGCTCGGACCGGGTCGGCCGCCACGTGGGCGCGGTCGCCGCCCGCCACTTCAAGCGGACCGTCCTCGAACTCAGCGGCAACAGCGCGCTGGTCGTCCTCGACGACGCCGACCTCGACTACGCGGTGGACGCGGCCGTCTTCAGCCGCTTCGTCTACCAGGGCCAGGTCTGCATGGCCGCCAACCGGATCCTGGTCGACGCCTCGGTCGCGGAGGAGTTCACCGCCAAGTTCACCGCCCGCGTCCGGGCCCTGAAGACCGGCGACCCGCACGACGCGGGCACCCACATCGGCCCGCTGATCAACTCCTTCCAGGCCGACGCGCTGACCGCGCTCGTGGACCGGGCCGTGGAGGAGGGCGCGCAGGCGCTCGTACGGGGATCTACGCGCGGCAACCTCGTCGAGCCGACCGTCCTGGCCGGACTCCCGGAGGACTCCCCGCTGCTCGGCCAGGAGATCTTCGGCCCGGTGGCCCTGCTGGTGGTCTTCGACGGCGAGGACGAGGCCGTACGGCTGACCAACGCCACCCCCTACGGGCTCAGCGGAGCCGTGCACACCCGGGACGTGGAGCGCGGCGTCCGCTTCGCCCAGCGGATCGAGACGGGGATGATCCACGTCAACGACTCCACGATCGGGGACGAGCCGCTCGCGGCCTTCGGTGGCGAGAAGGCATCCGGCCTCGGCCGCCTGAACGGCGAGGCCACGGTGGAGGCCTTCACCACCCAGAAGTGGATCTCCGTACAGCACGGCCGGACGCGTTTCCCCTTCTAGCCGGACTCGTTTCCCCTTCCAGGGGGCCTTCCAGGGCGCGGGCCCTTCTCCGGACGCGGGCCGTTCTAGACTCGGGCGGGCGTACGTCGCAGCCGCCCGGGGGAGAGCAAGTTGAGCAACATACCGGAGACCGGCCGGACCCCTCGGGTCCAGAACCGGCTCGTCGTCATCCAGATCGTCGTCTTCTCGCTGCTGCTCACCCTCGGCGGCCGGCTCTGGTACCTCCAGATCCGCAATGGCCAGGAGTACACGGACGAGGCCAAGAACAACCACGTCCAGCAGGTGGTCCAGCCCGCGGTGCGCGGCTCGATCCTGGACGCGCGCGGGGTCCCGCTCGCCGACAACGCCACCCACCTCGTCGTCTCCGCGAGCCGCACCGAGCTGCTCACGATGAAGGACAAGGGCAAGTCTGTCCTCGTCCGCCTCGCCGGGGTCCTGGGCATGGACCCCCAGGAGGTCGTCGACAAGGTCCGGCTCTGCGACTCCAAGACCCCGCAGCCCTGCTGGAACGGCTCCCCGTACCAGCCCATCCCCGTCAGCGACGAGGCCACCACCGAGCAGGCCCTGCACATCCGCGAGCACCCCGCCGACTTCCCGGGCATCACCGCCGAGCCGACCGCCCTGCGGCGCTACGCGGCGCCCGACGCCGCCAACACCTCCCAGGTGCTGGGCTACCTCTCGCCGGTCACCGACGAGGAGATCGCCAAGGCGAAGAAGTCCGACTCCCCCTACCTGCGCTCCGACCAGGTGGGCCGCTCCGGCCTGGAGCGGACGTACGACAAGGAACTGCGCGGCAAGGCGGGCGTCACCCGCTACGAGGTGGACAACCTCGGACGCGTCACCGGACAGGCCCAGAGCGACCCCGCGCAGCCCGGCTCGAACATCGTCACCTCGATCGACTCGCGCGTGCAGGCGGTCGCGGAGCGCGAGCTGAACAACGCGATGATCGAGGCCCGCAAGACGTTCGACAAGAACAACACCCACAGGAACTACGAGGCGGACTCGGGCGCCGTCGTGGTCATGGAGGCCAAGACGGGCCGCATCGTGGCGATGGCCTCGAACCCGACCTACGACCCGAACGCCTGGGTCGGCGGCATCTCCGCCAAGGACTACGCCTCCCTCACCGACAAGGCGTCGAACTACCCGCTCCTGAACCGGGCGATCCAGGGCCAGGCGGCGCCGGGCTCCGTCTTCAAGGTCGTCTCCTCGACCGCCGCGGTCAACGCCGGTTACCCCTTCGACCGCCGCTACCCCTGCCCCAGCGCCTACTCCGTCGGCAACCAGACCTTCACCAACTTCGAGTCCCAGGGCTACGGCGACATCACCATCGGCCGGGCGCTGGAGGTCTCCTGCGACACCGTCTACTACGCCATCGCCGACCAGGAGTGGAAGAAGGACGGCGGCATCAACCCCAAGAAGAACCCGAACGACTGGTTCCTCAAGACCGCCCACGAGTTCGGCCTGGGCAAGCCGACCGGCGTGGACCTGCCGAACGAGGTCCCCGGCCGGGTCCCCGACCGGCAGTGGAAGCAGGACTTCTTCGATGCGAACAAGGCCGCCTGGTGCCGTGACGGCAAGAAGAACGGCAGCTTCGCCGAGAAGATCGCCTACGAGAACTGCCGGCAGGGCAACCAGCTGCGCGAGGGCGACGCCATCAACTACTCGATCGGGCAGGGCGACACGCTCGTCACGCCGATCCAGATGGCCTCCGTCTACGCGGCCATCGCCAACGGCGGCACCCTCCACCGGCCCAGCATCGGCAAGGCGATCGTCAGCGCCGACGGCAACTCCGTCCAGGAGATCGCGCCGAAGGAGCAGGGCAAGCTGCCGATGGACGCCGAGCTGCGCGACGACATCGACGGGGCCCTGGCCTCGGTCGCCACCACGGGCAGCGCCGCCTGGCGCTTCGGCGGCTGGCCGCAGAAGCAGATCCCCATGCACGCCAAGACCGGCACCGCCGAGGTCCAGGGCAAGCAGACCACCTCGTGGTTCGCCTCCTACACCGAGGACTACGCGATCGTCATGACGATCTCCCAGGGCGGCACCGGCTCCGGCGCGTCGGGACCGGCGGTGCGCAAGATCTACGAGGCCATGTACGGGCTCGACCCGACGGGCAAGCAGGACCTCAACAAGGCCCTGCTGCCCAAGCCCGCCACCGCGCTGCCGGCGCTGCGCCCGGACGAGGAGAACACCGCCCGCTGAACCGGCCCTCTAGGACAAGA
This sequence comes from Streptomyces sp. NPDC048255, assembly GCF_040652415.1. NCBI lineage: Bacteria > Bacillati > Actinomycetota > Actinomycetes > Kitasatosporales > Streptomycetaceae > Streptomyces > Streptomyces sp. NPDC048255. The sequence goes on from NZ_JBEZMA010000005.1 coordinate 157,764, forward strand.
ACTGACCGCAATGCTCCGTAGCGTGGTCCTTGTCAGCACGAGACGACTCAACGGCAAACGAAGAAGGCGGTCGGTCATGGCTCAGGTTTCCACAGAGGTCCCCGGTGACGAGCGCGGCACGCTCCTGTCCTTCGTCGAGTCGCAGCGCGCCGCGCTGCGCGAGGCGGCGCAAGGCCTGACCGAGGAGCAGGCGGCGAGCCGCCCCAGCGCCAGCGAGCTCTCCCTGTCCGGGCTGCTCAAGCACGCGGCGGAGTGCGAGCTGACCTGGCTGCGGATGGCCCAGCAGCGGCCCAACGAGCGCCAGCGCACCGAGGAGACCTGGGGCGAGGCCTTCCGCCTGCTCGAGGACGAGTCCGTCCCGGACGTGCTGGCCTTCTGGGACGGGGTGGCGAAGGAGACGGAGGCCTTCATCGCGGCCGTCCCCAGCCTCGACGACAGCTTCCCGCTGCCCCCGGCCCCCTGGTTCCCCCAGGACGCCGAGGTCTCGATGCGCTGGATGCTCCTGCACCTGGTGGAGGAGTTCGCCCGGCACGCCGGCCACGCGGACATCGTCCGCGAGTCCATCGACGGCACCCGGGCCATGGGGTAGGCGGGACCCGGCGGTTAGCCTGGCCGCATGTCAGCGATCAGGCTTCTCGTCCTCGGCGCGGTCCGCCAGCACGGGCGGGCACACGGGTACCAGGTGCGCAACGACCTGGAGTACTGGGGCGCCCACGAGTGGTCCAACACCAAGCCCGGCTCGATCTACCACGCGCTCAAGCAGATGGCGAAGCAGGGCGTCCTGCACGCCCACGAGGTGGCGCCGAGCGCGGCGGGCGGACCGCCGCGCACCGAGTACGAGGTGACGGACGCCGGCCGCGAGGAGTACTTCAGGCTGCTGCGCGAGGCCCTGGCCGCGTACGACCAGAAGACGGACCTGCTGTCGACCGCGATCGGCTTCATGGTCGACCTGCCGCGGGCCGAGGTGCTGGCGCTGCTGCGGGAGCGGCTGTCGAAGCTGGCGGCCTGGCGGTCGTCGGTGACGGACTACTACACGCCGGAGGCCGGTCCGGAGCAGCTGGGCCACATCGGCGAGATCATGCACCGCTGGGTCCATTCCGCGGACGCGGAGGCGGAGTGGACCCGGGGGCTGATCGCCCGGATCGAGGGCGGCGCCTACTCCTTCGCGGGTGAGGGCGGCGAGCCCTTCGTGGGGATCCTGGCGGACGGCCAGGAGAATCCCTTCGCGTAATCAAGTTTGACTAGCCCGGTTCCCGGGCACTACCTTGGCGCAGCCTGCTACTCAAGTTTGACTAATGAGCTGAAGGGGTTTCGCGTTGGCGATCTTCGCCGAAGGTGTCCACAAGCGGTACGCGGACAAGCACGCCCTGGCCGGGCTCGACCTGGAGGTCGCCCGGGGCACGGTCCAGGCCGTGCTCGGCCCCAACGGGGCCGGCAAGACCACGGCCGTCCGGATCATGAGCACCCTGCTGCGGCCCGACGCGGGCGTGGTCCGGGTCGCGGGCCACGACGCCCGCAAGGACCCGGCGGCCGTCCGCGCCCGGATCGGGCTGCTGGGCCAGCACGCGGCGCTCGATGAGCAGCTGGGCGGACGGCAGAACCTGGAGATGTTCGGCCGCCTCCACCACCTGGGGGCCCGGCGGGCCGGACGGCGGGCCGACGAGCTGCTGGCGCGGTTCGGCCTCGCCGACACCGGCGCCAAGCCCGTGAAGCAGTACAGCGGCGGCATGCGCCGCCGGCTCGACCTCGCGGCGTCGCTGATCACCGAACCCGAGGTGCTCTTCCTGGACGAGCCGACCACCGGACTCGACCCGCGCGGCCGCACCGAGGTGTGGAGCGCGGTCCGCTCCCTCGTCGGCGGCGGCACGACCGTCCTGCTGACCACCCAATACCTGGAGGAGGCCGACCAGCTGGCCGACCGGATCGCGCTGATCGACGCCGGACGGGTGGCGCGGGAGGGCACCGCGGACGAGCTGAAGGCGCTGGTCGGCGCGGACCGGATCGTCGTGGTCCTGCGCGACACGGCCCGCCTGGCCGAGGCGGCGGAGCTGCTGCCGGACCCCTCGGTGGACCCGGTCAGGGCCACCCTGAGCTTCCCCGTGGAGGACCGGATGGCGGGCCTGGCCCTGACCCTGCGGGCGCTGGAGGGCGCCGGCATCGAGGCCGCCGACCTCTCGGTCCGGCGGCCCACGCTGGACGAGGTCTTCCTGCACCTCACCGGCCGGACCGACGCCGACACCGACGCCGCGGAGGTGGCCGTATGAGCACCGCATGGATGGTCTCCGACTCCTGGACCATGACCCGGCGGGAGCTGGCGCACTGGGCGCGGCAGCCGGTGCAGGTGGTCGTCGGGCTGGTCTTCCCGGTGATGCTGCTGCTGATGTTCGGCTTCCTGGTCGGCGGCGGACGGGGCATCGACGGGGAGTACGTCGAGTTCCTGGTGCCCGGGATGCTCGCGCTGACCATGGCCTTCGGGCTGGAGGCGACCATGACGGCGGTCACCCAGGACCTTGAGAAGGGGGTGATCGACCGCTTCCGGTCCATGCCCATGTGCTCGTCCGCGGTCCTGGTCGGCCGCAGCGTGGCGGACATGCTCCAGTCCGCGCTGGGCCTCCTGGTCCTCGCGGGGGTCGGGCTGCTGCTCGGCTGGCGCTGGCACGGCTCGGCGGCCGCCACCCTGGCCGCCTTCGGGCTGCTCCTGCTGCTGCGCTTCGCGATGCTGTGGATAGGGATCCACCTGGGGATGGTGGCGGGACGCCCGGAGCTGGTCCAGGCCGTGCAGATCCTGGTGTGGCCGGTGGGCTTCCTCTCCAACGCCTTCGCGACGCCGGAGTCGATGCCCGGCTGGCTGGGGACCGTGGTCGAATGGAACCCGATGTCGGCGACGGCGACGGCCGTCCGCGACCTCTTCGGCAACCCGTCGGCGGCGCCCTCCTCCTGGGCCTCCGACCACGCCGCACTGCTGGCCGTGGGCTGGCCGCTCCTGCTGCTGGCGGTCTTCGTCCCGCTGGCCGTGGGCCGCTTCCGCGGCCTCAGCAAATGACGCGGCGGAGCGGGCTTGCACCTCACGCCACGTGAGGGACCACAGTGAAGGGCGTACCCAACCAGAGGAGCGGAAGCCATGAGCTACTCCGTGGGACAGGTCGCCGGATTCGCCGGAATCACGGTGCGCACCCTGCACCACTACGACGAGATCGGTCTGCTCTCCCCGAGCGGCCGCAGCCACGCGGGACACCGGCGGTACGACGACGCCGACCTCGACCGGCTGCAGCGGATCCTGTTCTACCGGGAGCTCGGCTTCCCCCTCGAAGAGGTCGCGGTCCTGCTGGACGACCCGGAATCGGATCCGCGGGAGCACCTGCGCCGGCAGCATGCCCTGCTGTCCGACCGGATCGCCCGGCTCCAGCAGATGGCCAAGGCCGTTGAGCACGCCATGGAGGCGAACAAGATGGGCATCAACCTCACGCCCGAGGAACGGTTCGAGGTCTTCGGGGACCACGACCCGGAGCAGTACGCGCAGGAGGCCGAAGAGCGCTGGGGCGACACGGACGCGTATGCCGAGTCCCAGCGCCGGGCCGCCTCCTACACGAAGGACGACTGGAAGCGGATGCAGGACCAGACCGCCGACTGGGGCAGCCGGTACGTGGCGCTCATGGAGGCGGGCGAGCCCGCCGACGGCGAGCGCGCCATGGACCTGGCCGAGGAGCACCGGCTCCACATCAGCCAGTGGTTCTACGACTGCCCGTACGAGCTGCACACCTGCCTCGGCGACATGTACGTCGCGGACGAGCGGTTCACCGCCTTCTACGACGCGATGAAGCCCGGCTTCGCCGAGCACCTGAGGGACGCGATCACGGCCAACGCCGTGCGCAAGGTGTAGCCGGGACGTCACGCACCCGACCCCTGCCGGTACCTGGAACCGGGCGGGGGTCGTGTGCGTTGATAATTGAGACCGCACGCCCGCCCGCACCCGCCTGCTCCCGCCGGCACGCCCCCCGATCCAGGAGAGTCCGGAACCCGTGTACACGTTTGCGCTCGGCCCTGAGTGGCTGTCCCCGGACTATCTGATCTCGCACTTCGGACTGATCGGCATCCTGGTCATCGTCTTCGCGGAATCAGGCCTCTTCGCCTTCCTTCCCGGAGACTCGCTGCTGTTCACGGCAGGTCTGCTGGTCGCGGACGGCCAGTACATCAAGCAGCCGCTGTGGCTGGTCTGCACGCTGATCGTGGCCGCCGCGATCATCGGCGACCAGGTCGGCTACATGATCGGCAAGTTCTTCGGACCGAAGATCTTCAACCGCCCGAAGTCCAAGCTCTTCAAGCGGGAGAACCTCGACAAGGCCCACGAGTTCATGGACCGGCACGGTCCGAAGGCCATCGTGCTCGCCCGTTTCGTGCCGATCATCCGCACCTTCGCCCCGATGGTGGCCGGCGCCGGCTCGATGAAGTACCGCACCTTCCTGACGTACAACATCATCGGCGGCATCGGCTGGGGCGCGGGCGTCACGGTGGCCGGCTACTGGCTCGGCCAGATCGAGTTCATCAAGACCAACGTCGAGCCGATCCTGGTGGGCATCGTCCTGGTCTCGGTGATCCCGGTGGTCTTCGAGGTGCTGAAGGCCCGCAAGGAGAACAAGGCCAAGGCCGCCGAGGAGCCGGCCGTCGCGGTCGAGGGCTCCGGCCCGCAGGCCCCGGGCCAGCGCGGCCGCCACGCCAAGCGCTAGCCGCACTCGTACCACCTGTACCCCGAGCACCACACGTACGCCCCGGAAGCCGCCAGAGGCCCCGGGGCGTACGTGTGTCCCGTACCGGCTCTAGTGCTGTGACCGGAAAGGTTCACCGGGTCGCGCCGCCCGGCACGGCACCTCGCCGCGTTGTCGGACCGCGCCGGTACGTCCAGTACGAGCCGCGGCCCTCCGCCTTGCGATGCACCGCACCGGACGACGCGACCCGGCAAACCTTTCCGGCCACAGCACTAGAAGCCGCGGGTGCGCTTGGCGGCCCGGCGCTTGGCGGCGCTCGTCGCCCCCGGGATCCGCATGAACAGCCGCGAGGCCTCCGAGCCGAGGTTGACCCCGATGGCGATCGCCAGGGCGATGGCCGCGGCGGTCGTCAGCGAGCCCAGGCCCTCGTTCAGCCGGTTCTCCGCGATCAGCAGCAGCCCGTAGTACGTCGCCGAGCCGGGCAGCAGCGGGCCGATGGCGGCCGTCACGTACGGCAGGGCGGAGGCGAAGCGGTAGCGGGAGAAGAGCTGCCCGAACAGGCCCACCAGCCCGGCCGCGATGGCCGTGGACGGCACGGCGGGGATGCCGCCCGCGTAGTGCAGGGCCCCGTAGGTCACCCAGGCGACCCCGCCGTTCAGCGTCACGATCCACACGGTGGAACGTTCCTGCTGGAGCAGGATCGCGAAGGTGAACACCAGCACCATCGAGGCGGCGATCTGGACCAGAGGCCGCTGCTGGATCTGGAGGACCTCCTCCGGCCGCGGCGAGGCGTCGAACTGGAGCCCGACGTAGAGCACGACCAGCACGCCCATGATGATGCCGATGAACAGGTACATCACCTCCAGCAGCCGGGCGGAGGCGGTGATGTAGTAGCCGGTCAGGCCGTCCTGCACGGCCGCGACCAGGGCCCGTCCCGGCAGCAGCGCGAACAGCCCGCCGGTGATCACGGCGGAGGCCTTGACGTCGATCCCCGTCATGTTCAGTGCCACCCCGATGGCGGCGGGAGGCATCGCGGCGACCACGAACTGGTAGAACTCGGGCAGCCCGCGCCCGGCGCACAGCCACGCCAGACGGTCGCCCAGGACCGCGCCGATCGCTGCCGCGAAGAAGACGAGCACCCCGCCACCGACGAGCGTGGAGGCGGCTCCGGCGAGCAGCCCGGCGGAGGCGGTGAGCATCCAGCCGGGGTACGGGTGGCGGTTGCGGCGGATCTCGGCGAGGCGCCGGTAGGCCTCCTCCAGCGAGACGTCGACCTCGTGGGCGCTGATGTCGTCCACGAGGCGGAACACGGCCGCGAGGCGGTTGTAGTCGGTGCCGCGGCGGCGCACGGTCCGGTTCGCCGAGACCGGATCGCCCACCAGGCTCGGCTGGTGGGTGACCGACAGCATGGTGAAGGTGACGGTGGGCTCGCAGCGGTCCAGCCCGTAGGAGCGGGCCACCGCGAACATCGCGGCCTCCACGTCCTCGGCGCCCTCACCGCCGGCGAGCAGCAGCTCGCCGATGCGCAGGGTCAGGTCGAGTACGCGGCCCACCGCGGGGCCGGTCTCGCTCTGCTTCTGCACGAGCTCCGGGACGGGCCGCACGTCGACCGGCATGCGCAGCATCGTGCGCATGCGGTCCTGCCAGGGCGATTCCTTCATGCGGGCCACGGGGAAGCCGTGGCCGGGCGTGTAGGCGGACGGGGCGTGCTGGGCGCTGTAGGTCGCGGGGGTGGCGAAGGCGGAGCCCTCGGGGGCGGGCGGCGGCGGCTCGGCACCCGCCGGACGGGCGAACTCCGAGGTGGGCTGGTCCTCCTCGATGCCCTCCGGCTCGACCCCGGGCGGCGGCGTGAAGGCGCTGTGCGCCTCGTCGGACGTGGGCTTCCTGTCCTCTGCCCCGTCGGCTTCCGCCACGCGTCCTCCAGTCCGTGATCACCCGCGGTACCAGTATGCGGAACCGTTTCATCCACGGCGAAACGGTTCCCCCTGCGGGCGGCTAGGCGGCGCGGTTCGGCTGCGCCCGGGCCCCTGGGGCTCCGCCCCGGACCCCGCGCCTCAATCGCCGGCGGGGCTGGATTCGGCCGTGTGCCCTGCGGGCGGCTTGGCGGTGCGGTTCGGCTGCGCCCGGGCCCTGGGGCTCCGCCCCGGACCCCGCGCCTCAATCGCCGGCGGGGCTGGATTTGCCTCCCTTTCCCCTGCGGGGCGGCTCGGTGGGGGTTGGCTCGTTCCGGCGGAGCCTGGTCGGTGGGGTCGGTCCGCGGTGCCCCTCCGGGCTGTCTCCTCGGCTCGCGCACTGAGCCCATGCTGCGAAAACGCTGCCCAGGTTGCGCGCTCGTCCTGCGGGGACACCCCTGCGCGGCACCACTCCCCTCCACCACGAGGCCCCAATAACCGCCAGGCCTGGCTTCCGGAGCCTGGGCGTGGGGTGGGGACG
>NZ_JBEZMA010000005.1:164993-208235 GCF_040652415.1 Streptomyces sp. NPDC048255
GGGACGCGCAGGAGAGTCCCCGCAGGACGAGCGCGCAACCCAGGCCCCACCGGCGCAGCATGGGCTAAGTGCGCGAGCCGAGGAGACGCTCCGGAGTGTCCCCGGCCCACCCCCCGCCACGGCTTCCGACGGTGACGGGGCCGGCTGCCGAAGCTCGGGCACCCCACCCCGGAACGGCATCCGAGGGTGGCGGGTCTGGCTTCCGGAGCCTGGGCGTGGGGTGGGGACGCGCAGGAGAGTCCCCGCAGGACGAGCGCGCAACCCAGGCCCCACCGGCGCAGCATGGGCTAAGTGCGCGAGCCGAGGAGACGCTCCGGAGCGGCCCCGCCCCACACCCCGCACCCGGCAAGCACGGCGCAGCCAAGGCCGCACCCCGCAAGCGCGGCGCAGCCGAGGCCGCACCCGGCAAGCACGGCGCAGCCGAGGCCGCACCCGGCAAGCGTTGCGCAGCCGAGGCCGCACCCGGCAAGCGCGGCGCAGCCGAGGCCGCACCCGGCAAGCGCGGCGCAGCCGAGGCCGCACCCCGCAAGCGCGGCGCAGCCGAGGCCGCGTCTGCCGAGCCCCCGCAGGGGCAACGGCGGGACGTGACAGCGGGCGGTACCCCCTGAGGGGTACCGCCCGCTGTCACGGCAGGGGGGGGCCGGGGCGAACCCCGTGGACCCCGTGCACCGGCGGAGCCTAGTGGTGGCCGCCCTGCGCCTCGAGGCGCTTGTAGGAGGCCTCGATCTCGGCCTCGGCCTCGGTGCGGCCGACCCAGTTCGCGCCCTCGACCGACTTGCCCGGCTCCAGGTCCTTGTAGACCTCGAAGAAGTGCTGGATCTCCAGGCGGTCGAACTCGGAGACGTGGTGGATGTCGCGCAGGTGCTCGACACGCGGGTCCGAGGCGGGGACGCACAGCAGCTTGTCGTCGCCGCCGGCCTCGTCCGTCATGCGGAACATGCCGATGGCGCGGCACTTGATCAGGCAGCCCGGGAAGGTCGGCTCGTCAAGGATGACCAGCGCGTCCAGCGGGTCGCCGTCCTCGCCGAGGGTGTTCTCGACGAAGCCGTAGTCGGCCGGGTAGCTGGTCGAGGTGAAGAGGCGACGGTCCAGACGGATCCGGCCGGTCTCGTGGTCCACCTCGTACTTGTTCCGCGAACCCTTGGGGATCTCGATGGTGACGTCGAACTCCACGTCCTGCTCCTCCATGATCAGCTTTATTGCTTCGAGCCTGCGTTGATCCAAAAACATGCGCGTCCGGCCCAGCCCTGCCGGGTGGGGTGCCATGCTCGCGGCAAGACGCAGTGGTTAAGTGTCCCTCACGCATATGTGTGATCGCGAAAGGGGCTGGTCCGAGGTGCCATCGATCAAGACGTGGCAGCTCATCGCGGGCTCGGCCGTCGCCGGCCTCGCCCTGTCGGTGGCGACGGTGGCCGCCTCCGGTCCATGGGACTCCGGCCAGCGTAAGGCCGAGCGGGACAGGGCCGCCTCCTGGGGCCGTACGGGTGGCGCAGATCACGGTGGAGAACTGCTGCCCGAGGCCGCTCCCAGCGCCCCCGGCGTGCTCGGCGCCGTCGGGCCGGGAGCCCCGCGCAAGGAGGCCGCCGTCGGCGCCGCCGCCGCGGGCGGGCTGTCCGCGGCGCTGAAGCCGCTGCTCGCCGACCCGGCGCTCGGCACCGTCCGTACCGCCTCCGTCGTCGACACCGCCACCGGAGAGGTGCTGTACGAGGCCGGGGCGCGGGACGCTATGACCCCCGCCTCGACCATCAAGATCATCACCGCGGCGGCCGCGCTGGCCGCCCTCGGGCCCGAGCACCGGATCCGCACCACCGTGGTACCCGGCGCCGCGCCCGGGCAGATCGTGCTCGTCGGCGGCGGGGACCCCTCCCTCACCGCGAAGAAGAAGAGCCCCGCCGGATCCGGCGGCAGCCTCGTGGCCCTGGCCGCCGACACCGCCCAGGCCCTCAAGGCCGCCGGCACCGACAGCGTGACCCTCGCCTACGACGACAGCCTCTACACCGGCCCCGCCCGCCACCCGATCGGCGTCAACCCCAACATCGCGCTGGTGACGGCCCTGACGGCCGACGAGGGCCGCCCCGACGACTCCACCTCCGGGCCCGTCGCCCGCACCGATGACCCCTCCGGGGACGCCGCCCGGGCCTTCGCCGCCCTGCTGGCCGAGCGCGGCATCAAGGTCACCGGCGACCCCGCCCGGGCCAAGGCCGCCGCCGGTGCCCAGCCTCTCGCCACGACCCTCTCCACCCCCATGGCCGGGCTGGTCGAGCGGATGCTGACCAACAGCGACAACGACATCGCCGAGGCCCTGGCCCGGCAGACCGCCCTCGCCTCCGGGCAGCCCGCCAGCTTCGAAGGCGCCGAGAAGGCCGTCACCGACCGGCTCACCGCCCTCGGCGTCGACGTCACCGGCTCCCGCTTCGCCGACGGCAGCGGCCTGGGGCGGGCCGACAAGGTCAGTGCGGGCCTGCTGACCGCCCTGCTGGCCAAGGCCGCGGACCCCCAGCGCCCGGAGTTGAGGCCGGTCCTCACCGGGCTGCCCGTCGCCGGATTCACCGGGACCCTGCGCGCCCGCAACTCCGGCGGCTCCCCCGCCGCCGGCCTGCTCCGGGCCAAGACGGGCACCCTCAGCGGGGTGAACTCCCTCGCCGGGACCGTCGTGGACCCCTCCGGCAGGCTGCTGGCCTTCGCCTTCCTGACGGCGAACAGCGCGGACGGCCCGGCCGCCGAGAAGGGCCTCGACAAGCTGGCCGCGGCGGTGGCGACCGCTCCGTAGGGGGTCCGCCGAGGGGCTGGTCCACGTACGGTTGACGCATGACGAGCATCAGTGGTGCGGAGATGGTCGACTGGAACCTCGCGGTGGCGACCGCGACCCGACTGGTGCGGCCCGGCCCGGAGGTCAGCCGGGACGAGGCCCGGGCCGTGGTGGCGGAGCTGCGCGAGCATGCCAGGACCTCGGAACGGCACGTGCGCGAGTTCACCCGGATGATCGACGAGGGGGCGGCCGTCCACGACACCCCGGTCCTCGTCGTCGACCGGGCCGGCTGGGTCAAGGCGAACGTGGCCGGCTTCCGGGAACTGCTCCAGCCGCTCCTGGGCAAGATGCAGGACCGCCGCGCGGGCGCCCCCGGCGGAGCGGTACTGGGCGCGGTCGGCGGCAAGGTCACCGGAGTCGAGCTGGGGATGCTGCTGAGCTTCCTGGCCTCCCGCGTCCTCGGCCAGTACGAGACCTTCGCGCCGGTCTCCCGCGACCTGCCGGGCTCCGCCGCCGGCGGCGGCAGGCTGCTGCTCGTCGCCCCCAACATCGTGCACGTCGAGCGCGAGCTGGAGGTGAACCCGCACGACTTCCGGCTGTGGGTCTGCCTGCACGAGGAGACGCACCGTACCCAGTTCACGGCCGTCCCGTGGCTGCGCGACCACCTGGAGGGCGAAATCCAGACGTTCCTGGGCGCCACCGAAGTGGACCCGGTGACCGTCCTGGAGCGCATCCGCGAGGCCGCCCAGTCCTTCGCCGGAGCCCGCCCCGACGCCGAGCGCGGCGACGAGGGCCGCTCCCTCGTCGAGCTCGTGCAGACCCCCGAGCAGCGGGAGGTGCTGGCCCGGCTGACGGCCGTCATGTCCCTGCTGGAGGGCCACGCCGACTTCGTCATGGACGGCGTCGGGCCGCAGGTGGTGCCCTCGGTCGCCGAGATCCGCGAGAAGTTCCAGCAGCGCAGGGCCAGTGGGGCGGGCCGCCTCGACGCGGCGCTGCGCAAGCTGCTGGGCCTCGACGCCAAGCTGCGCCAGTACCGCGACGGCGAGCGTTTCGTGCGCGCCGTGGTCGGCCAGGTCGGTATGGACGGCTTCAACCGCGTGTGGACCTCTCCGAACACACTGCCGACCAAGGCCGAGATCGCCAGGCCGGCGGACTGGGTCGCCCGCGTCCACGGCAGGGGGAGCGAGGAGAGCGAAGGGAAGTGACTCAAGGGGCACAGGCCTGTCCGGCACATACAGGGCGGCGTCGCGGGGCCTGGCGCGTGGGCCTGCTGCGTTGTCGTCGGTCGGCACGGCTCCGCCATGACTGCCTCCTCCGCCTTGCAGGCCCGCGCGCCAGGCCCCGCTCCTTCACCCACCCCACATGTGCCGGACAGGCCTAAACATGTCTCACTGGGGGAAGCAGCGTCACCCGTCCGAGGGACCGTGGGCCGTGGGAGGGCGTGCGATGCTCGGGGAACGGCTCGGCTCTGTCACCATCGACGCACTCTGAGTGACAAACCGCTGTCCCGCGGGGACTCCTCGCGGGGACACACGGGACACCGGGCAACAGCACCGAGCAGCACCCCAGCACACGACACACCCTCCGGGGGCGCCCAAGGGCGCCGGCCGGGGGCTCCGAGGCATCCGAACTCCACCGAAGGGCACCGGACATGGGTCCCCATCCTGCGGTCGCGGCGATACGCCTGGCGGTCCGCCGCGTACTCCACGACGTCCTCACCGATCTCCCCCAGACTCCGTCCGGGGGGACCCCCGGCACCACCGGCGGGTCCCCGCCGCTCGTCCTCGTCGCCTGCTCCGGCGGGGCCGACTCCATGGCGCTCGCCTCCGCCCTCGCCTTCGAGGCCCCCAAACTCGGCATCCGGGCCGGCGGCATCACCGTCGACCACGGGCTCCAGGCCGGCTCCGACCTGCGCGCCGCCGAGGTCGTCTCCCGCATGACCGCGCTCCGCCTCGACCCGGTGGAGTCCGTCGCCGTGCGCGTCGGCCGCGACGGCGGACCCGAGGCCGCCGCCCGCGACGCCCGTTACGGAGCCCTGGACGAGGCCGCCGACCGGCTGGGGGCCGCCGCCGTGCTGCTCGGCCACACCCGGGACGATCAAGCCGAAACCGTCCTGCTGGGCCTCGCCCGCGGCTCCGGGATCCGCTCGCTCTCCGGCATGGCCGAGGTCTCGGGCGGGCCCGGCCGCAGCCACCGCTACCGCCGCCCCTTCCTCCAGGTCGACCGGCAGACCGCCCGCAAGGCCTGCATGGTCCAGTCCCTCCCCGTCTGGGACGACCCGCACAACATCGACCCCGCCTACACTCGCTCCCGCCTGCGCCACGAAGGACTGCCCGCCCTGGAGAAGGCGCTGGGCAAGGGAGTCGTCGAGGCCCTCGCCCGGACCGCCCAGCTCTCCCGCGACGACGCCGACGCCCTGGACGCCTGGGCCGCCGAGGCCGAGACAGGCGTGCGCGACGAGGACGGCCGGCTGGAGTGCGCCAAGCTGTACGCCCTGCCCCCGGCCGTCCGCCGCCGGGTGCTGCGCAGGGCCGTGGTCGCCGCCGGTTCTCCCGCGGGCTCCCTCTTCGCCCGCCACATCGAGGAAGTCGACCGTCTCATCACCGGATGGCGCGGCCAGGGCGCCATCAACCTGCCCGGCCGGGTCGAGGCCCAGCGGCAGGGTGGCAGACTTGTCATCCGGCAGGGCTGATTGGTGCTGAAACACGGCTGAGTCCTCCGGGGGCACCTCCCCCGGAGCCCCGGCCGACAACGAAAGTGATGCGGGTGGACGAGAAGGACATGGGCGACGACCTCCAGTCGGTGCTCATCACCAAGGAAGAGATCGACGCGAAGCTGGCCGAGCTGGCCGCGAAGATCGACACGGAGTACGCGGGCAAGGACCTGCTCATCGTCGGTGTCCTCAAGGGCGCCGTGATGGTGATGGCGGACCTGGCACGCGCCTTGTCCACCCCGCTCACCATGGACTGGATGGCGGTGTCCTCGTACGGCGCCGGGACCCAGTCCTCCGGTGTGGTCCGGATCCTCAAGGACCTGGACACCGACATCAAGGACAAGCACGTCCTGATCGTCGAGGACATCATCGACTCCGGTCTGACGCTGTCCTGGCTGCTGTCGAACCTGGGATCCCGCCAGCCGGCCTCCCTGGAGGTCGTCACGCTGCTGCGCAAGCCCGACGCCGCGAAGGTCGCGATCGACGTGAAGTGGGTCGGCTTCGACATCCCGAACGAGTTCGTCGTGGGCTACGGCCTCGACTACGCCGAGAAGTACCGCAACCTGCCGTTCGTCGGCACGCTCGCCCCGCACGTCTACGGCGGCTGAAGCCAGCCTCCCGGACAGGGAACCCTGGAACGATTCCCGCCGTTGGAGCAAGGGAAGACAGGACTGTCAGCCGTCCCACGAGGCCGCGGGTGACAATTCAGGGGTACATTCCGAAGAACAGTCTTTACTCACAGCAGCATTTACCTACGGGCAGGAGGGACGGGGTGCCTGGCGCCCCGTATGGATGGACGTGAAGCGATACTTCCGTGGGCCGGTCATGTGGATCGTGCTGGCCGTCCTCGCCGTGGTCGTGTTGATGAATGTCGTCGGCTCCGGCGGCGGCTACAAGACGGTGGACACCAGCGAGGTCATCAAGGCGATCAACAGCGGCCAGGTGCAGAGCGCAGAGCTCACCACCGGCGACAGCCAGATGATCAAGGTCGAGCTGAAGAAGGACCAGAAGCTCGGCGACAACTCCGGTACCAAGTTCCAGGCCAACTACATCGGAGACCAGGGCGTCCAGCTCGCCCAGAACCTCCAGACCAAGTACGAAGCCGGCCAGATCACCGACGGCTACAAGGTCGCGCCGGACAAGACCAGTCCGTTCCTGAGCGTGCTGCTCTCGCTCCTGCCCTTCGTCCTGATCGTCCTTGTCTTCCTGTTCCTGATGAACCAGATGCAGGGCGGCGGCTCCCGAGTCATGAACTTCGGGAAGTCCAAGGCCAAGCTCATCACCAAGGACACCCCGAAGACGACGTTCGCCGACGTCGCGGGCGCGGACGAGGCCGTCGAGGAACTCCACGAGATCAAGGAGTTCCTCCAGGAGCCGGCGAAGTTCCAGGCCGTCGGCGCCAAGATCCCCAAGGGCGTGCTGCTCTACGGGCCGCCCGGCACCGGCAAGACCCTGCTGGCGCGCGCCGTCGCGGGCGAGGCCGGCGTCCCCTTCTACTCGATCTCCGGTTCCGACTTCGTCGAGATGTTCGTCGGTGTCGGTGCCTCGCGTGTCCGCGACCTGTTCGAACAGGCCAAGGCCAACGCCCCGGCGATCGTCTTCGTCGACGAGATCGACGCCGTCGGCCGGCACCGCGGTGCGGGTCTCGGCGGCGGTCACGACGAGCGCGAGCAGACCCTCAACCAGCTGCTCGTCGAGATGGACGGCTTCGACGTGAAGGGCGGGGTCATCCTGATCGCCGCCACGAACCGTCCCGACATCCTCGACCCGGCGCTGCTGCGCCCGGGCCGCTTCGACCGGCAGATCGCGGTCGACCGTCCCGACATGCAGGGCCGTCTGGAGATCCTCAAGGTCCACCAGAAGGGCAAGCCGGTCGCCCCGGACGTCGACCTGGGCGCGGTTGCCCGGCGTACGCCCGGCTTCACCGGTGCCGACCTCTCCAACGTCCTGAACGAGGCCGCGCTGCTCACGGCCCGCTCGGACAAGAAGCTGGTCGACAACCACGCGCTGGACGAGGCGATCGACCGTGTCGTGGCGGGCCCGCAGAAGCGGACCCGGATCATGTCGGACCGGGAAAAGAAGATCACCGCGTACCACGAGGGCGGACACGCCCTGGTCGCGGCGGCTTCCCCGAACTCCGACCCGGTCCACAAGATCACGATCCTGTCCCGCGGCCGGGCCCTGGGCTACACCATGGTCCTGCCCGACGAGGACAAGTACTCGACCACGCGTAACGAGATGCTCGACCAGCTCGCGTACATGCTGGGCGGGCGCGCGGCCGAGGAGCTGGTCTTCCACGACCCGACGACGGGCGCGGCGAACGACATCGAGAAGGCCACCGCCACGGCGCGGGCCATGGTCACGCAGTACGGCATGACCGAGCGTCTCGGTGCGATCAAGTTCGGCGGCGACAACACCGAGCCGTTCCTGGGCCGCGAGATGGCGCACCCGCGGGACTACTCGGAAGAGGTCGCGGCGCTGGTCGACGAAGAGGTCAAGAAGCTCATCGAGACCGCGCACAACGAGGCCTGGGAGATCCTCGTCGAGAACCGCGACGTCCTCGACAACCTGGTCCTCGCGCTGCTGGAGAAGGAGACGCTGAACAAGGAGCAGATCGCCGAGATCTTCTCGACGATCGTGAAGCGTCCGGCCCGCCCCGCGTGGACCGGCTCCTCCCGCCGCACCCCCTCCACCCGTCCGCCGGTGCTCTCTCCCAAGGAGCTCCAGCTGACGAACTCGGCGAACGGCACGTCGGCGACCACCGCCGTCACGCCGGTCTCCACGGAGAAGGGCATCGAGGTGGCCCCTGAGGACCGCCCCGAAGTCTGATCCACCCGGAATGGAAGCCGCGCCCCCCAGGTTCTAGCCTGGGGGGCGCGGCACTTTCCACAGGAACGAGGAAGCAATGACGGACCCAGTGACCCTGACCGGCGACGAGGGCACGATCGGCGTGTTCGACGAGAAGCGCGCCGAGGCGGCGGTCCGTGAGCTCCTGATCGCGGTCGGTGAGGACCCGGACCGCGAGGGCCTCCTGGAGACCCCGGCGCGCGTGGCGCGGGCGTACAAGGAGATATTCGCCGGCCTCTACCAGAAGCCTGAAGAGGTCCTGACGACGACGTTCGACCTCGGCCACGACGAGATGGTCCTGGTGAAGGACATCGAGGTCATGTCGAACTGCGAACACCACCTCGTCCCGTTCCACGGCGTGGCTCACGTGGGGTACATCCCGTCCACCGACGGCAAGATCACCGGCCTGTCGAAGCTGGCCCGCCTCGTCGACGTGTTCGCCCGCCGCCCCCAGGTCCAGGAGCGGCTGACCACTCAGATAGCGGACTCCCTGATGGAGATCCTGGACCCGCGCGGATGCATCGTGGTCATCGAGTGCGAGCACATGTGCATGACCATGCGCGGCGTCCGCAAGCCCGGCGCGAAGACCATCACCTCGGCGGTCCGCGGCCAGCTCCGCGACCCCGCGACCCGCAACGAGGCCATGAGCCTCATCATGGCCCGCTAGGTCCTGTCCGGGCGGTCTTCGTGGATCAGCCCGCGTCGTCTGGTGCGGTGCATCGCAAGGCGGAGGATCGCAGCTCGTACTTGGCCGTACTCGCGCGGTCCGACAACGCGGCGAGGTGCCGTGCCAGGCGGCGCGGGCCCGCGAAGATCGCCCGGACAGGGCCTAGGGGCTGCCCGCGGCGGCCACAGCACTAGGCGCGGGCCGGGGCCTCCGGGGACTCGTCGTCGTCCTCGGGGAGCTTGAGGACGTGCTCCAGGAACAGGGCGGCGGCGATGACCGCCGCGCCCGCCAGGACCGAGAAACCGGCGTACCAGGCCTGGTCGCGGCGGGCGGGGACCTCCAGGGCCTCGGTCAGCAGAAAGACGCCCACACCGCCGTACATGCCCGCCACGAGGGCGGCCACCAGGGCGCTGGCCTGTCCGAAGACCACCGCGCGGGCCGCCATCAGCGGCTCCACGCCCTTGGCTCCCGGGCGCCGCTCGCGCTGGGCCTTCAGGCGGGACCGCAGCGACAGGGCGGTGGCCAGCAGCACCACGGCGATGGTGCCGAGGACGATCGGCGCGGCCAGCGGGACGCCCGGCAGGCTGCTGTACGCGTTCAACAGCCGGGCGCCCGCCCAGGACAGGACCCCGGCGACGACGAAGATCCCCGCCAGGACCGCCGGCCTCAGTTGCTTCACTTGCCTGTTCCCCGCTTTCCGCGCCGATCCGTCAGGCAGTCCACAGGCTCGCACAGTTCGCTGTGCATCCGTAGCGATCGTGTCGGGTTCTCGCCGTGATGTCCGTCCTGCGTGGGTGCCGTATCTGAGTTCGTGGGTCGAATGCGCGACTTTCTGTCGGCGCCGTCGTTGATCGGATGACAGGACCGGCCGGCAGGGGGTGAAGGGTGGCTCTGAGAGTGCCGCTTGCCCGGGGCGAGGTCGCTCGGACCGCTTGTGCCCGTGGTCTGTTGCGGAGGGGTGTGGACGAGGAGAGCGGCGAGTCGCTGTCCTCATCCGTGCTGGCGGAGCGGGTTGGCTGGTGTGCCGATCTGGTGGCCGGAATGGTCGCCGAGCTGCTGGCCGCGCACTGGAATGCCGCAGATGTGGAGGTTCTCGCGTCCGGACAGGACCACGGGGGCAGGAGGCTGCCGTCGAACGCGTGCGTGGCGCTGCGCCGCCTGGGATGGACCATCGCGCCGCCGGAGGGCGTGCGGGTCAACGACAGGATCGTGCGCATGGCGCAGGAGCAGGCCGGACGCCTACTGCGGTCGGTGAAGTGGCGTGCCGACGTGACCGGCGGGGTGCTTGCGACCTGGCCCGCCGACCCGGCCAGGCGCACGGGACGGGAATGGGATGCGGTACGTGCGGGGGTGCCGGACGGGAAGCATCTGCCATCCAGCATCCTGAAGGGCCGTACCCGGCAGATCGGCGCGTTCCTCAAGAAGCACGGCGCGATGCCCACCGATCTCTTCGAGGTGGAGGGAGTGCCCCGGGCGGCAAGGATGCTGCTGCTTTCCACCTGTGACAGGCAGCAGGCCACCATCGAACGGGCGGATGAGCCCGGCCGTGTGCTGCTGCGCTTGCAGCTGCCCACCCGCCCCGATCTGCAGTCCTCCCGGGACTGGACGTGGGTGGCCTGTCCCCTCAAGCTGCCCCCGACGGTCCCGGCTGGGGCAGCGCTGCACCTGCCCACCCTCCGCCCGCACCAGGACCGGCTCCACACGGCAACAGGCACCACGCCCCGCGCCCAGGCGACGCAGGGCACCCTCCCCCGCCAGACCCTCGGGGCAGGCGGGAAAGCGTCCGGAGGGACACGCTCACACGGAACCGAGACGGCTGCCTCGCGCAGCACACCGGTACCAGGGCGTGACGACGATCGGCACACCCTCCCCCAGCCTCCAGCCGGGGGGACCCCCATCCGGCCGACACCGGCCACGAGGAGCATCACTGGGCGCGGGATTCCACCTGCACGCCCACGTCAGCCCTCCACGGTGGGAGATCCCCTTCCCGGACACAGGTCCGGCCACAGGATCAGTCAGCCGATCAGAGACGCGAACGACTACTCGGGGAGGCGGAGTTCCAGGTCGGGGCGCGGCGTGACGCCCGTCAGGCCGATTTCGGTCAGGAGGGTGGCGACCGGGCCGTGGCCGGGGAGCTGGGCCTCGGGGTCGATGTCGTGCCACGGGGCCAGGACGAAGGCCCGCTGGTGGGCGCGCGGGTGCGGGAGGGTGAGGACGGGGTCGTCGGAGACCACGTCGGCGTACGCGACGATGTCGACGTCGATCGTGCGCGGGCCCCAGCGCTCCTCGCGGACGCGGTCGAAGGCTTCCTCGATGGCGTGTCCGCGCTCCAGGAGGGAGGAGGGCGGCAGGGTGGTCTTCACCGCGATGACCGCGTTGAAGTACGAGGGCTGCGATCCGGGGGCGACGCCCCACGGCTCGGTCTCGTAGACCGCGGAGACGGCCTTGACCCGCAGGCCCGGGGTGTCGCCGAGGGCGTCGATGGCGCCCTGGAGGGTCTCCAGCCGGTTGCCGAGGTTCGCGCCGAGCGCGATGACGGCCCATTTGGGGTTGGACAGGGTCACGTCCGCAGCGTCGACGGCCTCGACGACGGAGGCGGGTACCGGCTGCACTGTGGGGTCGCTCTGGGCGTTCAGTCCGTTGTTCATGCGCGGCTCCGGGTGATCGTGATGGTCACGTCGTCGAAGGGGACGGTGATGGGCGCGTCCGGCTTGTGGACGACTACCTCCACCTGCGCCACCGCTTCGTGCTTGAGGCACTGCTGGGCGATCCTCTCGGCGAGGGTCTCGATCAGGTCGACGGGCTCTCCCTGGACCACGTCGACGACCTCCTCGGCGACGACCCCGTAGTGCACGGTCTTCGCCAGGTCGTCTCCGGCCGCCGCGGGGCGGGTGTCGAGATGCAGCACGAGGTCGACGATGAAGGTCTGGCCTTCCTCGCGTTCCCGGGGGAAGACGCCGTGGTGCCCGCGAGCCTTGAGGCCGCGCAGCGCGACACGATCCACGCGAATCACTCCTGCTTTCGTAAGTCTTCCGGTCCCGGGGCTTCCCGGGGCCATGGGCCTACGCCGAGTGCGGTCGGCGTCGTCCGTCTTCGAATTTACCTGCGAAATACCTCGGCCCCCGCCGTAGGGGTCAGGAGGCGTCCTCCTCTTCGTCCTCGTCGGACTCCGTGAGGACGGGAGAACCGTGGTGGGACCAGAGGCGCCAGCCCTCGGATGTGCGTCGGAACACATTCGTGGCGACGACCAGCTGACCGACCAGCGGGCCGAGTTCCCCGCCGTCCTCGGCGGGGCCGCCGCTGAGGATGTTCTCCGTACAGGTCACCAGCGCGGTGTCACCTATGACGGCCACTTTGGTGTCGGTGAGGAAGAACTGGATGTAGTCCGTGTGGGACATGATCAGGGCGTACGAGCGCAGTACCTCGCCGCGGCCCGAGAGCACCGGCCAGCCGGGGTGGACGCACGAGATCTCGTCCTCGAGCCAGAGCGCCGACAGGGCGTCGAAGTCCCCCTGCTCCATGGCCTCGTAGAAGGCCGTGTTGACCTCTTCGACCGCTTCGATGTCGGTTCTGCTCACAGGGCTCCTTCTCGGTCGGTGGTCACAGCGCTCCTTCCACGGCGCGGGCCACCCGAACCGCGTCGGCGGTCGCCCGTACCTCGTGGACCCGGACGGCCCAGGCGCCCTGGTGGGCGGCGATCGCGGAGACGGCCGCGGTGGCGGCGTCGCGCTCGCGGGCGGGCGGCGGCGCGGCGTCGGCCCCGCCGGCCAGGACCCAGCCGAGGAAACGCTTCCGCGAGGCGGCGACCAGGAGCGGGAAGCCGAGCGCGCGCAGCTCGGGCAGGTGGGCGACCAGGGCGAGGTCGTGCTCGGCGTTCTTGGCGAAGCCGAGGCCGGGGTCGACGACGAGCCGTTCGGGGGCGATCCCGCCGCTCACCACGGTGTCGATGCGGGTCCGCAGCTCGGCGGTGACCTCCGCGAGTACGTCCTCGTAGACGGCGAGGCTGTTCATGCCCTCGCTGAAGCCGCGCCAGTGCATGACGACGAAGGGCACCTCGGCGGCCGCCACGGCCGAGATCATGCCGGGGTCGGCGAGGCCGCCGCTGACGTCGTTGACCAGGACGGCGCCGGCCTCGACGGCCCGGGCGGCGACGGCCGCCCGCATGGTGTCGACGGAGACGGTGACGCCCTCGGAGGCCAGGCCGCGGACCACGGGGACGACCCGGCGCAGCTCCTCCTCCTCGTCGACGCGGGAGGCGCCGGGCCGGGTGGACTCGCCGCCGACGTCGATGAGGTCGGCGCCCTGGGCAACGAGGTCCAGGCCGCGTTTGACGGCGGCGGTGGTGTCGAACCAGCGGCCGCCGTCGGAGAAGGAGTCGGGGGTGACGTTGACGACGCCCATGACCCCGCAGCGGTCCCAGTCCGGCAGACCTGCGACCCGGCCCCTGCCGGTGGCTCCGCGCTTCGTGTTCATAGGTCCAAGGGTAGGGCTGACCTGGATACGGCAGGGCCCCGGCGCCTGTCGGCTGCCGGGGCCCTGGCCGGGCGGGGTGCGGGTGGTCCCGCCTTACGCCACCTGGACCTCGCGTTCGGTCTGCTGCTTCGGTACGGCCGCCATGTGGTGGTGCGCACAGGTGCGGACCGGCTTGGGACGGCGGCGGCTGGCGAACAGGCGGGGCAGGGCCAGCGTCACGAACCCCTCGGCCTGCATCGCGGCGAAACCGATGCGGGGCAGGTCGCGGGTGGTGCGGAAGACGACGAAGCGCGGCTCCCAGCGGGGGCGGAACTTCGCGTTGAACTTGTACAGCGACTCGATCTGGAACCAGCGGGAGAGGAAGACCAGCAGGTTCCGCCACATCCGCAGCACCGGGCCGGCGCCGATCTTCTCGCCGCGGGCGAGGGCCGAGCGGAACATCGCGAAGTTCAGCGAGACCTTCTCGATCTTCAGCGCGGGGGCGGCCTCCAGGGAGGCCACGATCAGCAGTTCGTTCATGCCGGGGTCGGCGGCGCGGTCGCGGCGCATCAGCTCCAGCGACATGCCGTCCTTGCCCCACGGGACGAAGTGCAGGACGGCCTTCAGGTCGCCGAAGGGGCTGGTGTCGCCCTCCTCGACCCGGTGGGCGGTGGCGATGAAGCAGTCGCCGTCGCCCGGGTCGCCGACCCGGCCCAGCGCCATGGAGAAGCCGCGCTCGGTGTCGGTGCCGCGCCAGGCCTCGGCGGCGCCGCGCACCTGCTCCAGCTCCTGCTCGGTGAGCTCGCTGACCCGGCGGACCTTGGTGGTGTAGCCGTTGCGCTCGATGCGCTTCACCATCTGGCGGACATTGCGCATGGCGCGGCCCGAGAGGGAGAAGTCTTTGACATCGACAATCGCCTCGTCACCCAGTTCCAGGGCGTCGAGACCGGTCTCGCGGGTCCAGACCTCGCCGCCGGTCTCGCTGCAGCCCATGACGGCCGGGGTCCAGGAGTGGGCCTTGGCCTCCTCCATGAACCGCTCGATCGCGCCGGGCCAGGCCTCGACGTCCCCGATGGGGTCGCCGGAGGCGAGCATCACGCCGGAGACGACCCGGTAGGTGACGGCGGCCTTGCCGCTGGGGGAGAAGACGACGGCCTTGTCGCGGCGGAGCGCGAAGTGGCCGAGGGAGTCTCGGCCGCCGTGCTTGGCGAGGAGCTCGCGCAGCTTGCCCTCGTCGTCGGCGGTGAGCTGGGCGGCCGGGTGCTCGGGGCGGAAGGCCAGGTAGATGGTGGTGAGCGCGGTCAGCATGCCGAGGGCGCCGAGGGAGTACCCCACGGTCCACGACACCCGGCCTGCGTAGTCGACGGGGCCCTCGAAGCCGAAGAGGCCGTAGACGACGTGCGTGATCTGCTCGTACAGGCCGGGCTTGCCGACGACCTTGCCCGGGTGGACGTTGACGATGACCAGACCGAGCCCGATGGAGCCGGCGCTCATCAGGACGAAGTTCGCGAGCGCCTTCCAGCGGCTGCGCGGGTCGGGCAGCGCCTTGAATTCACCCTGATGGCGCAGCAGCAGCGCGAGGAGCACTGCCGCGATGACCACGCCGATGACCGAGTGCCGGTACGTGAACTGCGCCACGGCGCCCGCCGGCAGGAGCACGACGGCGGCCCGCCAGGCCCGCCGCTTGTGCCGCTTGAGGCCGTGGGCGAGCAGCAGCAGCAGAACGCCCGCGCTGATGGACAGGGCTGCCGCGAACGGGCCCAGGGAGCCCGGCAGCACCTCGGTGACCGCGTGGATGCGGCTGTGGCGGAATCGCGGGAAGACCCCGGCCGCGATGTCCAGAAGGCCGACGATCATGACGGCCGTACCTACCAGGCCGGGCACCGACTCCGGCCTGGGTCCGCTGAGGATTCGGCGGAACCTGCTCGGAACCTGTCCCGACTTATCGCCATCTATCCTGCTAGACATCGCTTCCCGTTGCTCCGCGAGAGATCATGTGGCCGAAGGCCGCGACAGCCTCCGGTGTGTGGTGCGTCCCTTAGGACGACATCGACGGGGAGCGGGTTCACTCTTCCGTCGGAAAAATCCAGTCCTGCCATCAGAAAGTCGACTGACTGCTCATGGGTCTCACCAGTAATACGGTCCTGGCCTTGGCCATCATCGCCGGTGTGCTGCTCTTCGCGGCCACCGTCTGGTTCTGGCCGAAGCTCTCGGGCCGCACCTGGCGTGCGTTCGCCGGACGCATCGGCCTCCTGCTGGCGACGCAGCTGGCGCTGTTCTCGGCTGTGGGTCTCGCGGCCAACAAGTCTTTCCTGTTCTACGGGTCCTGGGCCGACCTCGTCGGCAAGGAGACGTCCATCGGCAAGGTCGTCGACCACTCGATGAGCAGCAAGGACATCAAGGTCGTCGACAAGCAGAAGCTGGACGTGCCCGGCGGGGGCAAGCCCCAGGTCGGCGGCCAGATCCTGAAGGTCTCCATCACCGGGCAGAAGTCGAAGATAACGAGCCCCGGCTACGTGTGGCTGCCGCCGGAGTACTTCCAGCCGCAGCACAAGGACCAGAACTTCCCGGCGTCCATCGTCCTGACGGGCTACCCGGGCACGGCCGAGAACCTGATCAAAGGGCTCGACTACCCCATGAAGGCCTTCAGCCTGTCCAAGGCCGGCAAGATGAAGCCGATGATCCTGGTCATGATGCGCCCGACCATCGCGCCCCCGCGTGACACCGAGTGCGTGGACATACCCGGTGGCCCGCAGACCGAGACCTTCTTCGGGGTGGACCTGCCGCAGGCCGTCCAGGACACCTTCCGGGTGGGCAAGGAAGCCAAGAACATGGGCTTCATCGGCAATTCGACCGGCGGCTACTGCGCCCTGAAGATCGCCGCGCACTACCCGCAGACCTTCGGCGCCGCCGCGGGTCTGTCCGCGTACTACGAGGCCCCGGACGACCCGACGACCGGTGACCTGTTCCACGGGGACGACAAGCTGAAGAAGCGCGCGGACGTGCTGCACAGCATCGAGAACAAGAAGCCGACCGGTACGTCGTTCCTCGTCACCAGCAGCGAGAAGGGCGAGCCGAACCTCGGCGACACCAAGAAGTTCGTCAAGCTGGTCAAGGGCCCGGACCGGGTCTCGTCGATCATCCTCGACAGCGGCGGCCACAACTTCAACACGTGGCGGCGCGAGATCCCGCCCATGCTGCAGTGGATGAGCGGCCGCATCGAGGCCTGAGCCTCCTGCCGCCCGCTGCTGAGAAGGGCCCGACTCCGGTCGGGCCCTTTTCCTGTGCCCCCTACGCCTCCTGGAGCTGGGCCCGGCGCAGCGCGCGGTGGACGCCCTCCGGGGTCAGTACGCCGACCAGCGCGCCCGAGGCCGGGTCGGTGACCCCGATCCGGCCGGAGTCCTCCTGGAGCAGGGCCGCGAGCGCCTCGCGCAGGGTCGCGCCCAGGTCCACCGAGGTCGCCGGAGGCTTCCCCTCCGTCGCCGCGAGGTCGGCCGGTGCGACCGGGGTGACCGCGAGCCGCTTGAGCCCCCGGTCGGCGCCGACGAAGGAGGCCACGTACGGCGTGGCCGGCGCGGCCAGCACCGCGGCCGGGCTGGCGAACTGCTCGATGGTGCCCGCTCCGTAGACGGCGATGCGGTCGCCGAGCCGGATCGCCTCCTCCAGGTCGTGCGTGACCAGCAGGATGGTTTTGCGCACGGTCTTCTGCAGCGTCAGGAACTCGTTCTGCAGGCGCTCGCGCACCACCGGGTCCACCGCGCCGAACGGCTCGTCCATCAGCAGCACCGGCGGGTCGGCGGCGAGCGCGCGGGCCACGCCGACGCGCTGGCGCTGCCCGCCGGAGAGCTGCTCCGGGTAGCGGCCCCCGTAGACGGCCGGGTCCAGTCCCACCAGTTCGAGCAGTTCGGCCGCCCGGGCGCGGGCCCTGGCCTTGGGGGTGCCGATCAGCTGGGGCACGGTCGCCGTGTTCTCCAGCACCGTCTTGTGCGGGAACAGCCCGACCTGCTGGATGACGTATCCGATGCGGCGCCGCAGTTCCACCGGATCGGCGGCGGAGATGTCCTCGCCGCCGAGCAGGATCCGGCCGGAGGTCGGCTCGATGAGCCGGTTGACCATCTTCATCGTGGTCGTCTTGCCGCAGCCGGACGGGCCCACGAGCGTGACCAGCTCGCCCTCCGCCACCTCGAAGGACAGGTCCTCGACGGCTGTCGTCCCGTCGGGGTAGCGCTTGGTCACGTGCTCGAATCGGATCACGGGACCCATCCTTCCCTACCGGCCGTCAGGTTTTGGCGAAGGCTTTGTCAGGGGAGTGTTGCGTGAGTGCGAAGGATTCCGGCCACCGTCGGTGCCGGGGGTTAGGGTCGCTGGTGTACGCCAGTTCGGGACAGGGGGTGAGGGCATGGCCGGGCAGAACTGCCTGGTGGCGAATGACTGGTTCTGCTGGGAGTACGTCACCTCCCGTTCCCAGGAGCTCACCGACGCCACCGTGGAGCACATCTGGATCACGGGCATGTCGGTGGATATCGGCCTCGCCGTCTCCGTGCCCCTGGCCCTGCTGGCCCGCCGCGGCCGCCGCTGGGCCGCGCCCGTACTGGGCCTGACCACCCTGCTCTACACGATCCCCTCGCTCGCCATGTTCTCCCTCCTGCTGCCCTTCTTCGGCCTGTCGGCGGCGCTCGTGGTGACCGGGCTGGTGCTGTACTCGCTGACCATCCTGGTCCGCAACGTGCTGGCCGGCCTGGAAGCCGTCCCCGAGGAAGTACGGGAAGCCGCGCGCGGCATGGGGTACGGCCCCGGGCGGATGCTGTGGCAGGTCGAACTGCCCCTGGCGCTGCCCGCGCTGCTCGCGGGGGTGCGGATCGCCACCGTCTCGACGGTCGCGCTGACCACCGTCGGCTCCATCGTCGGCAAGGGCGGCCTCGGCAATCTGATCGCCCCCGCCGTCAACAGCTCCTTCAAGGCGCAGGTGCTCACCGCCTCCGTGCTGTGCGTGCTGCTCGCGCTGGTGGCGGACCTGCTGCTGCTCGGAGCGCAGCGGCTGCTCACGCCGTGGACGCGGGCCGCGCGGCCGGCGAAGGGGGCCTGAGGTCATGGGTGTGCTGGAAGGGGCCTGGGACTGGCTGGCCGACGGTGCCAACTGGTCCGGGGAGAGCGGGGTCTGGCACCGGCTCGGCGAGCACGTCTACGTCAGCGGGATCGCCCTCGCGATCGCCTGCGCGGTGGCGCTGCCCGTCGGACTGTTCCTCGGCCACCTCGGCAAGGGCGGCGCCCTCGCGGTGAACGTCTCCAACATCGGCCGGGCCGTGCCCGTCTTCGCCGTGCTGGCGCTCTTCATGGTCTCGCCGCTGCGCAACGCGGGATACCTGCCCACCATCGCCGCGCTCGTGCTCTTCGCCGTCCCTCCGCTGCTGACCAACGCCTACGTGGGCATGCGCGAGGTCGACCGGTCCGTGGTGGAGGCCGCCCGGGGCATGGGCATGTCCGGAGGCCAGCTCTTCTGGCGGGTCGAACTGCCGCTCGCGCGCGACCTGGTGATGACGGGGCTGCGGTCGGGCGCCGTGCAGGTCATCGCCACGGCCACCATCGCGGCCATGGTCGGCCAGGGCGGTCTCGGCCGGATCATCACCGCCGGCTTCAACACGTACAACACCGCGCAGGTCGTCGCCGGCGCCCTGCTGGTGGCGGCGCTGGCCCTGCTGGTGGAGGGCGCCCTGGTGGCGGCGGACCGGCTGCTGCCGCGTCCGGCCGCGCGCGGGGCGACCGGCTGACCCTCCCCGCGTCCGCGCCGCACTTGTGCCCGTCCCGTCCTTCCCACTCCCCTGGAGGAGAGATCATGAGCAAGTCCACGCGCGTCCTCGGCGCGGCACTGGGTGCGGTGGCCCTGACCGCCTCGCTCACCGCGTGCGGAGGCGACAGCCTGGAGAAGAGCAAGGAGGGCGGTTCCTCCTCTTCCCCGGCGGCGGGCGGCAAGGGCAGCCTGGTGATCGGCGCGGCCGGGTTCACCGAGTCCAACGTGCTGGCGGAGCTGTACGCGCAGGTGCTGCGGGGCGCGGGGTACGACACGTCGATCAAGACGGTCAACAACCGCGAGCTGTACGAGCCGTCCCTGGAGAAGGGCGAGATCGACGTCGTCCCGGAGTACGCGGCCACGCTCGCGGAGTTCCTCAACGCCAAGGTGAACGGCCCGACGGCGCCGGACGTGAAGCCGGTCGCGTCGAGCGACGTCGCGGCGACCGTCGCGGCCCTGGAGAAGCTGGCCGCCCCGCTCGGCCTGAAGGCGCTCCCGCCGGGTGCGGCGGTCGACCAGAACGCTTTCGCCGTATCCAGGGAATTCGCCGAGAAGAACAATCTCAAGACACTTTCCGATCTTGGAAAGTCCGGGCTGAAGGTGAAGATCGCGGCGGGCGACGAATGCTCCGTCCGCCCCTTCTGCGCCCCCGGGTTGAAGAAGACGTACGGAATCGAAGTCTCCGGTATCGACCCCAAGGGTGTCGGCACCCCGCAGTCCAAGCAGGCGGTCAAGGACGGCGCGGACCAGCTGGCGCTGACCACGACCACCGACGCCACGCTCGACACCTACGGCCTGGTCCTCCTGGAGGACGACAAGAAGCTCCAGAACGCCGACAACGTGCTGCCGGTGGTCAACGCCCAGGACGCGGGCACCCCGGAGGTCGCGGCCGCCCTCGACCAGCTGAGCCAGGTCCTCACGACCGCCGACCTCGTCGACCTGAACCGGAAGGTGGACGCGGAGCGCGCCAAGCCGGCGGACGTCGCGAAGGCCTACCTGGACTCCAAGGGCCTGCTGAAGAAGTAGCAGTTACACGGTTGATGGAGAAATGTGGAGTACCCGCCCGGAAAGATTGCCGGGCGGGTATCCCGCAGGACCTCCACGCCCTGTAAATTTCGGGCCATGCCCCGTGGACGCCACCGCAATCCCGAACCCCTGCACCGGCTGCTCACGCCGACGACGGTCGCCGGTGTGTCCGTCACCAGCGCCGGCGCGGCCTGGCTCCTCGCGGGCCCCGACGACGCCACCGCGCTACGGCTGCTCGTGGCCCTCGCGGCAGCCGCCGGGGTCGCCGGCGCCGTGGTGATGCGCGCCTGGGACCGCTCGGCGGGCCGCCGGGTCGCGGAACTCACCCGCGAGCGGGTCAAGGACGAGTGGAAGACGGAAGAGCGGATAGCCGAGCTGGAGTCCGACCTCGAAGAGGCCCGGATGCTGCGCGGCAGGCTCGACGCCAAGCTGCGCGCCAAGCGGGTCGAACTGGCCGGGCTGCGCGGCGAGCACGCGGCGCTGCTGCGGCGGTACGCGACGGCCGAGACCGAGCGCGCCAGCGCGCTGGAGGGCCGCCGCCTGCTGGCCATCGAGGCCGCTTCGGCCCCGGCGGCCGCGCCCAAGGAGCTTCCGGCCGTCTCCGAGGAGCGCACCTCGGCGGGCGCGCCCACCTCGGTCGGCTACGCCCGGGCCCATGCGGCTCTGGGTGCGCTGGCCGCCAGGCGCCAGGCGCGGGAACTGCCCGCCGCGCCGTCGGCCCCGGCGTCCGCGCTCGCTCCTGCCGCCGCGGATCCTGTCCCCGCTGCCGCGGTTCCGGCGCGCCGTCCGGCCTCCGCGGTGGCTCCGTACGCGGCGCAGCGGCGGACCGCCTCCCGCGCTGAGGGCGGCTTCGACTTCTTCGGTACCAAGAACGCGGCGCAGGCCCGCGCGGTGATCGAGGCGGTCCAGAACGAGGACCTGGCCGACGTGGTCGGCGCCGAGGCCCTCGCCGTTCACCGGGCGGAGTCGGCGCAGACCGGCGCCGAGCCGGCCTCCGGCAAGGGTGCGGTCAAGGCGGCCACCCCGCAGACGCGGGCGGTGGGCCAGGTCATCGACCTGACGGCCCACGACGAGACCGAGCCGATCGACGTGGCCCGCCTGCGCACCGCGATCTCGTAGCACCGGCCGGGGAGAAACGTCCCGCCCGACGGCACCCGACTCAGGCCCTGTCCGCCCGGACAGGGCCTGATCGCGTACGGGGCGGCGTACGGGGACGCGTACGGGGACGCGCACTTGGAGGGCGAGGCCCCCGTAGTCAGGGCGCGTACGAGGCCACCAGGCGGGCCAGGTGGCGGCCCGCGACGAGGAGCGGGGTGCGGCTCCGCCCGACCTGGGCGCTCACCTCGGCGCCTTCCAGGGTGTTGATGACGGTGGCCGCCAGGTCGCGGGCCTGGGGCTCCGGGTAGCCGCAGGCCAGGAGCTTCGCCGCCACCAGGTGCTGCCAGTCGGCGAAGGCCTGGGCGCAGGCCGCCTGGATCTCGGGGAGGCGGCCGACCGTCTCCAGGGCCGTGGCCGTGATGGGGCAGCCGTCCCGCCAGTCGGAGGCCTCCAGTTCCCGCGCGAGCGTCGTGGCGACGGCCTCGACCGCCTCCGCGGGGTCCGGGTGAGTGGAGAGCCCTGAGCGGAGCAACTCGGCGAACTCCTCGCCGCCGAAGTGGATGGCGGCCACCGCGAGCTCCTGCTTGCCGCCCGGGAAGAAGTGGTAGAGCGAGCCCAGGGTGGCTTCGGCCTCGCGGACGAGCTGTTTGACCGGGGTGTTCTCGTAGCCGCCGTGCTGCATGAGGCGGGAGGCGGTGCGGACCAGCCGCTCGCGCGTCCCCAGTTCTGTCTTCGTCCCTGCTGCTGCCATGGGCGTGATCCTACCGCCGATATTGGATAGAGCGTTCGTTCTAGTCCCGTGTTACGGTCGTCCCGAGCGCTAGATAGAGCGTTCGTTCTAGACCATTTCTTTGGGGGAGCTCCGTCATGAACCAGGTACCGACCGCCCAGGACACCAAGGTCACCGTCGTCGGCCTCGGCCCCATGGGGCGGGCCATGGCCGCCGCCTATCTCGACGCCGGCTACGAGGTCACCGTGTGGAACCGCAGCACGGGCAAGGACGCCGACCTCGTGGCGCGCGGGGCGCGGCGCGCCGCGAGCATCGCCGAGGCCGTCGCCGCGAGCGGGCTGACCGTGCTCAGCCTCATCGACGTGGACGCCATGTACACGACCCTCGGCGGCACCGACCTCGGCGGCCGGACGCTGGCCAACCTGTCCTCGGACGTCCCGGAGAAGGCCCGCAAGGCCGCGCAGTGGGCCGAGGCGCGCGGGGCCGCGTACCTCACGGGCGGGGTCAACGTGCCGCCGGACGGCATCGGCCAGGAGGGCTCGTCCGTCTTCGTCAGCGGCCCCGAGGAGGTCTACGAGGAGCACCGCGCCGCGCTCGACGTGCTCGCCGCCACCGACTACCGCGGCGCCGACCCCGGCTACGCGCAGCTCTACTACCAGCTCAACATGATCCTCTTCTGGACGGCGTACACCGGCTGGTACCAGGCGCTCGCCGTCGCCCAGGCCAACGGCCTGACGGCGGCGGACATCCTCCCCTACGCCGGCTACACCGCCGACAGCATGCGCGGCTTCTACACTGGGGGCGCCCCGCGCATCGACGCCGACGACCACGCCGGCACGCACGAGCGCCTCGCCATGTGCGCGGCGAGCGTCGAGCACGTCCTGCACACCGCCGCCGACTCCGGTGTGGACACCGGCATCCTCGCCGCGCACGCCGAGCTCTACCGGCGCGGGGTGGCCGCGGGCTTCGGCGCCGACAGCAGCTCGCGCCTGATCCAGCTGCTGGCTGCGAAGGAGGGCGCCGCCTAGGTCCTGTCCGGGCGATCTTCGTGGATCAGCCCGCGTCGTCTGGTGCGGTGCATCGCAGGGCGGAGGATCGCAGCTCGTACTCGGCCGTACTCGCGCGGTCCGACAACGCGGCGAGGCGCCGTGCCAGGCGGCGCGGGCCCGCGAAGATCGCCCGGACAGGGCCTAGGTCCCGGCCACAGCACTAGCGGATCGCCAGGCTTTCCACAGCCTGTGCACAGAGCGCGCGGACGGCCTGGGGAGTGTCCTCGTGGAGCGGGGTGACGGAGACGGGGCTGCCGGGGGCGCCGGGCGGCGCGGCCAGGACGTCCGGGGCGGCGAGTCCGCAGAGTACGGCCGCGAGGGCCACGGCGGCGGCCCCGCGCGTCAGCCACTCCCGGCGCCGCCGCCGCTTCTCGTCCTGCGCGATCGTCATGCCCGGAACGCTACGGTCACCGGCCGGCGCCCGACATCCCGTCTCCCCCCAGCCCGTTGCGGGGGGAAACCCCCGGGAGGGCAGCCGACGCCGTCAGAACAGCGGTAGCTGCCCCGGGTGTTCGGACAGCACGAAGCCGTCCAGCGTCGGCGCCGAGGCGCCGAGCATCACCCGCGCCCGGGAGCCGGGGCAGGAGACCAGCTCGCCGCCGCCCCGTCCGGCGGGAGGATCGTGGCGGGCGATCCGGCCGGCGGTGACGGCGCAGTCGCGGCCGCAGGCGGGGCAGGCCCGGCGGGGGGAGTGGGACATGCCCCAAGTCTGCCCTGCCGCACCGACATCAGCCGGCCCGGGCCGCCAGCCACGTCGCGTGCGCCCGGCAGACCTGCTCCCACAGCGCCGCCCGGTCCGCCGGGGTCAGATCGTCCAGCGTCCGCCCGAAGACGGTCGCCATGACCTCGTAGAGTTCCTCCGGCGTGTTCAGTTCGCGCTCGCTGGGCCCCTTGGCCGGGTCGATCCGGCCGAGCACCCGCCCGCGCAGCACGTCGATGCTCTCCGCGTCCCGGCGGATCATCACCAGCGTCCGTACGAAGCCGGATTCGGGGGAGGTCGACAGCCGGACGTGCTCGGCCTCGAAGTCGGCCAGGGCGGCGGGCGCCGAACGGAAGACCGTCACCGGGCACGGCCCGTACGAGGTCAGGAAGGTCCAGCCGGGCTCCGGCCCCTCCAGCGGTTCCAGGACGTAGCTGAAGTCCCCCTGCCGGTGCGTGCCCGCGCGCAGCGGCAGCGGATCGTGCGGCCCGTCGCCCAGCCCGGTGTCGACGAAGTACTCCGCCCCGCCGACCCGGACGGTCAGGGCGAGGTGGTCCCCGGTGACCGTGCGGGCGTCGGGGTCGTGGTGGACGCCCCCGACGTGCCGGCTCACGTCGTAGCCGAGGGATTCGAGCAGCGCCGCGAAGGCCCCGTTGACGTGGAAGCAGTACCCGCCGCGGCCCTCGGCGATGCGCCGCGCCGACTGCACCGGGTCGAGGCCCGGTGCGCGGCCCAGCTGGATGTCGACGTTCTCGTAGGGGACCCGTTCCACATGGGCCCGCTGAAGGGCGAAGAGCGCCTCGGCGGTCGGGCGGGGCGGCTCCGGGAAGCCGAGCCGCCGCAGATAGCCGGCGAATATGCCAGAAGTCATGCGGTCACCCTAGGCGGTGACCACCTGACGTGTGGTGCACGACGTATGGAGTGTGGCGTTCCACAACCTCACCCGGGCCGCCCCTACTTGTCGGCGGCCCGCACTTGTCGGCGGCCCCTACTTGTCGATGTCGCCGACCACGAAGAACAGCGAGCCCAGGATCGCCACCATGTCCGCGACGAGCTGCCCGGGCAGCAGCACCGCCAGCGCCTGGATGTTGTTGTACGAGGCGCTGCGCAGCTTCAGCCGGTACGGGGTCTTCTCGCCCTTCGAGACCAGGTAGTAGCCGTTGATGCCGAGGGGGTTCTCGGTCCAGGCGTACGTGTGCCCCTCGGGCGCCTTCAGCACCTTGGGCAGACGCTGGTTGACGGGCCCCGGCGGGAGCTCCGCCATCCGGTCCAGGCAGGCCACGGCCAGGTCGAGGGCGTTGTGCGTCTGGTCCAGCAGGACCTCGAAGCGGGCCAGGCAGTCGCCCTCGGGGCGGGTGACCACCTTTAGGACGTCCTGGAGCTCGCCGTAGGCCAGGTACGGCTCGTCGCGGCGCAGGTCGAAGTCGACACCGGAGGCACGGGCGATCGGGCCGGAGACCCCGTACGCGTGCACCGCCTCGGCGGAGAGCACGCCGACGCCGCGGGTGCGGGCGCGGAAGATCTCGTTCCCGTGGACCAGCTTGTCGTACACGTCCATACGGGTGCGGACGTCGGCGATCGCTTCGCGGGCCCGGCCGAGCCAGCCGGCCGGGAGGTCCTCCTTGAGGCCGCCGACGCGGTTGAACATGTAGTGCATGCGGCCGCCGGAGATCTCCTCCATGACCGCCTGGAGCTCCTCGCGCTCGCGGAACGCGTGGAAGATCGGGGTGATTCCACCCAGTTCGAGCGGGTACGAACCGAGGAACATCAGATGGTTCAGGACGCGGTTCAGTTCGGCCAGCAGCGTCCGCATCCACACGGCCCGCTCGGGGACCTCCATGCCGAGCATCCGCTCGACCGCCATGACCACGCCGAGCTCGTTCGAGAACGCGGACAGCCAGTCGTGGCGGTTCGCGAGCATCACGATCTGGCGGTAGTCACGGGCCTCGAAGAGCTTCTCGGCGCCGCGGTGCATGTAGCCGACCACCGGCTCCGCGCTGACGATCCGCTCCCCGTCCAGGACGAGGCGCAGGCGCAGCACGCCGTGCGTGGAAGGGTGCTGGGGGCCGATGTTGAGCACCATGTCGGTGCTCTCCGCCGCGCCGCCGATGCCGACCGTGGTCTCCGTCATGCGGGCATTGTCTCAGCCGCAGGGGGTGGCGCGTCGACCAGGCCGGATCAGGGACCGGACACCGCGAGCCCGGCCTGGTCGACGGGCCACCCCCCTACGCTTGCGGGATGGAAACGGGGACAACGGGTGAGACGGGCCGACCCGAGTGGGTGGGGCTGCCGGGCGGGCTGCTCACCTTGCGGCGGCTGCTGCTGGTGATCTGGATGAGCCTCTTCGCCGCGGTCACCGCCGTGGTGCTGTGGCTGACGGCCGGCCCGGTCTGGGCGGCCTTCGGGGCGTTCTGGCTCGCGGTCCTGGCCTGGGGCTGGGTGCTGCTCGGCCGGAACTGGCGGTCCTGGCGCTACGCCGAGCGCGCGGACGACCTGCTGATCAGCCGGGGCGTGCTGTGGCGGGAGGAGACGGTGGTCCCGTACGGGCGGATGCAGCTGGTCGAGGTGACCTCGGGCCCGCTGGAGCGGCGCTTCGGGCTGGCCTCCGTACAGCTGCACACGGCGGCCGCGGCCACGGACGCCAAGATCCCGGGCCTGGCGCCGGCCGAGGCGGAGCGCCTGCGCGACCGCCTGACCGAGCTCGGCCAGGCAAGGTCGGCGGGCCTGTGACCTCCGGTCCGGTGGACGACGAGACGATCAGCGCCGGGACGGCGGAGGCCGGGACAGCGGGCGCCAGCACGGCGGGCGCCGGGACGGCGGAGGCCGGGACAGTGGACGCCAGCACGGCGGGCGCCGGGACGGCGGAGGCCGGGACCGCGGCGGCCAGGACGGCGCACGCCGGGACCTCGGACGCCGGCACCGCGGAGGCCGAGGTGGCGCCCGGAGCGGGATCCCCGCCCGGTGCGGACGACACGGCGGGTGGCGACGGGGGGCCCGCCGCCGGGCGGCGGCTGCACCCCTTCACCCCGCTGCGCCGCGCCTGGGTCCCGATCGCCGCGACGGCCGGTGTGATCGCCCAGCAGGGCGACCGCGCCGGGGAGTGGATCGGGGACCTGTCCACCCTGCTCCGGCTGGCGGTGCTCGCGGGCCTGGTCCTGGTCTTCGGCCTGTACGGATTCCTCAGCTGGTGGTTCACGTACTACGCCGTCACCGACACCGAGCTGCGGATCCGCAGCGGACTCCTCTTCCGGCGCACCGCGCACATCCGGCTGGACCGGATCCAGGCCGTGGACGTCACCCGTCCGCTGCTCGCCCGAGTGGTGGGGGTCGCACAGCTGCGCCTCGACGTCATAGGAACCGAGGACAAGGACGAGCTGTCCTTCCTCTCCGAGAAGGACGCCGTGGCGCTGCGCGCCGAACTCCTGGCCCGGGCGGCGGGCTTCGCCCCCGCCGAGGCGGTACGGGTCGGCGAGGCCCCGGAACGGGAGCTGCTCCACGTCCACCCGCGCGACCTCGCCGTATCGCTGCTGCTCAGCCTCGGGGTGTGGGCGGCGCTGGTCGCCGGGCTCACCGCGCCCGCCCTCGTGTGGTGGCTCAGTTCGAGCCCCTGGGCGGCGGTCGTGACCCTGGTCCCGCTGCTCGGCGCGGTCTGGACGGGCAGCGCGGGCCGCTTCCTGGACGAGTACGACTGGACGGTCGCGGAGTCCCCGGACGGGCTGCGGCTGGACCACGGGCTGCTGGACCGGGCGCACGAGACGGTGCCGCCGGGGCGGGTGCAGACCGTACGGATCGTGGAGCCACTGCTGTGGCGGCGGCGCGGCTGGGTCCGGGTGGAGCTGGCGGTGGCGGGCTCGAAGAACGACGTCCTGGTCCCGGTGGCCGCGCGGGAGGCGGCGTACGCCGTGGTCGCCCGGGTCCTGCCGGGCGTGGACCTGGCCGGTCTGGCCTTCTCCCCCTCCCCGCGGGCCGGTTCGCGCTGGGTGGTCCCGGTGTGGTGGAAGGGCTACGGGCTGGCCGTCTCCCCGGAGGTCTTCGCGGCCCGCCGCGGCCGCCTGTGCCGCCGTACGGAGATCGTCCCGCACGCCAAGGTGCAGAGCGTCCGCCTCACCCAGGGGCCCTGGGAGCGCGCCCGCGGGGTGGCCGACGTCTGCGTGGACACCGGGGCGAACGCCACGGTCACGGCCCGGCTGAGGGCGGCCGCCGAGGCCGACGGGCTGCTGCGCGCCCAGGCGGTCCGCTCGCACACCTCCCGCGCCGCGGCCCGGCCGGACCGGTGGATGACGGCGCCGGAATCGGAGACGGGGGCGGAGGCAGGGACGGAGGCGGGCACGGAGTCCGAGGCGTAGGGCGGGACGGGGGGCCGACTGCGGCACAGGAGGTAACTGTGTGATGAGCGGATCAGATGGCCCGTCGCTCCGGGTAGCGAAGGGGGCGACGGATCCTCGACCTGATCCGCAGTCAGCAACCGCAAGGAACAGCTCTGATGAACCGGAACGCTTCCCGCTTCCTGCGCACGGCCCGTCTGGCCGCCCCCGCCCTCGCCGCCGTCACCCTGACGATGGCCTTCGACATCCTCGTCGCCGACCAGGCGGCCCTCGACACCGTTCCCACGGGCGCGGGCTGCGAGTTCGTCGTCCGCTGACCCGCGCGGCGAAGACGCGTACGGCGTTCCCCCGGGCCGGGCAGCCCGGGGGAACGC
Source organism: Streptomyces sp. NPDC048255 (assembly GCF_040652415.1). Lineage (NCBI taxonomy): Bacteria > Bacillati > Actinomycetota > Actinomycetes > Kitasatosporales > Streptomycetaceae > Streptomyces > Streptomyces sp. NPDC048255. Next base: position 193,512 of record NZ_JBEZMA010000005.1, read on the forward strand.
CGTACGCGGCACAAGGACCAGGACCGGTTCCTAGCCCATGCCACCGCCGCCCGCGCGGACCAGGCCCGTCTCGTACGCCAGAACCACCACCTGGACGCGGTCGCGCAGGCCCAGCTTCGTCAGGATCCGGCCCACGTGGGTCTTCACCGTGGCCTCCGACAGGACCAGCCGGGCGGCGATCTCGCCGTTCGACAGGCCCTGGGCGACCAGCAGCATGACCTCGCGCTCGCGGTCCGTCAGCCGCTCGATCTCCTTGTTCTGCGGCTCCTGCGTGCTCGTCGGCAGCATCGGCGCGAACCGGTCCAGCAGCCTGCGCGTCGTGGAGGGGGCGACGACCGCGTCCCCGCTGTGGACCGACCGGATGGCCCCGAGCAGCTCGGCCGGCGGCACGTCCTTCAGCATGAAGCCGCTCGCGCCGGCCTTCAGGCCGGAGAAGGCGTACTCGTCCAGGTCGAAGGTGGTCAGGATGATGACCTTGGGGTGTTCCTCGGGCTCACAGATCCGCCGGGTCGCCTCGACCCCGTCGAGCCTCGGCATGCGGACGTCCATCAGCACCACGTCCACCTTGGTGGCCCGCAGCACCTCCAGCGCCTCCAGGCCGTCTCCCGCCTCGGCGACGACGTCCATGTCCGGCTGGGCGGCGAGCACCATGCGGAAGCCGGTGCGCAGCAGCACCTGGTCGTCGACGAGCATTACTCGGATGGACATCGGTTACCTCGTCCTCGTCATTTCTTCTTCAGGGGAAGCAGTGCGCTGATCCGGAAGCCGCCGCCCGGCCGCGGCCCCGTGTCCAGGGTTCCGCCGACCATGCCGATCCGCTCCCGCATGCCGATCAGACCGTGCCCGGCGCCGTCCGCGCCGCCGTCCTCGTACAGCTCGTGGGCCGCGCCCCGGCCGTCGTCCTCTACCAGCAGGCCGAGTCCGTCGTCGAAGTAGACCAGCCGGACGCTCGCCTTCGCGTCCGGACCCCCGTGCTTGCGGGTGTTGGTCAGGGCTTCCTGCACGATCCGGTACGCGGTCAGCTCGACGCCGCTGGGCAGCCGCCGCGGGGCGCCCTCGACCTCGAAGTCCACTTCCAGGCCGGCCGCCCGCACCTGCTCGACCAGGACCTCGATCTGTTCGACGTCCGGCTGCGGCACGTAGTCCTCGGACTCCTGCGGTTCGCCGGTGCGCAGTACGCCGAGCAGCCGGCGCATCTCGGCGAGGGCCTGGCGGCCCGTGCCGGAGATGGTCTGCAGGGCCTCCTTCGCCTGCTCGGGGGCGACGTCCATGACGTACGCGGCCCCGTCGGCCTGGACCACCATCACCGAGACGTTGTGCGCGACGACGTCGTGCAGCTCCCGGGCGATCCGGGCGCGCTCGGCGGCGACCGCCACCTTGGCCTGGGCCTCGCGCTGGTTCTCCAGGCGCTGGTTGCGCTCGATGAGCTGGGCGTAGTAGGCCCGGCGGGTGCGCAGGGAGTCGCCCGTCACCCAGGCGAGGGCGAAGGGGACCATGACGAACAGGGCGAAGAGGATCTCCTCCACGGTGCTCGCGCTCTTGTCGACGCCGAAGCGCAGGAAGTAGAGCGGGGAGGCCATGAGCCCCATGCCGAGGGCGGCGCGCGAGACCCAGCGCGGTACGTCGCCGGCGGCGACGGTGAAGAGGATCACGAGCATGGCGACGTCGCAGAACTGGGCCTCGATGCCGAGGGCCAGCTGGTAGACGCCGGCGCCCATGGTCAGCCAGAGCATCTGCTGCGTCCACTTGCGCCGCAGGGCCACGGCGGCGCTCAGCGCGACCACCACCGGGACGGTGGCCAGGCGCGTGGCCGTGTCGCCGCCGCCGGACGCCACCACGGTCATCATCGAGAACCCGAAGAAGAGGACAGCCCAGAAGCTGTCGACGCCCGTCGGGTGTCTGCGGAGGAAGTCGTAGAGGCGCTGCACGTAACCCAGCGTAGGGAAGGGAGATAGGTGCTGGAGTCAACCACAGGTGCGAACCTGGCACCGGAGGCGTACTCCGCAAGGTGGAGGCGAGTTTAACCTGGGTCCGATGAACACCCAGGGTGAATGCATGGCTCCGGTTCGGTGGCGCTCGGCGATGGAAGCCGCGCTGTACGGGCCCGGCGGTTTTTACGTGCGCCCCGGCGGGCCGGGTCCCGCCGGGCACTTCCGCACCTCCGTCCACGCCTCCGGGCTGTACGCGGGGGCGGTGGCCCGCCTCCTGCTGTGGGTGGACGCCGAGCTGGGGCACCCGGCCGGGCTGGACCTGGTGGACATGGGGGCCGGGCGGGGCGAGCTGGTGGCCGGGGTGCTCGCCGCGCTGCCGCCGGAGGTGGCCGCGCGCGTGCGGCCGTACGCCGTGGAGCGGGCGGAGCGGCCCGAGAGGCTCGACCCGCGGATCCGCTGGGCCGCCGAACCGCCCGTACGGGCGACCGGGCTGCTCTTCGCGAACGAGTGGCTGGACAACGTCCCGCTGGAGGTCGCCGAGGACGGGCGCTACGTACTGGTCGCACCCGACGGTACGGAGAGCCCGGGCGGCCCCCTGGACGACGCGGACCGGGCCTGGCTGGAGCGCTGGTGGCCGGAACCGGGCCGGGCGGAGATCGGCCGCGCGCGCGACGAGGCCTGGGCGGCGGCCGTGGCGAGCGTGGAGCGGGGGCTGGCGGTGGCGGTGGACTACGCCCACACCCGCGAGGCGCGGCCCCCGTACGGCACCCTGACGGGCTTCCGAGCGGGCCGGGAGGTGCCGCCGGTCCCGGACGGCAGCTGCGATGTCACCGCCCACGTGGCACTGGACTCCTGCGCGGGCCCGGGCGCGGCCCTGCTCACCCAGCGCGAGGCGCTGACCGCCCTCGGCGTCTCGGGCGCCCGCCCCCCGCTGGCGCTGGCCTCTGCCGATCCGGCGGCGTACGTCCGGGGGCTCGCCGCGGCGGGGGAGGCGGCGGAGCTGACCGCTCGCGGCGGGCTGGGGGACTTCCTGTGGCTCTGCCAGCCCGTGGGCATCCGGGCGGCTTGGCCCGGGGCGACCGGCTGACGGGGCCTTGCTGGCTTCGGCCGGCGGCGGCCGTCAGCGGGACGGATGTGAGCGGCGACGCCCGTCAGGCGAGGCCGGAGATCAGCCTCGCCTGACGGTCCGTGCCGTGGTTACTGCGTCACCTCGTGGCCGTGGCCCTCGTGCAGGCCGCCGCCACTGCCCGTGCCCGGGGTGGTCGGCTGCGAGACGACCGGCTTCGACAGCGGGGCCAGGTCGTGCGCGTAGTGGCCGACCGCGTCCGCGATGATGTCGACGTTGATGTCGAGCGCCTTCTGGTCGATGTTGTTGATGTCGTCGCCCGCGGCGTGGTAGTTCACGTCGTACGCGACGCCCGCCTGGCCGCCGAACTTCGCCGCCTGGGCCTCGGTCTTGATGCCCTCGGCGCCGGTGAAGGTGCCGCCGGAGGGGATGCCCACCTCGATGAACGGGCCGTAGTCCGAGCGGCCGGAGAAGTCCGTGCCCTCGTGCGGGATCTTCTTCGAGTCGAGGAAGTCGGTGATGCCCCGCTCGATCTGCGCCGAGCCCTCAGGGCCCGGACCCGCGCCCGTGGCGTCCGAGTCGTCGCCGTCGTAGACGAAGTAGGCGGCGTTCGGCGAGGCGATCATGTCGAAGTTCAGGTAGAGCTTGATCTTCTTCTTCTCGTCGTCCGTCAGCCCGGCGACGTACGCCTCGGAGCCGAGCAGGCCGAACTCCTCGGCCGACCACCAGGCGAACTTGACCTTGTTCTTGATCTTCCCCTGGCTGCTCGCGAGGCGCTGCGCGACCTGGAGGATGCCGGCCGAGCCGGAGCCGTTGTCGTTGATGCCCGGGCCCGCCGCGACCGAGTCGAGGTGGGCGCCGAGGAAGACGGTGTTGTTCTCGTCGCCGCCGCGGGTCTCGGCGATGACGTTGTAGGTCTTGCGGTTCTCGCGCAGCTCGCGGATGTCGAGGGTGAGTTCGACCGGTCCGGCCGCCGCCTCGGCGGCGAGCTTCTCGCCCTCCGCCTGGGTGATCCCGCCGGTCGGGACCTTGCCCGCGGCCGGGTCGCCGAGGGTGCCGTTCAGGGCGCCCTCGGTGTTGTTGTAGATGACCGCGCCGACCGCTCCGGCCGCGGCCGCGTTGGCCTGCTTCACCGCGAAGGCGCAGCCGCCGCGCTTGACCAGGGCGATCTTGCCCGTGAAGGTGCCCGAGGCGAAGTCCCCCGGCTCGCAGCCGTTGGTGCCGTCCGCGTCGACCGGGGCGACCGCGACCTGCGCGGTGATGCCCTCCTCCGGGCCGCTCGCGGTGTACGTCATCAGGTGGATCGGGACGTCGCGCTCGTTCGCGCCGTTCACCGTCAGCTTCTCGGCGATCGTCTCGACGTACACGAAGTCGAACTCGTTCTTGGTCACCTTGTAGCCGGCCGCGCGCATCACGGCCTCGACGTACTGGGCGGACTGCACGTGGCCCTTGGAACCGGCCGCACGGTTGCCGTTGTTGTAGTCCGCGATGGACTGGAACACCTTGAGGTGGTTGTTGGCGCCCTTGCCGGTCGCGTCCTTGACCAGCTTCCTGGCCAGGGCGTCGCCCTTGGCGGCGTCGCTCTGCGGGCTGCCGGTGGCACCGGCGGGCCCGGCGAGGAGCAGCGGGGAGACGAGGGCAGCGGCCGCCAGGGCGGCGGTTGCTGCAGCTATACGGCGAGAGGCCATGAAGATCCTTCCACGACAAAAGGGCGAGCAGGAGGTACTGCGCGCGGTACGCGGGGGGAGCGGTTGACGCACGTTAAACAAGAAGTGGCCACTCTGGCCAGAGTTTTCGCTGTTTCCGGTTCATGAATTCCGCATATCGGTGAATCTGCGCCGTAGGGAACCGGCCATTCCGCCTAGCGGAGCAGTCCCTCTATGAGGTCCGAACCGAGGCGTGCGACCACGGACAGGTCCAACTGGTGCTGGACATAGCGGCCCTGGCGTCGCGTATGCATCAGACCGGCCTTTTTCAGGACGGCCAGGTGCCGTGACACCTCCGGCGCGGTGATCCCGTGCACGGTCGCCAGCTCGCTCGTCGTGTACGGGGCCCGGGCCAGACTCCGGCACAGCGACATCCGCATCGGGTGCGCCAGCGCCTCCATCCGCCGCTGGAGCAGTTCCACCGAGCCCGGCGCGGAGGCCAGTTGGGGGGAGCCGAGCGGGTAGTGGACCACCGGACGCCAGCCCGGTGCGTGCAGCACGAGCAGGTGCGGCCAGCCGAAGTTCGTCGGTATGAAGACCAGCCCGGGCCCCATCCGGGGATCGGTGGCGGTCGTCGACCCGTTGACCATCTTGTCGGCGGTGATCGTGGTCAGGCCCTCGTCCACGCTCAGCGCGGAGGAGACCTCCTTCAGCGCGGCCGGCAGCCCCTTGCGGCGCAGCACCTCGGTCTTGTGCCGGGCGTCGGAGTTCTGGCCGGGCTCGATGCGCTTCCAGGTCTCGGCGAAGAAGGCCTCGTCGCAGTCCTCCAGGAGCCTGCGCATCCACACCCGTACGGCGACCGGGTCGTCCAGCAGCCGGATCGAGAAGTCCAGCTGGCGCGGGCCGCGGGCGGCGGCCGTCTCCAGCGCCTTGGCCCGGGCCGCGGGATCGCGCAGCGGCGAGGGCCAGCCGCCCTCGTTGTACAGCGCCAGCCAGCAGTGCTCCAGGGCGGCCGTCACGAACTGCTCGTCGTCCAGCCGGTCGAGTACGTCGAGCTCCTCGGCCAGCGTCGCGGCGGGCCGCCCGGTCCCGCCGGGGGTCCCGGCGAAGGGCATGAACACGTCGGAGAAGGAGCTCCGCCACATGAAGTCGCCCTCCAGCAGCCGGTCGGCGAGCGACGGGTCCAGCGCGGCGGAGGTGGCGGTGGTCCAGGAGGCCAGGCCGGGGTGGTGGGCGGGCTGCGAGAGCGCGTGCAGGGCCATGCAGAGTTCCGCGAGGGGCGAGGTCGTGAAGAAGATCCGCTCGGTGGGGAGCCCGGCGATGTCGATGGTGACGCTCATCGCCCCATTCTGCGGGTTGCCCTGCGGGCGGCTCGGCTGGCGTGGTGTGGCGTGGCGCGGCGTGCGCGTGTGGGTGCGGTGCGGCGCCGTTGCTGGGGCGCTGCCCCAGGCCCCGCGCCTCAATCGCCGGCGGGGCTGGGTTTGGCGTCGGGCGTGGGCCGGGGCCGCCGCTTCCCCTGCGGGGGGCTCGGCGGGTGCGGCCTCGGCTGCGCCGTGCTTACCGGGTGTGGGCCGGGGACGCTCCGGAGCGTCTCCTCGGCTCGCGCACTGAGCCCCCGCTACGAATGCCCGGCCCAGGTTGCGCGCTCGTCCTGCGGGGACTCTCCTGCGCGTCCCCGTCCCACACCGCGGCTTCGGAAGCCAGGCCTGGCGGTTGTCCGGGAACTCGTGGTGGAGGGGAGTGGTGCCGCGCAGGGCTGTCCCCGCAGGACGAGCGCGCAACCTGGGTCCCACTTGCGTAGCGGGGGCTCAGTGCGCGAGCCGAGGAGACAGCCCGGAGGGGCACCGCGGACCGACCCCAACGACGGGGCCCCGCTGTGACGAGCCCACCCCGGCCGAGCCGCCCGCAGGGCATACGGCACCGCGGACCGACCCCACCGACCAGGCCCCGGCGCAGCCGAACCCCACCCTGCCAGGGCAAAGCCAGGGCAGATCCAGCCCCGCCGGCGTTTGAGGCGCGGGGTCTGGGGCGGAGCCCCAGGAGCCCCGGCGCCGCCGATGCAAACGGGCCGATTGACGGGTGGCGTCAATCGACGAGCGAGGCGCTGCCGACGGGGTGAGGCTGGATCCATGACCGCGATCGAGCAGTACCTCATAGACACCTACCGGGCATCGCAGCACGGCGCCCCGATGCCCCCGCCGCCGGGCCGGGACGACCTCGCGGTGCTCCGCGCGGCCCGGTCGTACGAGCAGTTCCAGGCCGTCCTGGAGGGCCGTCCGGCCGGCCGTCCGTGGCGCGCCGCCCTGCGCCGGCTGCTGAACCGCCCGCGCCCCTGCTGACCCGCGCCCCGCCGGCCTCAGTCCTCGAAGGTGATCTCGTACGCGATCTCGGCCCGGCGGTCGGCGACGACGATGTCGGCGGTCTCCACCGGCCGGCCGTCCTCGGCGTAGTAGGTGCGCTCGATCTCGGTGACCAGGTCACCGACGCTGATGCCGAGCAGATTGGCCCGGGTCTGGTCCGCGCGGGACGGCCGGGGCACCTCCACCGCCGAAGTGACGTTCACTCCGATCGAGCGCATCCGCGCGACGACGCCCATCCCCTTGAACGGGCCCGTCTCCGGCAGCACGACCGGCGTGCGGTCGGTGAGGGCCATCGGCTCCCAGGACGCGCAGATCTCCACGGGCCGGCCCTCGGACAGGAACTCGTACCTCGTGACCACGCACAGGTCCCCGGGGTCGATGGCGAGCCGCTCGGCGATGCGCTCGGGCGCCGGGGTGCGGGCCTTGGAGTGCGACTCCCAGCTCGCGCCGTCCGTGTCGCGGCCGTTCGGTCCGCTCAGCCGCCGCAGCCGCGAGCGCAGGACGCGCAGCCGCCGTCGCGGCACGCGGACGTAGGTCCCCGAGCCGGCGCGGCCCTCCAGGAAGCCTTCGATGATCAGGAGCTCCATCGCGCGCTGCGTGACGCTCTGCCCCACCTCGTACTCGCCGGCGAAGCGGGCCCTCGACGGCAGCCGCGCTCCGACCGGCCACTCACCGGCCAGGATCCGCTCCCGAAGGGCGTCGGCCACCCGCAAGTACGCCGTGTCACGAGGCATTCGAGCCGTCCTGTACCTGTCGTCGAGAGGGACAAGCTAATTCATCAGGTCGAAGCTGAGCCTTCAGGGTGACGAGGGGTGTCCGGCCGTTCCGGGCGGGGCGCCGGTCCGGCCGGAGGGGCCGCCCCCGGCCGCCCCCGCCCCGCCCCGGCGCCGCCCGGGCCCGGTTACTGGCCGAACTTCGGCGCGTTGCGCTCGTAGACCAGCCGCAGGCCGACCAGGGTCAGCCACGGCTCGTGGTCGTCGATCACCGAGGACTCGCCGAGGACCACCGGGGCCAGGCCGCCGGTGGCGATGACGCGGACGTCGTCCGGGTCGCCGTTCGGGCCGGCCAGCTCCTTGGCCATCCGCGTGACGACCCCGTCGACCTGGCCCGCGAAGCCGTACACCACGCCCGACTGCATCGCCTCGACCGTGGACTTGCCGATCACGTTGCGCGGACGGGCCAGCTCGATCTTGCGGAGCTGGGCGCCCCGTACGCCGAGGGCCTCCATCGAGATCTCGATGCCCGGGGCGATCACCCCGCCCACGTACTCGCCCTTCGCGGACACCGCGTCGAAGGTGGTCGCCGTACCGAAGTCGACCACGATCGCCGGCCCCCCGTAGAGCTCGACCGCCGCGACCGCGTTGATGATGCGGTCCGCGCCGACCTCCTTCGGGTTGTCCATGAGGATCGGCACGCCCGTCTTGATGCCGGGCTCCACCAGCACCGAGGGGACGTCCCCGTAGTAGCGCCGGGTGACCTCGCGCAGCTCGTGCAGGACCGACGGCACCGTCGAGCAGATCGCGATGCCGTGGATGCCGTCGCCCAGCTCGCTGCCGAGCATCGGGTGCATGCCCATCAGGCCCTGCATCAGCACGGCCATCTCGTCGGCCGTGCGCCGCGGGTCGGTCGAGATGCGCCAGTGCTCGACGATCTCGTCACCGTCGAACAGGCCCAGGACCGTATGGGTGTTGCCTACGTCGATGGTGAGGAGCACCGGTTACACCGCCTCGCGCAGATCGAGGCCGATGTCCAGGATCGGGGAGGAGTGGGTCAGCCCGCCGACGGCCAGGTAGTCCACCCCGGTCTCCGCGTACGCCCGGGCGCTGTCCAGGGTGAGGCGGCCCGAGGACTCCAGCACCGCGCGGCCGGCCACCAGGGCCACGGCCTCCGCGGTCCGCTCCACGGTGAAGTTGTCCAGCAGGATCAGGTCCGCGCCGGCCGCCAGGACCTCGCCGACCTGCTCCAGGGTGTCGACCTCGACCTCGATCGGCACCTCCGGGAAGGCCTCCCGTACGGCCTCGAAGGCCTGCGCGACCCCGCCCGCCGCCACCACGTGGTTGTCCTTGACCAGCGCGGCGTCCGACAGCGACATCCGGTGGTTCACGCCGCCGCCGCAGCGCACCGCGTACTTCTCCAGCGCGCGCAGGCCCGGAGTGGTCTTGCGGGTGTCGCGGACCTTCGCCCCCGTGCCCTCCAGGGCGTCCGCCCAGCGCCGGGTCGCCGTCGCGATGCCCGACAGCCGGCACATGATGTTCAGCGCGCTGCGCTCGCCCGTCAGCAGGTCGCGGGTGCGCGAGCGTACGGACAGCAGCACCTGCCCGGCCTTCACGAAGTCGCCGTCCTCCGCGTGCCGTTCGACCTCGAAGGTGTCGGTGCACACCACGGAGAACACGGCCTCCGCGATCCGCAGGCCCGCCACGACGCCGTCCTCGCGCGCGACGAAGTCGGCGATCGCCTCGGCGTCCTCGGGGACGGTCGCGACGGTGGTCACGTCGACGCCGCCGTCCAGGTCCTCGGACAGCGCCATGTGCGCGATGTCCTCGACCTCGATCGGGTCCAGGCCCGCGTCCGCGAGCAGCTGGGCCAGCGCCGGGTCGAGGCCGCTCTCCTCGCCGTCGCCGCAGCCGCAGTCGTCGCCGCAGCCGCCTTCGTTCTGGTCGATCAGGGGGAGTTCGGGGGTGCTCACGGTCACTTCTCCAGGCTGGGGGGGTTCGGGGAGTTCAGGGGGACGCGGACGGACGGGAAGTCCGCCGAGTCGGTGGGGGTGACGACCAGCGCCCGCTTCTCGGTCGCGGAGAGCCGGACGACGAGGTGGCGGCGCCAGGCGGCGTCGTCCCGGTCCGGGTGGTCCTCGCGCCAGTGGCAGCCGCGGGTCTCCACGCGCCGCTCGGCGGCGGCGACCAGGACGCGGGCCACGCACAGCAGGTTCGTGGCCTCCCAGGTGTCCACCCCCGGTTCGGCGGTCTTGCCGTGCGCCTCCAGGTCGTTCAGGGCGGTCGTGTACAGCCCTTCGAGGGCCTCGGCGGCCCGGCGCAGCGACGCGGCCGAGCGCAGCACGCCCGCGCCGTCCGTCATGATCCGCTGGACCTCGTACCGGGCCCCGGCGGGCTGGAGCGGGCCGGTCGCGGGGACCGGGATGCCCGGGCCGGTGCCGGAACGGGCCTGCGTGACGATGTCGTCGGCGATCCGCTCGGCGAAGACCAGGCCCTCCAGCAGGGAGTTGGAGGCCAGCCGGTTCGCGCCGTGCACACCGGTGCAGGCGACCTCGCCGCACGCGTACAGGCCGGGGACGGTGGTGCGCCCGTGCAGGTCGGTCCGTACGCCGCCGGACGCGTAGTGCGCGGCCGGGGCGACCGGGACCGGCTCCGTCACCGGGTCGATGCCGTGGGCGCGGCAGGCGGCGAGGATCGTCGGGAAGCGCTGCTCCCACATCTCGGCGCCGAAGTGCCGGGCGTCCAGGTACATGTGCTGCGCGCCCTGCTCCTGCATGCGGCGCATGATGCCCTTGGCGACGATGTCGCGCGGCGCCAGCTCGGCGAGTTCGTGCTGGCCGGCCATGAAGCGGACGCCGTCCGCGTCGACGAGGTACGCGCCCTCGCCGCGGACCGCCTCCGACACGAGCGGCTGCTGCCCCTCGGCGTCCGCGCCCAGGAACAGCACCGTCGGGTGGAACTGTACGAATTCCAGGTCGGAGACCTCGGCCCCGGCCCGCAGGGCGAGGGCCACGCCGTCGCCGGTGGACACCGACGGGTTGGTGGTGGCGGAGAAGACCTGGCCCATGCCGCCGGTCGCGAGGATCACGGCGGGGGCGTGGACGGCGCCCACCCCGTCGTGCTGGCCCTCGCCCATGACGTGCAGGGTCACGCCCGCCGTACGGCCTTCGGCGTCCTGGAGGAGGTCCAGGACCAGCGCGTTCTCCACGGTCTGGATGCCCGCCGCCTGCACGGCCTCGACGAGCGCCCGGGAGATCTCGGCGCCCGTGGCGTCGCCGCCCGCGTGCGCGATCCGGCGCCGGTGGTGGCCGCCCTCGCGGGTCAGCTCTATCTCGCCGGTCGCGGCGGAGGTGTCGAACACGGCTCCGGTGGCCATCAACCGCCGTACCGCGTCCGGACCCTCGGTGACGAGCAGCCGCACGGCCTCCTCGTCGCACAGGCCCGCGCCCGCGACCAGCGTGTCGTCCAGGTGCTGCTCGGGGGTGTCGCCCTCGCCCAGCGCCGCGGCGATGCCGCCCTGCGCCCAGCGGGTCGAGCCGTCGTCGAGGCGGGCCTTGGTGACCACGACCGTACGGCGGCCCCCGGCGGCGCAGCGCAGCGCGGCCGTCAGACCCGCGACGCCCGAACCGACGACCACGACGTCGGCCTCGACGGACCAGCCGGGGGCCGGGGCGTGCAACCGTATGCCGGTGCCGCCCGACCCGATGCCTCTGCCTGGGGTGCTCACGCGTGTGCTCCGAATTCCAATGGGATGTTGTCGATCAGCCGGGTCGTGCCCACCTTCGCGGCGACGGCCAGCACGGCCTGCCCGGTGAAGCCGGGGCCGGCCTCGGAGAAGTCCTGCGGGTCGACCAGCGCCAGGTAGTCCAGGACCAGCGGCGGCTCCTGCCGGCCCGCCTCCTGGAGCACGTGGTGCGCGGCCGCCCGTACGGCGTCGGGCAGCCCGGCGCCCGCGGCCGAGACGGCGTGCGCGTCGGCCGAGGCGCGGATCTCGCCGAGCCGGGCCAGCGCGGTCGCCCGCTCGTCGCTGGCCGGGGAGGCCTCGGCGCGGGCGCGCAGCGCCGCCTGCGCGGCGAGCCGGTCCTGTCCGGCGAACAGGGCGCGGGACAGGGCCAGCGCGGTGCGCCGCTCGGCGGGCGAGAGGTAGCGGTTGCGGGAGGACAGCGCCAGCCCGTCCTCCTCGCGGACGGTCGGTACGCCGACCACCTCGACGGGGAAGTTCAGGTCGGTCACCATGCGCCGGATCAGGGCGAGTTGCTGCGCGTCCTTCTGGCCGAAGAGGGCCAGGTCGGGGCGGGTGAGGTGGAGCAGCTTGGCGACGACGGTCAGCATCCCGTCGAAGTGGCCGGGGCGGGTGGCGCCTTCGAGGCGTTCCCCCATGGGCCCGGCGCTGATCCGCACCTGCGGGTCGCCGCCCGGGTACACCTCGTCCACGGACGGGGCGAACACGGCGTCGGCCCCCGCGTCCTCGGCGATCCGCAGGTCGGCGTCGAGGGTGCGGGGGTAGCGGTCGAGGTCCTCGCCCGCCCCGAACTGCAAGGGGTTCACGAAGACGGTGACGACGACCTGGCCCTCGGGGCCGGCCTGTTCGCGGGCGGTGCGGATGAGGGTGGCGTGGCCCTCGTGCAGGGCGCCCATCGTCATCACGACGGCCCTGCGGCCGGTGCGGGGGAGCTTCAGGAGCTCCTCCGCGGTGTCGAGCAGCAGCCCGTTCACAGGGCACCGCCCCCGTTCGGGTCCGCGTCGTCGGCCAGTACGCCGAGCAGGTCCTCGGCGAGTTCGGGCTTGAGCAGGCCGTGCGCGAGGGCCCGGTCGGCGGTGGTGCGGGCCATGGCCAGGTATCCGGCGACCGTGCCGGGCGCGTGCTTGCGCAGCTCCGAGACGTGCGCGGCGACCGTACCGGCGTCGCCGCGGGCCACCGGACCCGTCAGGGCGGCGTCCCCGGAGCGCAGGGCGTTGTCCAGGGCCGCGCCGAGCAGCGGGCCGAGCATCCGGTCGGGGTGCTCGACCCCGGCCTTGCTCAGCAGCTCCATCGACTGGGCCACCAGGGTGACCAGGTAGTTCGCGCCCAGGGCCAGGGCCGCGTGGTACAGCGGCCGGGCCTCCTCGGCGATCCACTCGGGCTCCCCGCCCATCTCGATGACCAGGGCCTCGGCGGCGAGCCGCAGCTCCTCGGGGGCGGTGACGCCGAAGGAGCAGCCGGCCAGCCGCTGCACGTCGACCTCGGTGCCGGTGAAGGTCATCGCCGGGTGCAGGGCCAGCGGCAGGGCGCCCGCGCGCCGCGCCGGGTCCAGCACGGCGGTCCCGTACCGCCCGGAGGTGTGGACGAGGAGCTGGCCGGGGCGGACCGCTCCGGTCTCGGCGAGGCCCTCGACGAGGGACGGCAGCGCGTCGTCCGGGACGGTGAGGAGCACCAGGTCGGCGTGGGCCAGCACCTGCGCGGGCGGGACCACCGGCACGTCGGGCAGCATGCGGGCGGCGCGCCGCAGGGACGCGTCGGAGACCCCGGACACGGCGACGGGCCGGTGTCCGGCCTGCTGGAGCGCGCGGGCCAGGGCCGGGCCGACCCGGCCGGCTCCGACGACACCGACGGCGAGCCGTGCAGGGCGCGGCTGCTGTGAAGAGTTCACGCGGGGAGGGCCTTCCGTTCCAGTCCGCGGGGGGTACCGGACGATACGCCGCCATGCTAGATGAGTGAGCCCGAAGTGGCGTCGTTCGCCCGTCAGGGCGGGCGGGGAGCCCGGTCCCGTCGGCGATGATCGGGGCATGAGCGACGACACGGAGCGTACGAAGCGGCTGGTGGCGGCCTGGCGCGGAGCCGGACGGGTGCTGTCCCGCAGCCTGCTGGAGCCGACGGTCGGGGAGCTGCTCGGGGCGCTCGCCGAAGCCCCGTACGACCAGGACGAACCCGCCGACGTGTACGGGGACGGGGTGGTCGCCGCGCTGGAGCGGCGGGTCGCGGAGCTCCTGGGCACCGAGGACGCGGCCTTCTTCCCGTCCGGGACGATGGCCCAGCAGATCGCGCTGCGGTGCTGGGCGGGGCGGACGGGCAACCCGGTCGTGGCCCTGCACCCGATGAGCCACCCGGAGCGCTGGGAGGAGGCCGCGCTGCCGGTGGTCGCCGGCCTGCGCACGGTGTACCCGACGACGGAGGCCCGCCAGCCGGAGCCCGCGGAGGTCCGGGACCTCCCCGAGCCCTTCGGCACGCTGATGCTGGAGCTCCCGCTGCGGGACGCGGGCTTCCTGCTCCCCTCCTGGGAGGAGCTGACGGCGCTGGTCGACGCCGCCCGCGAGCGCGACGCGGTGGTCCACTTCGACGGGGCCCGGCTGTGGGAGTCCACCGTGCACTTCGGCCGCCCGCTGCCGGAGATCGCGGGTCTGGCCGACTCGGTCTACGTGTCCTTCTACAAGTCCCTCGGTGGCCTCAGCGGGGCGGCCCTGGCCGGGTCGGCGTCCTTCGTGGAGGAGACCCGGGTCTGGCGCCACCGGTACGGGGGCCGGGTCTTCCGCCAGTTCCCGCAAGCGCTGTCGGCGCTGGCCGGGCTTGAGCGGGAGCTGCCCAGGCTCCCGGAGTACGTGGCGCAGGCGCGGCTGGTGGCCGGTGCGCTGCGCGAGGCGTTCGCGCAGGCCCAGATCCCCTGGTTCCGGATCCACCCGGAGGAGCCGCACACGCACCAGTTCCAGGTCTGGCTCCCGTACGAGGCGGACCGCCTCACGGACGCCGGGCTGCGGCTGGCGGAGGAGACGGGCACGGTCCTGTTCCGCCGCTGGAGCCCCGACGGGCCGCCCGGCCTGGCGGTGACCGAGCTGGACATCACGGAGCCGGGCCTGGCCTGGACGGCCGCGGACGTCCGCGAGGCGGCCTCGGCGTTCGTGTCCCGGCTCTAGGGGGTGTCCGGTGGATCAGGGCCGGGCCCGGGTCGGCTGGCACCGCGGCTTGCCGCGTTGTCGTCGGTCGCCGACGCTCCGCGTCGACTCCCTCCTCCGCCTTGCAATCCACGGCACCAG
>NZ_JBEZMA010000006.1:0-120779 GCF_040652415.1 Streptomyces sp. NPDC048255
AAGCAACGATCGCCCAGCCGGACGACCAGCGCGCGAAGCGCCGCAGGCGCGGCCGGGCCGGCGGCCGCCCGCCGGCCTTCGACCGCGAGCAGTACCGCCGGCGCAACACCGTCGAACGCAGCATCGGGAAGCTCAAGCAACACCGGGCCGTCGCGACTCGGTACGACAAACGCGACTACATCTTCAACGGCACCCTGGCCACAGCAGCCATCGTGATCTGGCTCCGCGACCTCATCAAAGAGCCATCAGACACGGCCTAGCCCTCGGCGAGGTGCCGTTCCACCGTCTCGATCTTCGAGGTCATGCCGTCGCTGACGCCGGGGCGGATGTCCGCCTTGAGGATGAAGGAGACCCTGGGCGCCCGCGCCTCCACGGCGGCCACCGCGCGCCTGACCACGTCCATCACCTCGTCCCACTCACCTTCGACGGTGGTGAACATGGCGTCGGTGCGGTTGGGCAGGCCGGACTCGCGCACCACGCGGACCGCGTCGGCCACGTACTCGCCGACCTCCTCGCCGACCCCCAGCGGGGTCACGGAGAACGCGACGATCATGCGTCGGCCGCCGCACGGGCACGGGCCGCGATCACGCTGTCGGCCTCGTCACGCTTGAGCAGCTTGTCGCCGTACAGCCCGCCGAAGGGCAGCAGGGCGAGGCCGAAGAACAGCAGGACCTTCATGAACGGCCACTTCGCCTTGTTCCAGACATCCAGCAGGAAGATCGCGTAGATGACGAAGAGGACCCCGTGGAGGATACCGAGCGGCATCATCAGGTAGTCGATGTCCGAGATCCGGCTCAGCAGCGAGCCGAAGATCAGCAGCGCCGGGAAGGACAGCGCCTCCGGGACGGAGATGAGGCGCAGCCGGTGCAGGGCGGAGGCGGTCTTGATGTCCACGGAGAACCTTCGGGGTGGAGGTCAGGGTCCGTCCCAGTGTCTCAGCCGCTTTGCTGGATCTTGACCCGACCCCCGGTCCGAAATGGGCCCCTGGCGCCCGAGTGTGGCGCATATCGGCCACAGGGCCCTGTTCGGGCTCGCCCGCTGCCGATAACGTCATCCTGTGGCTCAGTTCCGACTCCAAGGCAGCAAGGTGCTCGCCGTCGACCTGACCGGGGATGCCGTCAAAGCGAAGAACGGCTCCATGGTCGCGTACGACGGTCAGATGGCCTTCAAGAAGATGTCCGGCGGCGGTGAAGGCCTCCGGGGGATGGTGACCCGGCGGCTGACCGGCGAACAGATGACCGTGATGGAAGTGCAGGGACACGGCACCTGCTTCTTCGCGGACCGCGCAAGTGAGATCAATCTGGTCAATCTGCGTGGCGAGAAGCTCTACGTCGAATCCAGCAACCTGCTGTGCACGGACGCCGGTCTGCGCACCGGCACGACCTTCACCGGCCTGCGCGGCGGGGCGACGGGCAACGGCCTGTTCACCACGACCGTGGAGGGTTCGGGGCAGGCGGCGATCATGTCGGACGGTCCGGCGGTGGTGCTGCGCGTGAGCGCCCAGTACCCGCTCTCCGTCGACCCGGGGGCGTACATCGCGCACACCGGCAACCTCCAGCAGTCGTTCCAGTCGGGCGTGAACTTCCGCACGCTGATCGGCGAGGGCTCCGGCGAGGCCTTCCAGATCCGCTTCGAGGGCGAGGGCCTGGTGTACGTCCAGCCCAGCGAGCGCAACACCGTCGGGGGTGACATCTGATGCCGTTCCGCGAGGTCAACTCCAAGATGGTCGAGGCCCAGGTCGTCCCGGGCCAGAAGATGTACAGCCAGCGCGGCGCGATGCTCGCGTACCGCGGCGAGGTCTCCTTCACCCCGAGCCTGACCGGCGGTCAGGGCGGGGTCATGGGCATGATCGGGCGCCGGGTGGCGAACGAGCAGACCCCGCTGATGACGGTCGAGGGCAGCGGCACGGTGATGTTCGGCCACGGCGGCCACCACATCCAGGTGATCAGCCTGACCGGCGAGACCCTCTACGTCGAGGCCGACCGGCTGCTCGCCTTCGACGGCACCCTCCAGCAGGGCACGATGTTCATGGGCTCGCAGGGCGGCGTCATGGGCATGGTGCGCGGCCAGGTGACCGGGCAGGGCCTGTTCACGACCACCCTCAAGGGCCACGGCTCGGTGGCCGTGATGGCCCACGGCGGGGTCATCGAACTCCCCATCACCCCGCAGCGCCCGGTCCACGTGGACCCGCAGGCGTACGTGGCCCACCACGGAGACGTCCGCAACAAGCTCTCCACGGCGCTGGGCTGGCGGGACATGGTGGGGCGCGGTTCGGGTGAGGCGTTCCAGCTGGAGCTGTCCGGCCAGGGCGCGGTGTACGTACAGGCCTCGGAGGAGAAGCTGTGAACTTTGGCCCCGTGACGGGCGGACCGGGCGGCCCGACCGTCTTCGACCCGTACACCCTGCCCTCCGACGACAACGTGAACGCGTACACCTTCTGCGTGGAGCTCAAGGGGAGCCAGTGGTTCCTGCAGAAGGGCAAGATGATCTCGTACTACGGGAGCATCGAGTTCAACGGCATCGGCAACGGCCGCTTCGACCGCCTGCTGCGCACCAGCTTCCACTCGCCGCTGCACGCGAGCGACTGGGTGGTGGCCGAGGGGCAGGGCAAGATGCTGCTCGCCGACCGGGCCTTCGACGTGAACTCGTACGACCTGGAGAACGGGAACCTGACGATCCGCTCAGGCAATCTGCTCGCATTCCAGCCCTCCCTCGCGCTGAAGCAGTCGATCGTCCCGGGCTTCCTGACGCTGATCGGAACCGGGAAGTTCGTGGCGGCGTCCAACGGACCGGTGGTGTTCATGGAGCCGCCGCTGCGCGTGGACCCGCAGGCGCTCGTGGGCTGGGCGGACTGCCCCTCGCCGTGCCACCACTACGACCACGGCTACATGTCGGGCGTGATGGGCGGGCTGCGCTCGCTCACCGGCATCGGGGGCGCCTCGGGCGAGGAGCACCAGTTCGAGTTCGTGGGGGCCGGGACGGTGCTGCTGCAGTCCTCGGAGATGCTGATGGCGGAGCAGGCGGTCGGCACGGTCGGCGCGGGCGCGGCCACGGGCAACGCGCAGGGCGTTCCGGGGTCCGGCCAGGGACAGCTGGGCGTGCCGCGGATGCCGGGGCAGCTGGGTGATCTCCAGCGCCGCTTCGGACTGTGATCCCTCAGACCATCCGATTTTTGTACGTAATTCAACTTCTTAGGTAGAGTTCATTCATGGAGACCGTGGAGACCGAGACCGCCACCCGCTGGCTGACCGACGCCGAGCAGTGTGCCTGGCGCACCCACCTGGACGTCAGCAGGCTGCTGATGCACCAGCTGGAAAAGGATCTCCAGCCCTTCGGGCTCACGAACAACGACTACGAGATCCTCGTGAACCTCTCGGAGTCGGGCGACCACCGGATGCGGATGAGCGATCTCGCGACCGCCACCCTGCAGTCCAAGAGCCGGCTGTCCCACCAGATCACGCGCATGGAGGCGGCGGGCCTGGTCCGCCGCGTCAACTGCGAGTCCGACCGCCGCGGCCTGTACGCGGTGCTCACGGACGAGGGCATGGAGACGATGCGCAAGGTCGCCCCGCACCACGTGGCGTCCGTACGCCGTCACTTCATCGACCTGCTGCCCCCGGCGGCGCTGGCGGCGCTGCGCGACTCGCTCAACCCCGTGGCCGACCACCTGAGGGGCAACCGCGGCAAGATCTGAGGCCCGCGGCCCGGCGCGGGGGCGCTCGGCGCGCCTTCCGCCACCCCCGGCCGCAGAATGGTCGGTGTTGCTCGCTGCCGGCCGCCCGCCGCACAAGCACAGGCGCCGTGGCCGGCCTGAGGAGGTCCAGCCATGAAGCGCAACGTGTGCATCTCCGCCGCCGCGGCCGTCGTCCTGATGGCGGGAGGCCCGGTGGCGGCCGCGACAGCGGCAGCCGCCGACACGGCGAGAACCGTCCCCGCGGCCGCCGTCGCCCGGGTCGACGTGACGGCCGAAGGGGCGGCCGACGCGGCCGTGAAGCACTACCCGGGCGTCGTCGAGTCCCTCGACAGGGACGGCTCGGTCTGGCACGTGGACGTGGTCAGCAAGGACGGCAAGGGCCACGCCGAGCTGGAGCTGAACGCCGAGGGCGCGGTCACCCAGGAGGACAAGGACGCCAACGAGGACGCCGACGAGCACAAGGCGCTCCTCGCCGCCAAGGTCACGGCCGGACAGGCCGCCAAGGCGGCCCTCGCCGCCCACCCGGGGCAGGTCTGGCAGGTCGAATGGGACGACGGCGACGACGGCGGCCAGGCGCCGTACTGGCACGTCGAGGTCAGGGCTGCCGACGGCAAGACCTCGGACGCCGCCGTGGACGCCACGACCGCCAAGGTCACCTCGCCGCCCTCGGACTCGGACGGCGACGATGACCAGGACGGCAACTACTGACGGCCGATTCCGGCCCCGCCGACATGGGACGGCACCTACTGACGGCCCCTTCCGGCCCGCCGACCTCCGGGGCGCGGGCGTCCGGGGCGCGGGCGTCCGGGGCGCGGGCGTCCGGGACGTGCGGGCTCCGGAGCCCGGCGCCCCCGCAACGGCGCCGCACCCGCCCCGCGTGCCTCAGCCCTCGGTCAGCGTCGCCAGCAGCGCGTCGGCGGCCGCGTAAGGATCCAGCTCCCCCTCGGCGACCCGGGCGGCCAGCGCGTCCAGATGCGCGTCGCCGTGCAGGTCGGCCATCCGGGCCCGCAGCGCGGTCACCGCGATGGTCTCCACCTCCCGCGCCGCACGCGCCGCCCGCCGCTGCGCCAGCACCCCGCGCTCGTCCATCCACGCGCGGTGCTTCTCCAGCGCCTCGACCAGCTCGTCGATGCCCTCGCCCCGCGCGGCGACGGTCTTCACGATCGGCGGCCGCCAGTCACCGGCACCCCGGGACTCCCCCAGGCCCAGCATGTGGTTCAGCTCCCGGGCGGTGGCGTCCGCGCCGTCCCGGTCCGCCTTGTTCACCACGTAGACGTCGCCGATCTCCAGGATGCCCGCCTTCGCGGCCTGGATCCCGTCGCCCATCCCCGGTGCCAGCAGCACCACCGAGGTGTCCGCCTGCGAGGCGATCTCCACCTCGGACTGCCCGACCCCGACCGTCTCGACCAGGATCACCTCGCAGCCGGCCGCGTCCAGCACCCGGATCGCCTGCGGGGCGGCCCACGCCAGCCCGCCCAGGTGCCCCCGGGTGGCCATCGACCGGATGTACACGCCCGGGTCCGAGGCGTGGTCCGACATCCGCACCCGGTCCCCGAGCAGCGCCCCGCCCGAGAAGGGCGAGGAGGGGTCGACCGCGAGCACGCCGACCCGCTTGCCCGCCTTGCGGTACGCCGACACCAGAGCCGAGGTGGACGTGGACTTGCCCACGCCCGGGGACCCCGTGAGGCCCACGACGTACGCCCCGCCGGTGAGCGGGGCCAGGGCGGCCATGACCTCGCGCAACTGCGGGGACGCCCCCTCGACAAGCGAGATCAGCCTGGCCACGGCCCGCGGTCGGCCTTCACGGGCCTGCTCCACCAGCGTGGGGACGTCCACCGTCATACGTGCTGCGCTCCTCGGCTCTGTACGGGTACGGCAGGTGTGCTTACTTGCGGACGTGGACGATCAGCGCGTCGCCCTGACCACCGCCGCCGCACAGCGCGGCCGCGCCGGTCCCGCCGCCGCGACGCTTGAGCTCCAGCGCCAGGTGCAGCACCACACGGGCGCCCGACATGCCGATCGGGTGGCCCAGGGCAATGGCGCCGCCGTTGACGTTCACCTTTTCCGGGGTCACGCCGAGGTCCTTCATTGACTGCACGGCGACCGCCGCGAAGGCCTCGTTGATCTCGATGAGGTCCAGGTCGGAGACCTGGAGCCCCTCCTTCTTCAGGGCGTGCAGGATCGCGTTGGACGGCTGCGACTGGAGGGAGTTGTCGGGGCCGGCGACGTTTCCGTGCGCACCGATCTCGGCGATCCACTCCAGGCCCAGCTCCTCGGCCTTCGCCTTGCTCATCACGACCACGGCGGCCGCGCCGTCGCTGATCTGCGAGGAGGTGCCGGCGGTGATGGTGCCGTCCTTCGCGAAGGCCGGGCGCAGCCTGCCGAGGGACTCCACCGTGGTCTCCGGGCGGATGCCCTCGTCCTGGGAGAAGATCACCGGCTCGCCCTTGCGCTGCGGGATCTCGACCGGGGTGATCTCGGCCTCGAAGACGCCGTTCTTCTGCGCGGCGGCGGCACGCTGGTGGGAGCCGGCGGCGAACTCGTCCTGCGGGGCGCGCTCGATACCGAGGCGGGTGTTGTGCTTCTCGGTGGACTCGCCCATGGCGATGTTCTCGAAGGCGTCGGTGAGGCCGTCGTAGGCCATCGCGTCGAGCATCTCGATGGCGCCGTACTTGTAGCCCTCGCGGGACTTGGGCAGCAGGTGCGGCGCGTTGGTCATCGACTCCTGGCCGCCCGCGACCACGATGTCGAACTCCCCGGCGCGGATGAGCTGGTCGGCCAGTGCGATGGCGTCCAGGCCCGAGAGGCACACCTTGTTGATGGTGAGCGCGGGGACGTTCATCGGGATGCCGGCCTTGACCGCGGCCTGGCGCGCGGGGATCTGGCCCGCGCCCGCCTGGAGCACCTGGCCCATGATCACGTACTGCACCTGGTCGCCGGAGATTCCGGCCCGGTCCAGCGCGGACTTGATGGCGAAGCCGCCGAGGTCGGCGCCGGAGAAGGACTTCAGCGAACCGAGCAGCCGCCCCATGGGGGTGCGGGCCCCGGCGACGATCACGGAAGTGGTGTTGTTCGATCCGGACATGAGGCACAGCCCCTTGAGGATGAGGAGTGAACGAGGGTTTACCTGAATGTACTGAGCGGTACCCGCGGCGTCACCGGGCTGCCGGTGTGATCGCTGGCACGTTGCGTGACCCCCCTCCGCAGCGGTGCACTGGTCCCATGCTGACAAGAATCGACCACATCGGGATCGCCTGCTTCGACCTGGACAAGACTGTCGAGTTCTACCGTGCCACGTACGGCTTCGAGGTGTTCCACACCGAGGTCAACGAGGAGCAGGGTGTGCGCGAGGCCATGTTGAAGATCAACGAGACCTCCGACGGCGGCGCCTCCTACCTCCAGCTCCTGGAGCCCACCCGCGAGGACTCCGCGGTGGGCAAGTGGCTGGCCAAGAACGGGGAGGGCGTCCACCACATCGCCTTCGGCACCGAGGACGTCCGCGGTGACTCGGAGGCCATCCGCGGCAAGGGCGTCCGCGTCCTCTACGACGAGCCCCGCACCGGCTCGATGGGCTCCTCGATCACCTTCCTGCACCCCAAGGACTGCCACGGGGTCCTCACCGAACTGGTCACGGCCAACCCTGACCACTGACTGGGCCGGACCCGATTCCCCGGCCGTTGGAGTCCTCTCCCCCGCGTGAGGGGGAGATTCCCGCCTACCTTGCGGTGGCGGGTTTGACGCGACGGGCGCGCCTGACGACTGCCCTCCCGGCAGCCGGGATCGCCACGAGGCCGATCCGGTAAAGGTGCAAGACATTCCTTGCCGCATTGTGGTCGGCGTTGCCGGACCAGCCGCAGTCAGGGTTCTTGCACACGAACACAGCCTGGGACTCCCGGCTGCCGGGAATGGCGTGACCACAGGATGAGCAACGTCGGGAGGTTCCGGCGGCGGGGACCTTGTGCAGGGTGCCGCCTCGCTGGATGAGCTTGTACTCCAGCATCGTGGCCTGTGCGGGAAGTACCGCCAGGAAGTCGGTCTCCTTGCGGGCCTGCCGGATCGCAGCATCGGCGTCGGCCAGAGTCCGCCTCTCCCTGGGCATCATCTGCCACCACGCGTGCAGAAGATTCCACATCGTCCGCGCCGCATGCGCCTGTTCATCCGCCCTCATGGCAAAGGCCGGGGACAGCGCCAGCCGGGCCCGATGTCCCGAAAATCGCGCCCGCGTCTCCCCTGAGTCCCCGCCCACACCGCCACTACAGCACAGCAACCACCTCCAATGGGACCAAAGAGCGGAACAGGCATCAGGCACGACAGCTGGTACAACGCACACATAGTCGGCTGGGGGTGCGATCCGGCGCTCCGCGCTGCGAACCAAGGTGCCCCTGGTCTTCGCCCCGAGGGCCGGGCCATGGGCAAGGCCAGAGGTAGAGTGGCCATGGCTCGGCCGGGGTTCGGTGCGGAGACGGGGTCGGGGCCTGTGACCCTTGCCCCGGTATCTGACACCATTCCCCGGGGGCGTCGTTCAGCGGGCGAGCGATGCTCATTGGGAGTGAGCTTGCGACCAGGGGACGGATGGGACCGCGCTGTGCGGGGCTACGAAAGCCAGGAGAGCCATCAGGCCGAGGCCGACCACCTCTCGCGCTTCGAGGCCGAGATGGAGCGGCTGAAGAAGGAGCGCGGGAAGGCCGTCCAGCACGCTGAGGACCTGGGATACCAGGTCGAGGTGCTGCGCGCCAAGCTCCACGAGGTACGCCGGGCTCTGGCGTCCCGCCCCGCCTACGACGGCGCGGACATGGGGTACCAGGCGGAGCAGCTGCTCCGCAATGCCCAGATCCAGGCCGACCAGATGCGCTCCGACGCCGAGCGCGAGCTGCGCGACGCCCGGGCGCAGACCCAGCGCATCCTCCAGGAGCACGCCGAGCACCAGGCCCGGCTCCAGGCCGAGCTGCACACCGAGGCCGTCAACCGCCGCCAGCGCCTGGACCAGGAGCTCAACGAGCGCCGCCAGACCGTCGAGGCGCACGTCAACGAGAACGTGGCCTGGGCCGAGCAGCTGCGTGCCCGTACGGAGTCCCAGGCGCGCCGGCTCATGGAGGAGTCCCGCGCCGAGGCCGAACAGGCCCTGAACGCCGCCCGGGCCGAGGCCGCCCGCCTCGCCGAGGAGGCCCGCCGCCGGCTGACCTCCGAGGCGGAGGCCTCCCGCGCCGAGGCCGAGTCCACCCTGCTGCGGGCCCGCAAGGAGGCCGAGCGGCTGCTGACCGCCGCCTCCGCGCAGGCCCAGGAGGCCAGCGAGCACGCGGAGCGGCTGCGTTCCACCACCTCGGCCGAGGCCGAGCAGACCCGCCAGCAGACCCTCGACCTCGGCCGGGTGGCCGAGTCGCGGGTACAGGAGGCCGACGCCGCGCTGCGCGAGGCCCGCGCCGCGGCCGAGAAGCTGCTCGCCGAGGCCAAGGAGAGCGCCTCCCGGCAGCTCGCCTCGGCGGAGTCCGTCAACGAGCAGCGCACCCGTACCGCCAAGGAGCAGGTGGCCCGGCTGGTCGGCGAGGCCACCAAGGAGGCCGAGGTCCTCAAGGCCGAGGCCGAGCAGTTGCTGGCGGACGCCCGCGGCGACGTGGAGCGGCAGCGCGCCGAGGCCGGGGAGCAGGCCCGCGCGGCCGCCGCCGAGGAGTCCGCGGCGCAGCTGGCGAAGGCCGCCCGGACGGCGGAAGACGTTCTGAACAAGGCCTCCGAGGACGCCCGGGCCACCACCCGGGCGGCATCGGAGGAAGCCGAACGGATCCGCCGCGAGGCGGAGTCCGAGGCCGAGCGGCTGCGTTCGCAGGCGGCGGCGACGGCGGACGAGCTCAAGGGCGCCGCGAAGGACGACACCGAGGAGTACCGGGCCCGTACCGTCGAGCTCCAGGAGGAGGCCCGGCGGCTGCGCGGCGAGGCGGAGCAGCTGCGCGCCGAGGCCGTCGCCGAGGGCGAGCGGATCCGCGGCGAGGCCCGCCGCGAGGCGGTCCAGCAGATCGAGGAGGCGGCCCGGACGGCCGAGGAGCTCCTCGGCAAGGCCAAGGCGGACGCGGACGAGCTGCGCGGCGGGGCGAACGCCGAGAGCGAGCGGGTCCGCGCCGAGGCCGTGGAGCGGGCGACCACCCTGCGCAAGCAGGCCGAGGAGACCCTGGAGCGCACCCGCGCCGAGGCCGAACGGCTGCACGCCGAGGCCGCGGAACAGGCGGAAGCCGTACGGTCCGAGGCGGACGCGGAGGCCCGGCGGCGGCGCGAGGAGACCGAGCAGGCCCTGGCCGCGAAGCGGGCGGAGGCCGACGAGGAACTCGTACGGCTGCACACGGACGCCGAGAGCCGGCTGGGCACGGCCGAGCAGACCCTGCGCGATGCCCGGGCGGCGGCGGAGAACATCCGCAAGGAGACCACCGAGGAGACCGACCGGCTGCGGGCCGAGTCGGCCGAGCGCAACCGCACCCTCCAGGCACAGTCGGAGGCGGAGGCCGAACAGCTGCGCACGGACGCGGCCGAGGACGCCGGGCGGGTCCGCGCGGAGGCCGAGCAGGTCGCCGTACGGCTGCGCGGCGAGGCCGAGGCCGAGGCGGAGCGGGTGCGCTCCGAGGCGCAGGAGACCGCGGACCGGCTGCGCGCGGAGGCGAAGACCGCCGCCGAGCGGGTCGGCGCGGAGGCCGCCGAGGCGCTGGCCGCCGCGCAGGAGGAGGCCGTCCGGCGGCGCCGGGAGGCCGAGGAGACCCTGTCGTCGGCGCGGACCGACGCCGGCAACGAGCGGGCGCAGGCCCGCGAGCAGAGCGAGGAGCTGCTGGCCGCGGCCCGCAGGCGCTCCGAGGAGGCGCAGGCCGAGGCGGCCCGCCTGACCGAGGAGGCCGAGCGGCGCGCGTCGGAGCTGGTGGCGGCGGCCGAGGCCACCGCCCAGCAGGTACGGGACTCCGTGGCCGGGCTGCACGAGCAGGCCGAGGAGGAGATCACCGGGCTGCGCAGCGCCGCCGAGCACGCGGCGGAGCGTACGAAGACGGAGGCCGAGGAAGAGGCCGGCCGGGTCCGCGCCGACGCCTACGCGGAACGCGAGCGGGCCACCGAGGACGCGAACCGGGTCCGCAGCGAGGCACGTGCCGAGACCGACGCGGCGAAGGCGCTGGCCGAGCGCACGGTCGGCGACGCGATCGCCGAGGCGGAGCAACTGCGCACCGACACGGCCGAGTACGCGCAGCGGGTGCGCACCGAGGCCACCGACGCGCTGGCGGCGTCCGAGCGGGACGCGGCCCGGACCCGGGCGGACGCCCGGGACGACGCGAACCGTATCCGCGGCGAGGCGGCCGAGGCCCTGGAGGCGTCGCGCGCCGAGGGGGCCCGGATCGTCGGCGAGGCGAAGGCCGAGGCCGACCGGCTCACCGAGGAGACCCTGGCGGCCAACGCGGCCACGGTCGGCGAGGCCACGGCGGAGGCCGAGCGGATCACCGCCGAGGCCGCCGCGGCCGCGGACGCGACCCGCGCGGAGGCGGCCGGCACGCTGGACGAGGCCCGCGTGGAGGCGGGCCGGCTGCGCACGGAGGCGGCCGAGCAGGCCGACCGCCTGGTCGGCAAGGCGGCCTCGGAGGCGGAGAAGCTCACGTCCCAGGCGACCGCGACGATGGCGGCGGCCGAGCGGGACGCCACGCGCATCCTGGTCGACGCCCGTACCGAGGGCGACCGGCTGGTCGACGAGACCCGCGCGGCCAACGAGCTCATGGTCGGCGAGGCCGCGGCGGAGGCCGAGCGGCTGCGCGCGGAGGCCGCGCGGACCCTGGACGACGCCCGCGCGGAGGGCGGCCGGATCATCGGCGAGGCCACCGCGGAGGCGGACCGCGTCACGGTGGCGGCGAACGAGACGCTGGCGGCCGCCGAGAGGGAGTCCGAGCAGACCCTGGACGAGGCGCGCGCCGAGGCCGGCCGGCTGCGGAGCGAGGCCGCCGAGCAGGCGGACCGGCTCATCGGCGAGGCCACGTCCGAGGCGGACAAGCTCACGGCGCAGACCCGCAAGGACAACGAGCGCACGGTCGGCGAGGCCGCGAACGAGGCCGAGCGGCTGCGCGCGGAGGCGTCGGAGGCGCTGTCCTCGGCGCAGGAGCACGCGACCCGTACCCGGTCGGAGGCCGAGCGGGTCAAGGCGGAGGCGGCGACCGAGGCGGAGCGCGTCCGCGCCGAGGCCCGTACGGAGTCCGAGCGGCTGCTGGACGAGGCCCGCGAGGAGGCCAACAAGCGCCGCAGCGAAGCTGCGGAGCAGGTCGACCGGCTCATCACCGAGGCCTCGGCGGAGGCCGACAAGCTCACCGGCGACGCGCAGAAGCAGGCTCTGGCCGCCACCACGGCGGCCGAGGAGCAGGCGGACGCGATGGTGGACGCCGCCCGCAAGGAGGCGGCGCGGATCACCTCGGAGGCGACCGTCGAGGGCAACTCCATGGTGGAGAAGGCCCGTACGGACGCGGACGAGCTGCTGGTCGGCGCGCGTACGGACGCCTCGGCCATAAGGGAGCGGGCGGAGGAGCTGCGCGGCCGCGTCGAGGCGGAGGTCGAAGAGCTGCACGAGCGGGCCCGCCGGGAGTCGGCCGAGCAGATGAAGTCGGCCGGCGAGCGCGTGGACAAGCTGGTGCGCGCGGCGACCGAGCAGAGCGTGGAGGCCGAGGCGAAGGCCAAGGAGCTGGTGTCGGACGCGAGCAGCGAGGCGAGCAAGGTGCGCATCGCGGCGGTCCGCAAGGCGGAGGCGCTGCTCAAGGAGGCCGAGCAGAAGAAGGCCGAGCTGTCGCGGGAGGCCGAGTCGGCTCTGGCGGAGGCCCGGGCGGAGGCCGACCGGATCGTCGAGGAGGGTCGCCGTGAGCTGGAGGTCCTGGTGCGGCGGCGCGAGGACATTCAGGCGGAGATCTCCCGTGTCCAGGACGTTCTTGAGGCGTTGGAATCATTCGAGGCGCCTTCGGGTGGCGCGAAGCCCACGGTCGGCGGTCAGGGCGCGGGGGGCGTGAAGGCCGGAGCGGCAGCGGGTTCCACTCGATCGGGCGGTAAGACGTCAGAGGGCTAGTCGGTGCGCTGGATGTGTGCTCCTGATGGAGGTTCAGGCGAACGAGTGACAACCATTCTGTCGCCTTGCCACTCAAAAGGGGTGTCATTGTCCAGATCAAACGTGGAATGACTCGATGACACGCCGCCTGGGCGCCTAGGATTCCCCTAACACCTCACGTAGCACCTCATCGGTCTCATTCGACAGGAACCCCATGAGCGACACTTCCTCCCCCTTCGGCTTCGAGCTCGTGCGGCGTGGTTACGACCGCGGTCAGGTGGACGACCGCATTACCAAGCTGGTCTCCGACCGCGACAGCGCCCTTGGACGTATCAACTCTCTGGAAAAGCGGATCGAGGAGTTGCACCTCGAGACGCAGAACGCCCAGGCCCAGGTGAACGACGCGGAGCCGTCGTACGCCGGCCTCGGCGCCCGGGTCGAGAAGATCCTGCGCCTGGCCGAGGAGGAGGCGAAGGACCTGCGCGAGGAGGCCCGTCGCGCGGCCGAGCAGCACCGTGAGCTGGCCGAGTCGGCTGCCCAGCAGGTGCGCAACGACGCCGAGTCGTTCGCCGCCGACCGCAAGTCGAAGGCGGAGGACGAGGGCGTCCGCATCGTCGAGAAGGCCAAGGGCGACGCCTCCACCCTGCGCGCCGAGGCCCAGAAGGACGCGGCCTCCAAGCGCGAGGAGGCCGACGCCCTGTTCGAGGAGACCCGCGCCAAGGCCGCCCAGGCCGCCGCGGACTTCGAGACCAACCTGGCCAAGCGCCGCGAGCAGTCCGAGCGCGACCTGGCCTCGCGTCAGGCCAAGGCCGAGAAGCGCCTCGCGGAGATCGAGCACCGCGCGGAGCAGCTGCGCCTGGAGGCCGAGAAGCTGCGTACGGACGCGGAGCGCCGTGCCCGCCAGACCGTGGAGACGGCGCAGCGCCAGGCCGAGGACATCGTGGCCGACGCCAACGCCAAGGCCGACCGCATCCGCAGCGAGTCCGAGCGCGAGCTGGCGGCGCTCACCAACCGCCGCGACTCCATCAACGCGCAGCTCACCAACGTCCGCGAGATGCTGGCGACGCTCACCGGTGCGGCCGTCGCGGCGGCCAACCCGATCGTGGACGACGAGCCGGTCACCCGTGGGGTCCCGGCGCAGCAGAGCCGCTAGTACAGAGCGCCGGTACGCCGATTCCTACTCGCTGGTAGCGAAACTGGCACGTCAGGGCCGTATGTCACCTGTTTGAGGTGGCGTACGGCCCTTCCGCGCTCTAGCGTGGCCCGCATGATCGAGCTTGAGGGCCTTACCAAACGATTCGGCGCGAAGACCGCCGTGAACAACCTCAGCTTCCAGGTCAGACCGGGGGTGGTGACCGGCTTCCTCGGCCCCAACGGGGCCGGGAAGTCCACGACCATGCGCATGATGCTCGACCTCGACAATCCGACCAGCGGGACGGTCCGGATCGACGGGAAGCACTACCGGGACCTGCGGGAGCCACTGAAGTACATCGGCGCGCTGCTGGACGCCAAAGCCATGCACGGCGGCCGCAGCGCTTACAACAACCTGCTCTGCCTCGCGCAGTCCAACAGCATTCCGGAGAGCCGGGTCGGGGAGGTACTCGACCTGGTCGGACTGACGGCCGTGTCGAAGAAGAAGTCGAAGGGATTCTCCCTGGGCATGGGGCAGCGGCTCGGCATCGCCGCCGCACTGCTCGGCGACCCGGAGATCTTGATGTTCGACGAACCCGTCAACGGCCTGGACCCGGAAGGAATTCTCTGGATCAGGAATCTCATGAAGGGTCTTGCGGCGGAAGGACGGACGATCTTCGTTTCTTCCCACCTCATGAGCGAAATGGCGCTGACCGCAGAGCATTTGATCGTGATCGGGCAGGGAAAGCTGCTGGCCGACACGTCGATGGCCGATTTCATCCACCAGAACTCGCGCAGTTACGTCCGGCTGCGCTCCCCGCAGCAGGAACGGCTCAAGGACGTCCTGCACGCGGAAGGAATCGACGCCATCAGCGTTCCGGCCACCGGGGCGCTGGAGATCGACGGTGTGGGTCCGGAGCGGCTCGGCGAACTGGCCGCCCAGCACCAGATCGTCCTGCACGAACTCAGCCCGCAACGGGCTTCACTGGAAGAAGCGTTCATGCGCATGACGGCGGATTCCGTCGAGTACCACGCTCACGCGCCCGGGGTCCCGGGGACCCTGGGGGCTCCTGGCATGTCCCCCGACAACCCGGCCCGGCCGGCCGACGTCCCCGCCTGGGGCGCCGGCTTCGAGGCGACGCGCAAGGGCGGCGAGTGACCATGTCCTACCCTGCCGTCCTCCGGTCCGAGTGGACCAAGATCCGCACGGTCGCCTCCACGAGCTGGACGCTCGCCCTCGTCTTCCTCGTCACCGTCGGGTTCGCCGCACTGTTCAGTGCCACGTTCGACACGAGCAGCATGAACGCGGCCGACCGGGCCACCTTCGATCCCACCGCCATGAGCCTCAGCACGATGCAATTCGGTCAGCTGGCGATGATCGTCTTCGGCGTGATGGTCGTGAGCACCGAGTACAGCACGGGCATGATCCGCACGTCGCTGGCCGCCGTGCCGCACCGCGGCCGCTTCCTGCTCGGCAAGATGACCGTGGCGACGGGGCTTGCCCTGGTCGTCGGGCTGCTGACCAGCTTCGTGTCCTTCTTCCTCACCCAGGCACTCCTCGGTGAGGCAGGCATCGGGATCGGCGAGGAGAACGTGCTGCGCGCCGTGGTCGGCGCAGGTCTGTACTTGGCGCTGCTCGCCCTGTTCTGCATGGGCGTGGCGGCCATGCTGCGCAGTTCGGTCGCCGCCATCAGCCTCCTGATCCCGTTCTTCCTGATCGTCTCGAACCTCCTCATCGGCTTCGACGCGACCCGTACGGTCGGCCAGTACCTGCCGAGCAACGCCGGGGGACGGATCATGCAGGTCGTGCCCAACGCCTTCGGGTCGCCCGAGACCCCGTACGGCCCGTGGGCCGGCTTCGGGATCATGGCCCTCTGGACACTCGCCTCGGTGCTCGGGGGCTACCTCGTCCTCCGCAAGAGGGACGCCTGACGTACTACGGGTGATCCCCGGGTCGGTCTCAGGGGCAGCTCAGGGATCGGCCCGGGACGGAACCAGCGGGGACTCGTTATCCTCTTAACCCTTACGCGGGCGAAAGTCGTCCCGGCCTGGTAAGGGGCAGCAAGATGATCGAGGCAGTCGGACTGACCAAGCGCTTCGGCGCGAAGACCGCCGTCGACCAGTTGTCCTTCCAGGTCAGGCCGGGGCACGTCACCGGATTCCTGGGGCCCAACGGCTCCGGGAAATCCACCACCATGCGCATGATCGTCGGCCTCGACCGGCCCACGTCCGGTCATGTCACGATCAACGGCCTCCCCTTCCGGGAGCTGCCGAACCCCCAGCGGCACGTCGGTGCCCTGCTCGACGCCAAGGCCGTCCACGGCGGCCGCCGGGCCCGTACCCACCTCCTGTCCATCGCCCAGCTCTCCGGGATCCCGGAGCGGCGGGTGGACGAGGTGCTGGCCGTGGTCGGCCTCCAGGACGTCACCCGCCAGCGCGCGAAGGGCTTCTCCCTCGGCATGGGGCAGCGGCTCGGCATCGCCACCGCCCTGCTCGGGGACCCGCAGGTGCTCCTGTTCGACGAGCCGGTCAACGGGCTCGACCCCGAGGGCATCCTCTGGGTCCGCAACCTCATGCGGCAGCTCGCCTCCGAGGGCCGGACCGTCTTCGTCTCCTCGCACCTCATGAGCGAGATGGCCCTGACCGCCGACCACCTGATCGTGATCGGCCGGGGCCGGCTGCTGGCCGACATGGGCACCCAGGAGTTCATCACGCACAACTCGGCCGGATTCGCTCGGGTACGCGCGGCCGACACTGATCCCGATGGCCGGGACACGCTGGGTACGACCCTGACCAAGGCGGGCGGCCGGGTCCTCCAGGAACCCGACGGAGCACTGCGCGTGACCGGGCTGGAGCTGCCCCGCATCTCGGATCTCGCGCACGAGGCGGGCGTACGGCTGTGGGAGCTGTCACCGCACCGGGCCTCGCTGGAGGAGGCGTACATGCGGATGACCCAGTCCTCCGTCGAGTACACCTCCTCGGAGGACCCGCGGGCCGAGCTGTGGGAGCCGGAGCCGCTGAGCGTCCCGGCGTGGGAGGAGGAGCCGCAGGCTCCCGAGGTCCCGCACAGCGGCTTCTACGCGCCCCCGCCTCCCGGAGCCGGCGGGCAGCCCTTCCTGATGCCCAGCAGCCCCGGTGAGCTCGCCGGAGCCGCCCAGAACAACCCCGAGGACACCCGATGACCGGCCCCACGCCCCGCGGCGCGACGACGACCGGCCCGGCGGCGGCCGGCCCCGCACCGCTGCCCTCGCCGCGGCCGCACCTGGGGCACGCCCTCGCCTCGGAGTGGACCAAGATGACCTCCGTGCGCTCCACGGTGTGGACGCTCGGCTCCCTCGTGGTGATCGTCGTCGGCATCGGGCTGCTCGTCATCACGCAGACCGACGACCGCGCCTTCCGGGAGATCGCCTACACCTCGCCGGCCCTGTTCGGCCTGCTGGTCGGGCAGATCGCCGTGATGGTCCTCGGCGTCCTGACGATCACCTCCGAGCACGCGACCGGTCTGGTGCGGACCACCTTCACGGCCGCCCCGGAGCGGCACCGGGTGCTCACCGCCAAGTACGTCGTCTTCAGCCTCACCGCCTTCGCCGCCATCGCCGGATCCGTCGGCCTCGTCGGCACGGCCGCCGCGATCGTGCACAGCGGTGCGGACGCCGGATCGCACGGGATCTCCGAGTGGTTCGCCGCGCTGGCGGGCAGCCTCTACGTCACCCTGCTCGGGGTACTCGCGCTCGCGGTCGGCGCGCTGGTGAGGCATTCGGCCGGGGCGATCGCCGTCATGCTGGGCCTCGTCACGCTCCCGCCGGTGATAGGCGCCATGCTCATCAGCTGGCAGGCGACCACGTCCATCGGCAACACGATCATCAGCTACAACGCGCCCGTGGCGATGATGCAGCTGTTCGGCATGCAGGGCGGCAGCGAGGGGGGCACGCCGCCCTCGGACCTCTCCCACCTGCTGCTGATCCTGCTGGTCGCGGGCGGCGCGGTGGCCGCCTCGTACGTGACGGTCGGCCGCCGGGACGTCTAGCGCTGTGGCCGGAAGGGTTTGCCGGGCGGCGCGACCCGGTGAACCCTTCCGGCCACAGCGCTAGGTCCTGTCCGGGCCGGCAGCCCTAGTACTTCGGCGCGTTACGGGACCGCTGCACCCGCGAGGTGCGGCGGTCCTTCGCGTTCCAGCAGGCCTTGTGCCAGTGGCGCCGGTCGTCCACGCCGCCGTACTCCGGCCAGGCCACCAGGTGCGGGGTACCGGAGGGGATCTCCTGGTCGCAGCCGGGGCAGCGGTAGCGCTTGCCCACCGCGCTTGCGCCCGCGACGTGGCGGACCTTCCAGTCCTCGCCCTGGTACTCCTCGGTGCGCTCCAGCCCGTACCGGTCCATGCCTCCCGGGCCGGTCCCCGACCCCGATCCGGCACCCGAGTCCGAACGGTCGGCTGGATTCCCGCCGCCCCTGGGGCGGTTGTGGCGCGGTGACACGTATACCTCACGGAGGGGCGGACGGCAGTGACTTTCTCCCAGACTACGCGCAGCGAGCCCGGGTAGCCGCAGGGTGTCCGACAGAGGCGGCCGCACCGGGGGGACTGGCCCGACAATCCCAATAACTTTCCTGTCAGGCCGTGCCTTTGGCACGTGTCAGACGTTGTTGCCGGTAAGACGTTAGTCGTAATGGATCAAGAAGCCGGTCCACCTGGGGGAGGCCGCGCCAGCCGCGAGGAGGCTAAAGGCGATGCGCGTAGGAGCGTTCATTCTGGCGGCCCAGTTCCCGGGTCAGGGACAGGGCGAGGCACTGCACCGGGCGGTACGGACCGCCGAGGTGGCCGAGGAGGCCGGGCTCGACTCGGTCTGGCTCGCCGAACACCACTTCGTCCCGTACGGGGTCTGCCCGTCGGCGGTGACCCTGGCGGCCCTGCTGCTCGGCCGGACCCGGCGGCTGCGGGTCGGCACGGCGGTGAGCGTGCTGCCGAACGTCCATCCGGTGGCCCTCGGGGAGCAGGCGGCGCTGCTGCACCTGACCTCGGGCGGCCGGTTCACCCTCGGGGTGGGGCGTGGTGGCCCGTGGGTCGACCTGGAGGTGTTCGGGGGCGGCGCGGACGCGTACGAGAACGGCTTCCCGGAGGCCCTGGACCTGCTGCGGCGCTGGCTGACCGAGGCGCGCGTGGGTGCCTCCGGCGAGCGGTACGCCTTCCGCGAGGTGGCCGTCGTACCGCGGCCCTCGGAGGCCCTGGACGGGGACGGCACCGGTCCGGAGGTCATCGTGGCCTGCACCTCGCCGAGGTCGGTACGGCTGGCCGCGGAGCGGGGGCTGCCGATGCTGCTGGGCATGCACTGCGGGGACGAGGACAAGGCGGAGATGGTCGGGCTGTGGCGGCGTACGGCGCTGGCGGCGGGCCACTCGCCGGAGCGCGTGACCGCCGCGGGGCACGTCTCGGCCGGGGTGTGCCAGCTGGCGGACCGCTCGGCGGACGCCCGCGAGGTGCTGCTGAAGGCGCTGCCGGGATGGCTGAAACAGGGGCTGGACGCGCACGTGACGGTGGACGGCCGGGTGCGCGCGATGCGGGATCCGGTCGCGTACACGGAGCTCCTGTGCGCGCTGCACCCGGTGGGCACCCCGAAGCGGGCGGCGGACCGCCTGGCGGCCACCTCCGAGCGCACCGGCATCACCCGGTTCGCACTGCTGTCGGAAGGCTCCGGCGATCTCGCCGCGACGGAGGAGAACGTCCGGCGCCTCGGCGCCGAAGTCCTGCCCCGCCTCGGCTGAGAAGGGCTGCCGCCCCCCGTCGCGGAGCGGCAGCGAAAGTACGAGAACTGCTAGCAGTCCCGCAGTTCAGGCGACTGGTTGAGCAGCTGGCCGCGGATCGAAGTGAACTTGGCCAGCCGGTCGTCCACCGAGGGATCCAGCGGGAACACCGCTACCCGGTGACAGTTCTGGAAGGCCAGGCGTACTCCGAAGTGCCGCTGCAGCGCACCGCGTATCGCGTCACTCGCGAGAGCGCGCAGCAGCTGACCGCGCGCCTGCTCGTCGGGCGGGGGCGTCTGGTTGTCGGCGAACTGTCCGCCGTCCACCTTCAGCTGGGCCACCAGCGAGCTGATCATCTCCCATGCGTAGGGCAGGGAGGTCCGGACGCAGTCGACGAAGGCGGCTTCGTCGACCTCGCCTCGCTCGGCCTGTTCGAGTAGGGCCGGTGAGACGTCGAGCGACATGGGTTCTCCTCTCGCGACCCCGGCTATTTGGGTTGCCGGAGTCTTACGGGCAGGGAAGGAGGCCGCGACGCAGCGTGCACGCTCGGCAACCTCCCGCTCACCACGGTAGGCGCCCCATGGGTGACGCACCAGGAGAATGCGCATACAACGCGCCATCCGCGAACGGGGCTTTCAGGGGCGAATCGCGTGGAGGCCCGTCGGTCGAGTAGCGTTGCCGACCATGCGTCTCGTCATTGCCCGCTGCTCCGTCGACTACGCGGGCCGGCTCACCGCCCATCTGCCCTCGGCACCCCGTCTGATCCTCGTGAAGGCTGACGGCAGTGTCTCGATCCACGCGGACGACCGGGCGTACAAACCGCTCAACTGGATGTCGCCTCCGTGCACCCTCAAGGAGGGGACGGGTGACGACGCCGGCGTGTGGACGGTCGTCAACAAGGCGGGCGAGAAGCTCATCATCACCATGGAGGAAGTCCTCCACGACTCCTCCCACGAGCTGGGCACCGACCCGGGGCTCATCAAGGACGGCGTCGAGGCGCACCTCCAGGAGCTCCTCGCGGACCGCATCGACACGCTGGGCGAGGGCTACACCCTGATCCGGCGCGAGTACATGACGGCCATCGGCCCGGTGGACATCCTGTGCCGGGACTCCGCCGGTGCGACGGTGGCCGTGGAGATCAAGCGGCGCGGCGAGATCGACGGCGTCGAGCAGCTGACCCGCTACCTGGAGCTCCTCAACCGCGACCCGCACCTGGCCCCGGTCCGGGGCATCTTCGCGGCGCAGGAGATCAAGCCGCAGGCCAAGGTCCTGGCCAACGACCGCGGGATGGACTGCGTGGTGCTGGACTACAACGCGCTGCGCGGCATCGAGGACGACAAGCTCCGCCTGTTCTGACCGGCCTCGCCCAGGCCGCTGTCGCGACCGGTCTCCCCCAGGTCCCTGTCCTGCCGGACGGGGACCTGGGCGTTTGCGGCCCTCACGTCGCGGAGGCCGAGACCGAGTTCGTGACGGGCGGCGTCGTGGGCGACGGCGCGGTCTCCGTGGGCACGGGCGACGGCGACTGCGACACCGTCGGGTCCGGGGACGACTGCGTGGGGGTCGGCGAACCGGTCGGCTGCGTCGGGGGCTTCGGCGGCGTCGGGGACGGGCGCTGCGACGGGGTGCGGACCGGGGTCCGGCCGGGCGCCGGGGCGTTGTTGCTCTGCTCCGGCGAGGACGGGGCCTCCTCCGACTCCGGGGCCGACGCGGGGGGCTCCGGTGCAGGATCGTTCCCGCCGGCGCTCGGCACCACCTGGGGCAGCAG
This sequence comes from Streptomyces sp. NPDC048255, assembly GCF_040652415.1. Classification (NCBI taxonomy): domain Bacteria; kingdom Bacillati; phylum Actinomycetota; class Actinomycetes; order Kitasatosporales; family Streptomycetaceae; genus Streptomyces; species Streptomyces sp. NPDC048255. The sequence continues at coordinate 21,358 of NZ_JBEZMA010000006.1, forward strand.
CGGCTTCGGGGTCGGGGACCCCGACGGCCCGTGCGAGGGCGCCGACGGCGCCTCCGATGAGCCCATCGTCAGGCTCACCACCGTGCCCAGCGCGACCACCGTGAACACCCCGGCGGCGGCCAGCAGCGCGGCGCGGCGCCGGTCGGGCCGCCGCGCGGGTTCCGGGGCGGGCGCGGGGGCGGGCTTCGGGGCCATCGGGAAGGCGTCCTCGAAGACCTGCGACAGCGTCGTCGGGTTCGCCGGACGCCGTACGCCCGGCGCGGACGACTCCGCGGAGGGCACGGACGTCCCGGGCGTCACCGGCGTCACCGGCGTCACCGGCGTCACCGGCGTCACCGGCGCTACGGACGCCATGGGCGACACCGGGCTGATCGGGCTGCCCGGGCTGACCGCGTTGACCTGGACCACGGGCGCCACCGGCGTCACGGGCGCCACCCGGGTCACCGCCTCCGAAGCCGCCGAGGGCAGCGGAGCCGTCACGGCCGCCGGGCCGGCCGGCTTCACGGGACCCGTCACGCCCAGCGGCGTCGGCCGCGTCACGGCCTCCGGGGCGGCGGACGGCCCGACCGGCGGCTCCAGCCGCAGCGGCGGCGACACGGCCGCCCCGGCCGCGGCCGTCTCCCGGTCCGTGACCAGCGCCAGCGCCCGCCGGCCCGCCACGGTGCCCCGCTTGTCGGCGAGGGCCCCCCGCAGCCCGATCGAGGCCTCCAGCTCGGCCCGCGCCCGGTCCAACCGGCCCTCGCACAGCGCGAGCACGCCCAGCTCGTGGTGGAAGTACGCCTGCTCCGCGACCTCGCCCGCCTTCCGGGCGGCCTCGGAGCCCGCGCGCAGCACCCGCTCCCACGCCTCCCAGCGCAGCGAGGCCGCGAACGCCGGAGCGGCCGTACGGGCCAGCAGTACGGCCGCCACCACGTCGGCCCCGCCCAGCGCCGCGAGCACCGCGTCCGTCTCCGCCGCGACCCGCTCCGGGGTCACCGAGGTGTGCCCGGTCCACCAGGCGTAGTGCCGGGCGGCCGTACGGGCCTCCTCCGGCGCGGTGTCCCCGTACCCGGCCTCCTCCAGCTGCCGGGCGACGCCCGCGGCCAGCCGGTAGCGCGCGCCGACCGGGGTGAGCAGCCCGCAGCCCAGCAGTTCCGCCACCGCCGTGTCCGCGTGGGTGTCCCCCACCAGCGCGGGCAGGTGCGCGTGGTGCGGCATCTCCCCGCCCAGCGCGCACGCGATGCGCAGGGCCGCGCGCGCCGACTCGCTGACGCGCGAGGCCAGCAGTTCGGCCGGGGCCGCTCCCTCGGCCAGCGTCGGCAGCGGCACCTGGGCCGTGTCGCGCGGGCGCTCCTCGAAGACTCCGGGCTCTTCCTCGTCGTCGTCCTCGGCGGCGTGGTTGAGCTCGTCCCGCTGCCGCAGCAGCGCGGCGGCCTGTACGAAGCGCAGCGGCAGCCCTTCGGAGGCGAACCGCAGGTCGCCCGCCCAGGCGGTCTCCGCGTCCGTCAGGGGCCGTCCGACGCCCGCCTCCAGCAGTTCCAGGGAGTCGGCCTTGCCGAGTCCGCCGAGGAAGACCTCCTCCAGGTGCGAGTCGTCGGAGGGGGACTTGACGTCGGGGGTCGCGGCCAGCAGGTAGGCGCACTCGGGGGTGGCGCGCAGCAGTTCGTCGAGGGCGGTGCCGCCGATCTCCAGGTCGTCCAGGAGGACCACGGCGCCGATGTCGCGGACGCGGGCGAGGAGGTCGATCCGGTCCGGGCGCACCTCCGTGGCCTCGTACACGGTCGCGTACAGCGCGTACAGCAGCTCCAGCGGCTGCTGGTAGCCGCGCCCGGAGAGCCGTACGACGCCGTCGGGCGCGAGGCCCTCGCAGGCTGCGGCCACGGTGTCGAGCAGGGCGGTGCGGCCCGATCCGCCGGGTCCCGTCAGCCGTACGGACCGGCCCCGGCCCAGCAGGCGTACGAGCCGCTCCTTCTCCTCCGCGCGCTCCAGCAGCGACGTGGCGGGGAGGCGGGGGCCGGGCAGTACGGGCGGCCGTGCGGCCTCGTCCCGGGCCCTGCGGGCGGCCGCGTCGCGCTTGGCGGGGCGGCCGGTGTCGGTGCCGGGGCGGTGCGGCTCTATCTCGCTGCCGTCGACCGGGTTGACGGTCAGGGTGTAGTCCCCGGCCGTCAGCGTGACGACCCGCGCGGGGGCACCGGACGCCCCGGGCGTGGCAGGCGTACTGGGCATACCGGGCGTTCCCGGCGTGCCGGAGGGCTGCTCCTGCGGATCGGCCTGCTTCTCTGTTCGGTCCATGACCAAGTCCCCCGATCGCGGGCCGTGCGCCTCGCCGTCGTACCGCCCGGCCTTCGCACGCCGCTCTCGTACTGGTCCGGTTTTCCGCCCGAACCCTAGACCGTGGCCGCGCTCACCGGTACCGCAGGGGTGCCATCACCACCGGACCGTTACGTTTCCGCAGGAAAACGGAACACAGCATTCACACCCGGGGCAGGGACTCGGCTTCCAGTCCGCCCTCGATCGCGAGGATCCGGTGCAGGCGGGTGGCGACGAGCAGACGCTGCATCTGCGCCGGCACTCCGCGCAGGACGAGGCGCCGCCCGGTCCGCCCGGCCCTGCGGTGCGCGCCCATGATCACGCCGAGTCCGGTGGCGTCCCAGGAGTCGAGCCCGGTGAGGTCGAGCACGAGATCGCCGTGGCCCTCGTCGAGGGCGGTGTGCAAGGCCGTACGGGCGTCCGCCGCGCTGCGCACGTCGAGGCGACCCCCGACAGCGAGTTCGGCGTGGTCGCCCCTGATGTGCATGTGTACTCCCGGCGGTACTGCGTACGTATGGTCCGACTGGTCCCTGGTCGGCAACTCTCACTGCAACTGACTGCCGCGAGGGCGGCGAAGTTGCCGACCGTGAGCGAACCGATACCTAATTCACCCCGAGGGGTGAAGGCACTCGAACAGTGGTGCTCGGCGTCCCGGCTCAGTGCTTGTAGAAGCCCTGGCCGCTCTTGCGGCCGATGTCCCCGGCGTCCACCATCCGGCGCATGAGCTCCGGCGGCGCGAACTTCTCGTCCTGCGACTCGGTGTAGATGTTGCTGGTGGCGTGCAGCAGGATGTCGACGCCGGTGAGGTCGGCGGTGGCCAGCGGCCCCATGGCGTGGCCGAATCCCAGCTTGCAGGCGATGTCGATGTCCTCGGCGGAGGCCACGCCCGACTCGTACAGCTTGGCGGCTTCGACGACCAGGGCCGAGATCAGACGGGTCGTCACGAAGCCGGCGACGTCGCGGTTGACGACGATGCAGGTCTTGCCGACGGACTCGGCGAAGGCCCGCGTGGTGGCGAGGGTCTCGTCGCTCGTCTTGTAGCCGCGCACGAGCTCGCACAGCTGCATCATCGGGACGGGCGAGAAGAAGTGCGCGCCCACGACCCGCTCCGGACGCTCCGTCACGGCCGCGATCTTGGTGATCGGGATGGCGGAGGTGTTGGAGGCCAGGATCGCGTCGTCCCGGACGAGCTTGTCGAGCGCGCGGAAGATCTCGTGCTTGACCTCGAGCTTCTCGAAGACGGCCTCGACGACGATGTCGGCGTCGGCGACCGCGTCGAGGTCGGTGGTCGTGGTGATGCGGGCCAGCGCCGCCTCGGCGTCCTCGGCCGTCAGCTTGCCCTTGGAGACGAACTTGTCGTACGAGGCCTTGATCCCGTCCGTGCCGCGGGTCAGCGCGGCGTCGGTGACGTCGCGCAGGACGACGTCCCAGCCCGCCTGCGCGGAAACCTGAGCGATCCCTGAACCCATCAGTCCGGCACCGATGACGGCGAGCTTCCCAGCCACTGCACACCCCTCGTTCTCAAAAAGACCCGGCCTCGTGGCCTCTTCGGCGGAGACTAGCGCCCGGGCGGTGCAGTGTGACCGCGAAGTAACACGCGTCACGTCTCAGATGACGGACATCACACCGGGACGGCCCAGCAGCCCTGCGGAGCCGACCAGTTCACCCGGGGTCCGCACCGGCGGAGCGCCCGCCCGGCCGCCGACGGCGCCGGGAAGGGGCGGCTCCCGCCCGGATTTTCCGGGGCCCGCCCGTCTACGCTGGCCGCATGGTGAACCTCACGCGCATCTACACCCGTACCGGCGACAAGGGCACGACCGCCCTGGGCGACATGAGCCGCACGGCCAAGACCGACCTGCGGATCTCCGCGTACGCCGACGCCAACGAGGCCAACGCGGCGATCGGGACGGCGCTCGCGCTCGGCGGGCTGGCGCCCGAGGTCGCGAAGGTCCTGGTCCGCGTGCAGAACGACCTGTTCGACGTCGGCGCCGACCTGTGCACCCCGGTGGTCGAGAACCCGCAGTACCCGCCGCTGCGCGTGGAGCAGTTCTACGTGGACAAGCTGGAGGCCGACTGCGACGCCTTCAACGAGCAGCTGGAGAAGCTGCGCAGCTTCATCCTCCCGGGCGGCACCCCCGGCGCGGCGCTGCTCCACCAGGCCTGCACGGTGGTCCGGCGCGCCGAGCGCTCGACGTGGGCGGCGCTGGAGGTGCACGGCGAGTTGATGAACCCGCTGACGGCGACCTACCTCAACCGCCTCTCCGACCTCCTGTTCATCCTGGCCCGGGTGGCCAACAAGGAGGTCGGGGACGTGCTCTGGGTGCCGGGCGGCGAACGCTAGGACACGCACCGGCCGCACCCGGGACCGCGGGGAGCTCAGCTCTCGGTCTTCGCGAACGAGGGCCGCTCCTCCGCGCCGGCCGGGGCCTTCTTCGGCCAGACCGTGTACGCGACGGCGACCAGGGCGTGGATGCCGACCACCCGCAGGGCGGCGTACTGCCACCCCTGGAGCGAGCTGACGTCGCCCGCGTCGCCGACGTACCAGATGGCGGCCTGGAGCAGGCCGAGGGCGACGGCCGCGGCCAGTACGGTGCGGCCCCACAGCTTCCACTCGTGGACCGCCCGCGCCTTCCCGTACCCGGCCCCGGGCGGCTTCGGCCCGCCCGCGAAGCGGTATGCGGCGTGGCTGTCGAGCCACTTGACCGTGTAGTGGCCGAAGGCGACGGTGTAGCCGATGTAGAGCGCGGCGAGGCCGTGCTTCCAGTCCGGCGCGGCGCCGTTCTTGAGGTCGAGCGTGGTGACGACCAGCAGGACCAGCTCCAGCAGCGGCTCGCACAGCAGGACCGCGGCCCCCAGTGCGGGCTTCTTCGCGAGGTAGCGCAGGGCCAGGCCGGCGGCGAGCAGCACCCAGAAGCCGACCTCGCAAGCGATGATCAGGGCGACGATCACGGGGATCTCCGTTCGGTTCGGTCGGTTCGGTCGGTTGGGCCGGTTTCGGTCGGTTCGGGATCCACCCGGACCCCGATCCCTTCCAGACTCGCGCCCGGTCCGGCCCGTTTCGTCGTCGCCGGTGAGGAAAGACGGCTGCATCCTTCGATGTAGTCGGCGCATTCGGCCTTCGATCCCAGTGCCGAGGACCGCCCCCGCGCCACCGTGTTGGATGGGACCGTGACCGCCAAGAACCTCCGCCCCCACCGCGACGACGTCCTGCTCGCCGTGGGAAGCGTGCTCGCCGGCCTGACGCTGTGGTCGCTCGGCGTCCACAGCAACACCACCCGGCACCTGCTGCCCGAGTGGGCCGCCCTGGTCCCCCTGGTGGTGCTCGGCGCGATGGAGCTGCTGCGCCGCACCGCCCCGCGGGTCACGCTGGTCGTCGGCACCCTCGGGCTGGTCGCCGACCAGTTCACGGTGGGCAACCTCGGCACCGTCCTGATCTTCACCGACCTGATGTACGCGGCGGTGGTCTACGGGCCGCCCCCCATGGCCCGGCGGCTCCCGGTCACCACCGGCCTGATCACCGTGGCCGTCACCATCGTCTCGGTGGCCTGGCTGCGGACCCCGCAGGCCCTGCTGATCGGCGTGCTCACCGGCATCGTCAGCTTCGGCCCGGCCCTGACCGGCGCCACCCTGCGCAACCACCGCGAGGCCGCCGAGGCCGCCCGGCTGCGGGCCGAGCAGACGGCGCTGCTGGCCGAGATGGACCGCAGCCAGGCCGTCGTCGCCGAGCGGGCCCGGATGGCCCGGGAGCTGCACGACATGGTGGCCAACCACCTGTCCGCCATCGCCATCCACTCCACCGCCGCGCTCTCCATCGACCAGGCCGGCACGAGCCGGGAGGCCCTCGGGGTGATCCGGGAGAACAGCGTGCAGGGGCTGGCCGAGATGCGCCGCCTGATCGGGCTGCTGCGGGATGCGGGGGCGGGGCAGGAGGCGGTCGCCGTGCCCTCGCTGGACGGGCTGGAGGCCCTGCTGGAACAGGCCCGCACCAACGGTTCGGGGAGCGGGCTGGACTTCGTACTCCACGACGGACGGCCGCCCGGGGAGCGGGTGCCGGCCCCGGTGGAGCTGGCGGCGTACCGGATCGTCCAGGAGTCGCTGACCAATGCGCTCAAGCACGCGGCCCCGGGCACGGTCCGGGTCCGCGTGGCCCGCCCGGAGGGGATGCTGACCGTGGCGGTGGACTCCCCGTACGGGGACCGCCCCGGCCCGCGGGCCCCCGGCTCCGGGGCGGGGCTGATCGGGATGCGGGAGCGCACGGAACTGCTGGGCGGGGCCTTCACGGCGGGCCGCAGCGGAACGGTGTGGCAGGTGCGGGCGACTCTGCCCGCGATGCCCTGGCCGGTCGATCAGGCCGGATGAGCGAGCGGGGTCTGGTGCGTGCGCTCGCAAGGCGGAGGAGGGAATCGACGCGGAGCGTCGGTGACCGACGACAACGCGGCGAGCGTGCGTGCCAGGGCACGCGAGCCCGGCCGGATCGACCGGCCAGGGCATACAAGAAGGCGGTGGAGGCATGACCATCCGGGTGGTGGTGGCGGACGACCAGAGCGCGGTACGGGCCGGGCTGGTGCTGATCCTGCGCAGCGCGGGCGACATCGAGGTGGTGGGCGAGGCCGCGGACGGGGAGGAGGCGGTGCGCCTGGCCCGGGAGCTGCGGCCGGATCTGGTCCTCATGGACGTGCAGATGCCGAGGCTGGACGGGGTCTCCGCGACCGGCCAGGTGGTCGCGGAGGGGCTGGCCGACGTACTGGTGCTGACCACCTTCGACCTCGACGAGTACGTCTTCGGGGCGCTGCGGGCGGGAGCGGCGGGCTTCCTGCTGAAGAACGCGGACGCGGCGGAGCTGATCGAGGCGGTACGGACCGTCGCGCGCGGGGAGGGGCTGATCGCCCCGGCGGTGACCAGGCGGCTGATCGCCGAGTTCGCGTCGCCGCAGGTACGGCGGCCGCAGACCCCACCGGGGACGGCTGCCGCGGTGGCCTCGCTGACGCGGCGGGAGCGGGAGGTCTTCGGATGTCTGGGCGAGGGGCTCTCGAACGCGGAGATCTCCGTACGGCTGGAGATGGCGGAGGCGACGGTGAAGACCCACGTCAGCAGGCTGCTGGGAAAGCTGGAGCTGCGCAGCCGGGTCCAAGCGGCGGTGCTGGCCCAGGAGTTGGAGATCCGGGGGCCTCGGTAGAGGCTCGCTCGCACCGCCTTCGCCATGAGGTCTGGACCTCTTGACGCTTGGTCCAGACCTTTCTACGCTCACCGCAACACTGTGGTGAGCGTGCCATGACAAAAGCGTGCTCACGGGCGGCGCAGGTCCCACCCCCATGTCGAACGTCGGCCCCGCGACCTCGACGGACCTACGGAGGAGCACCCTTGAGCACAGCATCCCCACCCCGTTCCAGGCGTACCCGGTTCTTCACGCGGGTCGCGGCCGTCCTGGCCGCCCTCGCCGTGCCCGTCTCCGGCCTCGTCGCGCTGGCCGGCCCCGCACAGGCCGCGACCTCCGCGACCGCGACGTACACCAAGGTCTCCGACTGGGGCTCCGGCTTCGAGGGCAAGTGGGTGGTGAAGAACACCGGTACCACCACCCTCACCAGCTGGACCGTGGAATGGGACTACCCGGCCGGCACCGCCGTCACCTCGGCCTGGGACGCCACCGTCACCAGCTCGGGCACCCACTGGACGGCCAAGAACCTCGGCTGGAACGGCACCCTCTCCCCCGGCGCCACCGCCAGCTTCGGCTTCAACGGCTCCGGCTCCGGCGCCCCCAGCGGCTGCAAGATCAACGGCGGCTCCTGTGACGGCACCACCCAGCCCGGCGACAACCCGCCCTCCGCCCCCGGCACCCCCACCGCGAGCGGCGTCACCGAGACCTCGCTGACCCTGTCCTGGCCGGCGGCCACCGACGACAAGGGCGTCAAGAACTACGACGTCCACCGGGGCGGCGCCAAGATCGCGACCGTCACCGGCACCAGCTACGCCGACAGCGGCCTGACCAAGGGCACGACGTACGGGTACACCGTCACCGCCCGCGACACCGCCGACCAGACCGGCCCCTCCTCCGGCTCCCTGTCGGTCACCACCGCCGGCGGCACCACCCCGCCCCCGGACCCGGGCGGCAAGGTCAAGCTCGGGTACTTCACCGAGTGGGGCGTCTACGGACGCAACTACCACGTGAAGAACCTGGTCACCTCCGGCTCCGCCGCGAAGATCACGCACATCAATTACGCCTTCGGCAACGTCCAGGGCAGCAAGTGCACCATCGGCGACGCCTACGCCGACTACGACAAGGCCTACACCGCCGACCAGAGCGTCGACGGCAAGGCCGACACCTGGGACCAGCCGCTGCGCGGCAACTTCAACCAGCTGCGCAAGCTCAAGGCCCAGTACCCGAACATCAAGGTGCTGTGGTCCTTCGGCGGCTGGACCTGGTCCGGCGGCTTCGGCCAGGCCGCGGCCAACCCGGCCGCCTTCGCCCAGTCCTGCTACGACCTGGTCGAGGACCCCCGCTGGGCCGACGTCTTCGACGGCATCGACCTCGACTGGGAGTACCCGAACGCCTGCGGTCTGACCTGCGACACCAGCGGGTCCGCCTCCCTGAAGAACATGATGCAGGCCATGCGCGCCAAGTTCGGCACGGGCAACCTGGTCACCGCCGCCATCTCCGCCGACGGCTCCAACGGCGGCAAGCTCGACGCGGCCGACTACGCCGGAGCCGCCCAGTACGTCGACTTCTACAACGTCATGACCTACGACTTCTTCGGCGCCTGGGCGGCGCAGGGCCCCACGGCCCCGCACTCCCCGCTCACCTCCTACACGGGCATCCCGCAGCAGGGCTTCAACTCCGAGGCCGCGATCACCAAGCTCAAGGGCAAGGGCATCCCCGGCTCCAAGCTCAACCTCGGCATCGGCTTCTACGGCCGCGGCTGGACCGGTGTCACCCAGGCCGCCCCCGGCGGCACCGCCACCGGACCCGCGCAGGGCACGTACGAGCAGGGCATCGAGGACTACAAGGTGCTCAAGAACAGCTGCCCGGCCACCGGCACCGTCGCCGGCACGGCCTACGCCAAGTGCGGCAGCAACTGGTGGAGCTACGACACCCCCGCCACGATCGCCGGGAAGATGACCTGGGCCAAGCAGCAGGGCCTCAAGGGAGCCTTCTTCTGGGAATTCAGCGGGGACACCACCAACGGTGAACTCGCGAACGCGATCCACACCGGGCTCCAGTAACCCCCACTACGGCCCCCGGTGACAGACGAAGCCGGGGAGACGGGTCCGCCCCCGTCTCCCCGGCTTCTCCTTCTTGACGCGCCACTCGCACGGCTCGGCCCCTGGGGGCCTCCCCGGCTTCGCGCCGCTGCGCCGGACTCCGTCCGGCGGGGACGATCCGTCCCCGCCGGCCCTCAGGCCACGTTCACCCTCCCCCAGACTTCGTCCGGGGGACCCCCATTCAACGGGCAAGGAATTTAGGCAACATTTACCCGTTGCCCGGGAGGCGCCGCCTCAAGCCAGGCCAGGAAGCCGGTCAGCGCGTCCTCGCTCATCGCCAGCTCCAGGCGCGTCCCCTGGTGGAGACAGCCGAGCACGATGGCGTCGGAGAGCAGGGCCAGCTCCTCCTCGCCCTCGGGGGCGCGGCGGGAGACCACCTCGATGGAGGACCGCTCCAGCAGCCGGCGCGGGCGCGGCGAATAGCTGAACACGCGGAACCATTCGATCCGGTCACCGCTGTAGCGCGCGACCCCGTACACCCAGCCCTTGCCGGAGATGTCGGGTTTCTCCGAGACCCCCCAGCGCAGACTGCAGTCGAAGGTGCCTCCGGAACGCTGGATGAGCCTCCGGCGCAGCCCGAAGACAAACAGCCCGATCACCACCATGGCTACGACCAGGCCGCTCACAAGCAGAGCGAGGAGCATCTTCACCGACCTCCTCGCTCATCGAATGCCTCACGAAAAACGGACCTGCATCGCCTCAGCCGCGACCCGGTCTGGAAAATTCCAGAACGGACCGCGGCTGAGGTCTGCTGAGCCCCGGAGGTCGCCCTCCGGAACCCAGCGGTTCAAACTCCGACGGGCGATCAGCCCGTTACGGCGCGCAGCCGGACATCCGCGCGACGCTCGGCGGCCGCATCGGCCTCCGCCTTCGCGCGCTCCAGTGCCCGCTCCGCACGCTGGACGTCAATCTCGTCCGCGAGCTCGGCGATCTCGGCCAGCAGGGACAGCTTGTTGTCCGCGAACGAGATGAAACCGCCGTGCACCGCGGCGACGACAGTGCTGCCCTCGCTGGTGCGGATGGTCACAGGGCCCGATTCCAGCACACCGAGAAGCGGCTGGTGACCGGGCATGACGCCGATGTCGCCGGACGTGGTGCGGGCGACAACAAGGGTGGCCTCGCCGGACCAGACATTGCGGTCCGCCGCGACCAGCTCGACGTGCAGCTCAGCAGCCAAGGTGGCTCCTCGGGTCACCACCCGGCGGGTCAGCCGGGTGTTGGGTCAAATTCTAATGGGCGTGGGGAGAGGGACGGGACATACCCGCCCCTCTCCGTCTGCAGACAGTGTCAGCGTTCGCTGGCGGCCTGCTCACCGGATGCGCTCCTCGCGGAGCGCGCCGGATCAGGAGACGCCCAGCTCCTTGGCGTTGGCCTTCAGGTCCTCGATGCCACCGCACAGGAAGAACGCCTGCTCGGGGAAGTGGTCGTAGTCACCGTCGCAGATCGCGTTGAACGCGGTGATCGACTCGTCGAGCGGAACGTCCGAACCGTCCACACCGGTGAACTGCTTCGCCACGTGGGTGTTCTGCGACAGGAAGCGCTCGACGCGACGGGCACGGTGGACAACGAGCTTGTCCTCCTCGCCCAGCTCGTCGATACCGAGGATCGCGATGATGTCCTGGAGGTCCTTGTACTTCTGGAGGATCCCCTTGACGCGCATCGCCGTGGCGTAGTGGTCCGCCGCGATGTACCGCGGGTCGAGGATGCGGGACGTCGAGTCCAGCGGGTCCACGGCCGGGTAGATGCCCTTCTCGGAGATCGGACGGGAAAGAACCGTCGTCGCGTCGAGGTGGGCGAAGGTGGTCGCCGGCGCCGGGTCGGTCAGGTCGTCCGCGGGGACGTAGATCGCCTGCATCGAGGTGATCGAGTGACCACGGGTCGAGGTGATGCGCTCCTGGAGGAGACCCATCTCGTCGGCCAGGTTCGGCTGGTAACCCACCGCGGAGGGCATACGGCCGAGCAGGGTCGACACCTCGGAACCCGCCTGGGTGTACCGGAAGATGTTGTCGATGAAGAAGAGCACGTCCTGCTTCTGCACATCGCGGAAGTACTCCGCCATGGTCAGACCGGCAAGCGCGACACGCAGACGCGTGCCCGGCGGCTCGTCCATCTGGCCGAAGACGAGGGCCGTCTTGTCGATGACGCCCGAGTCGGCCATTTCCTCGATGAGGTCGTTGCCCTCACGGGTACGCTCACCGACGCCCGCGAAGACCGACACACCGTCGTGGTTGTTGGCGACGCGGTAGATCATTTCCTGGATCAGAACGGTCTTGCCGACACCGGCACCACCGAACAGACCGATCTTTCCACCCTTGACGTACGGGGTGAGAAGGTCGATGACCTTGACGCCGGTCTCGAACATCTCGGTCTTCGACTCGAGCTCGTCGAAGCGAGGGGCCTTGCGGTGGATCGGCCAGCGCTCGGTGACGTTGGCGTTCTCCTCCGGGTAGTTCAGCACCTCACCGAGGGTGTTGAACACCTTACCCTTGGTGAAGTCACCGACGGGGACGGTGATGCCCTCGCCCGTGTCGGTCACCGGGGCCTGGCGGACCAGACCGTCGGTCGGCTGCATCGAGATGGTACGGACGAGGCCGTCACCCAGGTGCTGCGCGACCTCGAGGGTCAGGGTCTTGAGCTTGCCGTCCTCGGCCGGGTCTGCGACCTGGACCTTGAGGGCGTTGTAGATCTCGGGCATGGCGTCGACGGGGAACTCCACGTCGACGACCGGGCCGATGACCCGGGCGACGCGGCCCGTGGCGGCGGCCGTCTCAACAGTGGTCGTCATTACTTGTCACTCCCCGCGGTCGCGTCAGCCATGGCGCTCGCGCCACCGACGATCTCGCTGATTTCCTGGGTGATTTCGGCCTGGCGGGCCGCGTTGGCAAGCCGGGAGAGGCTCTTGATGAGATCCCCGGCGTTGTCGGTCGCCGACTTCATCGCGCGGCGGCGGGCGGCGTGCTCGGAAGCGGCCGACTGCAGCAGTGCGTTGTAGATACGGCTCTCGACGTAGCGCGGCAGCAGGGCGTCGAGGACGTCCTCCGCCGACGGCTCGAAGTCGAACAGCGGAAGGATCTCGCCCTTCGTACCGCTCTCCTCCGCAGCCTGGTCGAGGCTGAGCGGCAGCATCCGACCGTCCACCGGGTTCTGCGTCATCATCGACACGAATTCCGTGTAGACGATGTGCAGCTCGTCGACGCCGCCCTCGGCCGTTTCCAGCTGGATGGCCTCGATCAGCGGCCCGGCGACGCGCTTGGCGTCGGCGTAGGCCGGGCTGTCGGTGAAGCCGGTCCACGAATCCGCGACCTTGCGCTCGCGGAAGCCGTAGTAGGCGACACCCTTGCGGCCGACGATGTAGGTGTCGACGTCCTTGCCCTCAGCGCGCAGCCGCTCGGTGAGCCGCTCCGCCTGCTTGATGGCGTTCGAGGAGTAGCCGCCGGCCAGACCGCGGTCGCTCGTGATGAGCAGGATCGCGGCACGGGTCGGCTTCTCGACCTCGGTGGTCAGGGCGTGCTTGGTGTTCGAGCCGGTCGCCACCGCGGTCACCGCACGGGTGAGCTCGGTCGCGTACGGCATCGACGCCGCCACCTTGCGCTGCGCCTTGACGATGCGCGAGGCGGCGATCATCTCCATCGCCTTGGTGATCTTCTTGGTCGCCGTGATGGCACGGATGCGACGCTTGTAGACCCGGAGCTGCGCTCCCATGAGTCAGGTCCCTTCCGTCGTCACTTGGAGACGTTGACGGCCGGTGCGTCCTCGCCCAGGAGCTTGCCGTCCGAGGTCTCGAACTGGCGCTTGAAGGCAGCGATGGCGTCCGCGACCGACGTCAGGGTGTCGTCCGACATCTTGCCGCCGTCGGCGATGGAGGTGAGGAGGTCCTTGCGCTCGCGGCGCAGGTGCTCCAGCAGCTCCGACTCGAAGCGACGGATGTCGTTGACCGGGACGTCGTCCATCTTGCCGGTGGTGCCGGCCCAGACGGAGATGACCTGCTCCTCGACGGGCATCGGCTGGTACTGGCCCTGCTTCAGCAGCTCGACCAGACGCTTGCCGCGCTCCAGCGAAGCCTTCGACGCGGCGTCCAGGTCGGAACCGAAGGCGGCGAACGCCTCCAGCTCACGGTACTGGGCGAGGTCCAGGCGCAGACGGCCGGAAACCTGCTTCATGGCCTTGTGCTGGGCGGAGCCACCGACGCGGGAGACCGAGATACCGACGTTCAGCGCCGGGCGCTGGCCCGCGTTGAACAGGTCGGACTCCAGGAAGCACTGGCCGTCGGTGATGGAGATGACGTTGGTCGGGATGAACGCCGACACGTCGTTCGCCTTGGTCTCGACGATCGGCAGACCGGTCATCGAACCGGCACCCATGTCGTCGGACAGCTTCGCGCAGCGCTCCAGCAGACGGGAGTGCAGGTAGAAGACGTCGCCCGGGTAGGCCTCACGGCCCGGCGGGCGGCGCAGCAGCAGCGACACGGCGCGGTAGGCGTCGGCCTGCTTCGACAGGTCGTCGAAGATGATCAGGACGTGCTTGCCGGCGTACATCCAGTGCTGGCCGATGGCGGAACCGGTGTACGGCGCCAGGTACTTGAAGCCGGCCGGGTCGGACGCCGGGGCGGCGACGATCGTCGTGTACTCGAGCGCGCCCGCGTCTTCCAGCGCGCCGCGAACGGACGCGATGGTCGAGCCCTTCTGGCCGATGGCGACGTAGATGCAGCGAACCTGCTTGTTCACGTCACCGGAGCGCCAGTTGTCGCGCTGGTTGATGATCGTGTCGACGGCCAGGGCGGTCTTACCCGTCTGACGGTCGCCGATGATCAGCTGACGCTGGCCGCGGCCGACGGGGACCATCGCGTCGATGGCCTTGTAGCCGGTCTGCATCGGCTCGTGGACCGACTTGCGGACCATGACGCCGGGGGCCTGCAGCTCGAGGGCGCGACGGCCTTCGGTCGCGATCTCGCCGAGACCGTCGATCGGGTTGCCGAGCGGGTCGACAACGCGGCCGAGGTAACCCTCGCCGACGCCGACGGAGAGCACCTCACCGGTGCGCTGCACCGGCTGGCCCTCCTCGATACCGCTGAACTCGCCGAGGACGACCGCACCGATCTCGCGCTCCTCGAGGTTGAGGGCGAGACCGAGGGTGCCGTCCTCGAACTTCAGCAGCTCGTTCGCCATGGCGGAGGGCAGGCCCTCCACCTTCGCGATGCCGTCGCCGGCAACGCTGACCGTTCCGACCTCCTCGCGCGAGGCCGCGTCCGGCTGGTACGACTGGACAAAGTTCTCCAGTGCGTCCCGGATCTCCTCCGGCCGGATCGTGAGCTCCGCCATCTGGGTTCCCTGCTCTCCTTGTTGGGCCTGAAGCTTCTTAGGGGTCTGGGGGCGACCCCCAGGAATCTTCTGCAAGTTCTGCACGGCCCAACCGGGCCGCTAGGAATGCTTTTGTTCTATTGGTGGCTGGTCAGCCGGCCATGCGGCGGGACGCCTCTGCGAGGCGGTCCGCGATGGTGCCGTCGATGACCTCGTCGCCGACCCGCACCGAGATCCCGCCGAGGACCTCGGGGTCCACGTCGAGGTTCAGGTGCATCTGGCGGCCGTACAGCGTGGCCAGCACCGCGCCGAGACGCTGCTTCTGCCCGTCGCTGAGCGGAACCGCGCTGGTCACGGTGGCGACCATGCGGTCACGGCGCTCGGCGGCGAGCTTGGAAAGGGACTCGAGTCCCGCTTCCAGGCTACGTCCACGCGGCTGCGTGACAAGACGGATCACCAGGCGCTCGGTGACGGCGTTCACCTTGCCGCCGAGCAGGCTGCGCAGCAGCTCGCTCTTGGCGGAGGTGGTGGCCGCGCGGTCGGTCAGCGCGGAACGCAGCTCGGTGCTCGAGGCGACGATCCGGCCGAACCGGAAGACCTCGTCCTCGACGTTGTCGAGCGCGTCACCCTGCTGGGCCGCCGTGAGGTCGGCGGTGGCCGCCAGCTCCTCCAGCGAGTCCACCAGGTCACGGGACTGCGACCAGCGGGACCGGGCCATGCCGGACACCAGGTCGAGGGTTTCCCCGCCGACCTGACCGCCGAGCAGCCGAGCGACGAGCTCGGCCTTGGCCTCGCCGGACTGCGCCGGGTCCGTGATGACCCGACGCAGCGAGACCTCACGGTCGAGCAGCGCGGTGACGGCTGCCAGCTCACCGGCGAGCTTCGCCGCGTCGACGGACGTGTTGTCCGTCAGCGCGTCGAGACGCTCGCGTGCGGAGGCCAGCGCCTCGCGGCTCGCTCCGTTCATCGGGCGGCCCCACTCGATGCAGCCTTCTCCTCGAGCTCGCTGAGGAAACGGTCGATCGTGCGGCTCTGCCGGGCGTGGTCCTCAAGGGACTCGCCGACGAGCTTTCCGGCCAGGTCGGTGGCGAGCTTGCCCACGTCCTGACGGAGTGCCTGAGAGGCGGCCTTACGGTCGGCCGCGATCTGGGCGTGGCCGGCAGCGATGATCTCCTCACGCTGCCGCTGGCCCTCTGCGCGCAGTTCTTCCTTCAGCGCAGTGCCCTGCTCCAGCGCTTCCTGGCGCAGGCGCGCGGCCTCGTGCCGGGCTTCGGCGAGCTGGGCCTTGTACTGCTCCAGGACGCTCTGGGCCTCGGTCTGGGCGGCTTCCGCCTTCTCGATACCGCCTTCGATGGCCTCGCGGCGCTCGTCCAGAACCTTGTTGATGTTCGGGAGGAGCTTCTTCGCGAGGAAGCCGAAGACGATGACGAAGGCGATCAGACCGATGACGAGCTCGGGGATCGGCGGAATGAGGGGATTCTGAGGCTCCTCAGCCGCGAGAACCAGGAGGTTCACATCAGTGCCTTTCGTCGATTCGGACTAGTCGTGAGGTTCGTCTTAGTAGACGAACGGCATGACCAGACCGATGAGGGCGAGCGCCTCACAGAAGGCGAAGCCGAGGATCTGGTTGGCGCGGATCAGACCGGCAGCCTCAGGCTGACGGGCGAGAGCCTGCGTGCCGTTACCGAAGATGATGCCGACGCCGACGCCCGGGCCGATCGCCGCGAGACCGTAACCGACGGAGCTGAGGGAACCTTCGACGGCAGCAAGGGTCTGGGACATGCCAGTTCTTCCTTCTCTTTCATGGACCGGTGGGGGTTGGCCACCGGACGATTCGGGGTTTTGCGGAGCGAACTCGCTCAGTGGTGCTCGGCGAGCGCGCCCTGCAGGAAGCTGCAGGCCAGGAGCACGAAGACGTAAGCCTGGACAGCCTGGATGAAGAGCTCGAACGCGGTCATCACGATGACCATGACGAACGAGACACCGGCGTAGGCGATGCCGATCCCGTTCAGCAGGTACCAGCTGGCGATGGTGAACAGCAGCAGCAGGGTGTGACCGGCGAACATGTTCGCGAACAGTCGGACCGCGTGGGTGAAGGGGCGGACGATGACGTTCGAGAAGAACTCGATCACCATGACCATCGGCAGGATCGCGCCGAGGGACTTGTCGTAGCCCGTGACGTTCTTCAGGCCACCGACGAAGCCGTGACGCTTGAAGGTCACCGACATCCACATGACGTAGATGACGAGCGCGAGCCCGACCGGGTAGGCGAAGACCGCGGTGACCGGGAACTGGGCGAGCGGCACGATCGACCACAGGTTCATGATCCAGACGAAGAAGAACGTCGCGACCATGAAGGGGACGTACTTCTCGCCTTCCTTCTTACCGAGCGTCTCGTAGACGATGCCGCGGCGCACGAAGTCGTAGCCCGCCTCGGCGACCATCTGCAGCTTGCCCGGGACGACCTTCGGCTTCCGGAACGCGGCCCAGAAGAACGCAACGATGACGATCGAGCCCAGCAGGGCGAGCAGCATCGTCTTGTTGAAGTACAGGCCATCCGCATCGCCGAAGATCGGCTTGAAGAGGAACGAGTACAGGGTCGGGGCCGGGAAGCCACAGCCAGTGCCGTCTTCGAAATGACAGTTGATATCGAAGGCGAGCGTCATGTCAGCAGCACTCACCGCAGGGCTCCTTCAGCGTGGCGCATAGGTACGGCAACCTCGTTGTGTCGGCGCGGCGCGCAGCCGCGGTTCGGCACTGGACTGGTGTAACGGATGGTGGGGCGGCAGTCAGGCATCGAGCCTCGCGATGGAACAGGCGTCAGCTCAGATGCCCGCGCCCGCAGTGCCGCAGTTGGCACCGGACGATAGCAGGATCCCGAACGCCCACTTATCCCGGCCCTACCCTTCACGACTTCGGCCCCGGATTGTCGGGCTTGTCGCCCTTCACCGAGTCCGGTTCGACGTAAAGAATCTTGGCCTTCATATGAGCACGCGTCTGTGCGCCGATCCACACGAGGGTGGTGGCGACGAGCGTGATCGCGAAAGCCTTGGGGTGGAACAGCGTGGTGTTCTTGAACGCGGCGAGAAAGACGAAGAGCAGCAGAATCTGGGCCGCGTAGAGCATGAGCCCCATGGCCTGGAAGAGATGCGGAAGTGATTTCGCCGTGCGCTGGAGAACGACGAATCCGATGCCCATGAACAACATCACGACCAGCGTCGCGACGACGGCTCCGACGGCACCCTTGCTCCCGACGACCAACGCGCTGATCGCGGCGGCGAGAGCGCCGGCGACAGCCGTGGGTACGGCGGCTTGCATGAGGAATCGGACGTCATCTGACCGCATGGCGGTTTGCTCCGCGTGGTGGTGGGGGCAAGGGACTCGTACGGGACGAGCGTAAGCCCGGTCCGAGTGAGAGCCTCGGGCCAAGGGACCGTCGCACTACGGTCCTTCGGCTCTGTCGCCGGGTTTAGTGAACGGTATCACAAACTATTTGATGAGAGCTTTACCTGCGTGATGTGCTGACTGTCACACATGAGAGGGACCCTGCGCGTGTGTGCGCGACAGGCGACCGGGTTGTCTGGTAAAGGACCGCCATGTCGGACATGCGCCCGAGGCGTCAGCGGGTCGATCCGGCCTTACGCCGGTCGGGGAAGCGCGAACGGGGGCCCACGGCGGTCGCGCCGTTGACGCCCGAGACTCCCGCCACGATCGGCCGGACGGGCTCCGGTTCCGCCCCTGGAGCCTCCTGCACGGCCGCCTCGGCCGCGGCCTCCGCGGCCCGCGCGGCGTGCCGGTAGCGGGGCGGCACCAGCCCCTCCGCCCAGCGCGGGGCCCGCGGGGTGAAGCGCGGCAGGAGCAGCAGGACCAGGCCCAGCGCGCTGAGCCCGGCGATCGCGAGCACGATCCACATCGAGGCGGAATGCACCGAATAGGCGACCGCGCCGAAGGCGATCAGGCCCGACCAGAAGTACATGATCAGGACCGCTCGACTGTGGGAATGTCCGAGCTCCAGCAGCCGGTGGTGCAGGTGGCCGCGGTCGGCCGCGAACGGCGACTGGCCCTTCCAGGTGCGCCGCACGATGGCCAGGACCAGGTCCGCCACCGGGATGGCGATGATGGTCAGGGGCAGCAGCAGCGGGATGAAGACCGGCAGCATCGCGTGCGTCGCGTTGCGCTCACCGCCCGCGAACAGGGCCATGGTGTCCGGGTCCACCTGCCCGGTGATGGAGATCGCGCCGGCCGCCAGCACCAGGCCGATCAGCATCGAGCCGGAGTCGCCCATGAAGATCCGGGCCGGATGCATGTTGTGCGGCAGGAAGCCCAGGCACATGCCCATCAGGATGGCGGCGAACAAGGTGGCCGGGGCCGCCTGCTCGATCCCGTAGCCGTACCAGAGGCGGTATCCGTACAGGAAGAACGCGGCCGACGCGATGCACACCATGCCGGCGGCGAGGCCGTCCAGGCCGTCCACGAAGTTCACCGCGTTGATGGTGATCACGACGAGGGCGACGGTGAGCAGGGTGCCCTGCCACTGGGTGAGCGCGACCGTGCCGATGCCCGGGACCGGGATGAAGAGGATCGTCAGGCCCTGCATGACCATCACGCCGGCAGCGATCATCTGCGCGCCGAGCTTGATCAGGGCGTCGAGCTCGAACTTGTCGTCCAGCACGCCGACCAGCCAGATCAGGGCCGCCCCGGAGAGCAGGGCCCGCGGCTCGTTCGACAGCTCGAAGACGCCGTTGAGGTTGCGCAGGTGGTCGGCGACGAGGAGGCCCGCGCACAGGCCGCCGAACATCGCGATGCCGCCGAGGCGCGGTGTGGGTTCGCGGTGCACGTCCCGGGCACGGATCTCCGGCATCGCCCCGGCCGCGATCGCGAACTTCCGCACGGGCCCGGTGAGCAGGTAGGTCACCGCGACCGTGACGCAAAGCGTCAGCAGATATTCACGCACGGGCTGCCCCAGATGTATCGCCGGCCATCTCAGCCCCACACATTAGCTGCGATGTCCCTACTACCAAGGACGCCGGGTGGCCGCTTCCCGGTTGCACTACGACCCCCTTGTCCCGATTACTCCCCGTACGGGGGAAACCCGAACGTCAGCTGCTTGACCTCCGTACGGGTTTTCGCGGCTTCCCCGTGCAGTGCCGCGGCAAACAGCGAGGCGATGGTGCGCATCTCCGGCTCCCCCATGCCCTGGGTCGTGACGGCGGCCGTGCCGAGCCGGATGCCGCGCTGGTCCCCGTACGGCAGGGCGCACGTCTCCAGCACGATCCCGGCGGCGGCCAACCGGCCGCGCGCGGTCGGGCCGTCGACGCCCAGCGGCGCCGGGTCGGCGGTGATCAGATGCGTGTCCGTGCCCCCGGTGGTGACCGCGAAGCCGAGTTCCGCGAGCGCCTGGGCCAGGACCCGCGCATTGGCGACGACCCGGTGGGCGTACGTGGTGAACGCGGGCCCGGCGGCCTCGCCGAAGGCCACGGCCTTGGCGGCGATGGTGTGCATCTGCGCGCCGCCCTGGGTGAAGGGGAACACCGCCCGGTCGATCCGCTCGGCGTACTCGGCGCCGCACAGGACCATCCCGCCGCGCGGCCCGCGCAGCACCTTGTGCGTGGTCGCGCAGACGATGTCGGCGTACGGGACGGGGCTGGGGGCGGCCCCGCCGGCGACCAGCCCGATCGGGTGGGCGGCATCGGCGATCAGGTAGGCCCCGGCCTCGTCGGCGATCTCCCGGAAGGCCGAGTACTCGGGGTGGCGGGGGTAGGAGATGGATCCGCAGACGATGGCCTTGGGCCGGTGCGTCCGCGCGAGCTGCTGCACCTGCTCGTAGTCGATGAGCCCGGTCTCCGCGTCCACGCCGTAGCCGACGAAGTCGAACCACCGCCCCGAGAAGTTCGCGGGCGAACCGTGGGTGAGGTGTCCCCCGTACGTGAGCCCCATCGCGAGCACCGTGTCCCCGGGCCGCAGCAGCGCGGCGTACGCGGCCAGGACGGCGGAGGAACCGGAATGCGCCTGTACGTTGGCGTGCTCCGCCCCGAACAGGGCCTTGGCCCGCTCCACGGCGAGCTGCTCGGCCAGGTCGGCGTACTCGCACCCGCCGTGGTGCCGGGCGCCCGGGTACCCCTCGGCGTACTTGTTGGCCAGCGGGGAGGCGAGGGCGGCGAGCACGGCGGGCGAGGTGAAGTTCTCGGCGGCGCTCAGCTGCAAGGTGCCGGCCTGCCGCTGCCGCTCCCCTTCGAGGATGTCGGCGAGCTGCGGATCCTGCTGCCGCAGGGCATCGGTGGCCTGGGTGATGACGCTCATGGCGCGACTCCCGCGCAGTGGGGGTTCCGGTACGAGCCACTGTAGGCCGCCCCCGCCCGTCCCGCCTCGCGGCGCCTCAGCGCGAGGCGGTGACGCCCGTCAGGGCCGTGACCACCGGGTCCAGCGCCTGGTTGATCTCGTCGCCGATCGAGCGGAAGAAGGTGATCGGGGCGCCGTACGGGTCGTACACCTCGTCGGCGTCCGGCGAGGGGGCCAGCAGCCAGCCGCGCAGCGCGGCGGCGGCCCGCACCAGGGCGCGCGCCCGCTCCGCCATCCCGTCGTCGAGCGGCGGGAGCGTGGCCGGGTCTATGGCCCGTACCAGCCGGGTGAACTCCTTCAGCGTGAAGGTCCGCAGGCCCGCGGAGTGGCCCATCGAGATGACCTGCGCCCGGTGGTCGCGGGTCGCGGTCAGCACCAGGTCGGCCCGGATGACGTGCTCGTCGAGCAGCTCCCGGCCGGTGAAGCCGGTGGCGTCGGCCCCGAAGTCCGCCAGCACCGCGGCCGCGTTCGCCTCCATCGGGGCGCCCTCGTGGCCCCAGGTGCCGGCGCTCTCCACGATGAGGTCGCCGGTGACGAGCCCGCCCAGGCGGTGCGAGAGGGCGTGCCGCGTCAGCCGCTCGGTGATGGGCGAGCGGCACACGTTGCCGGTGCTGACGTGGAGTATGCGGAAGGTGCTGTCCCCGGCTATGCCACGCCCCTCAGGGGTCACGGGGCTACCTCGAGGTCGGGTACGACCTCCCGCAGCTGGTCCGCGGTGAGCGCGCCCTCGCGCAGCAGGACGGGGACCTTCCCGGTGACGTCGACGATCGACGACGGCTGGATGCCGGGCGTCGGCCCGCCGTCCAGGTACACGGACACGGAGTCGCCGAGCATCTCGCGCGCCGCGTCGCAGTCCTCGGGCGCCGGGTGGCCGGTCAGGTTGGCCGAGGACACGGCCATCGGGCCGACCTCGGTCAGCAGCTCGATGGCGACCGGGTGCAGGGGCATGCGTACGGCCACGGTGCCCTGGGTGTCCCCCAGGTCCCAGGCCAGCGACGGCTGGTGCCTGGCGACCAGGGTCAGCGCGCCCGGCCAGAAGGCGTCGACGAGCTCCCAGGCCTGCTCCGAGAAGTCCGTGACGAGGCCGTGCAGGGTGTTCGGGGAGCCGATGAGGACCGGGGTGGGCATGCCGCGGCCGCGCCCCTTGGCGGCGAGCAGGTCGTTCACGGCCTCCGGGCTGAAGGCGTCCGCGCCGATCCCGTACAGGGTGTCGGTGGGCAGCACGACGAGCTCGCCGCGGCGCACGGCGGATGCGGCTTCGCGCAGGCCCGTCTTGCGGTCCGTCGCGTCGTTGCAGTCGTATCGCCGGGCCATCAGCGGGCCTCCTCAAGCAGCAGGGGGGTGACGGGAAGGGTCGCGCCGGTCACGGCAGCGCCTTGCGGGCGGTCGCGAAGCGCGGGCGGTTGTTGAGGTCCGGGTGGTCGGCCGCGTCGGCCCAGCCACGCTCCTCGGCGAAGATCCACGGCACCTGGCCGCCCTGGGTGTCGGCGTGCTCGATGACGACGATCCCGCCGGGCCGCAGCAGCCGGTGGGCGGTGCGTTCGATGCCGCGGATGGTGTCGAGACCGTCCTCGCCGGAGAAGAGCGCCATCTCGGGGTCGTGGTCGCGGGCCTCGGGGGCGACGTACTCCCACTCGGTGAGCGGGATGTACGGCGGGTTCGAGATCACCAGGTCGACCTGGCCGTCCAGCTCGGGCAGGGCGCTCAGCGCGTCACCCTGGTGGACGGTGACCCGGGAGCCCTCGGCGTTCTTACGGGTCCACCGCAGGGCGTCCTCGGACAGCTCTACCGCGTGCACGCGCGAGCGCGGCACCTCCTGTGCCATGGCCAGCGCGATGGCGCCGGAGCCGGTGCACAGGTCCACGATCATCGGCTCGACCACGTCCATGGCCCGCACGGCGTGTATGGCCCAGTCCACGACCGACTCGGTCTCGGGCCGGGGCACGAAGACCCCGGGCCCGACCTGGAGCTCCAGGTAGCGGAAGAAGGCGCGGCCGGTGATGTGCTGGAGCGGCTCGCGCGCCTCGCGGCGGGCGACCGCCTCCCAGTAGCGGGCGTCGAAGTCCGCGTCCTTGACGTGGTGCAGTTCCCCCCGTTTGACGCCGTGCACGAAGGCGGCGAGCTCCTCCGCGTCGAAGCGCGGTGAGGGCACGCCGGCGGCGGCCAGCCGCTGGGTGGCCTGGGCCACCTCGGCAAGCAGCAAGTTCACGCTGGTCCTCCGGGCTGCTGTCGTACGGGGGGGGTGGTGCGGGGATCGGGCAGGGATCAGTGTGCGGCAGCGAGCTTGGCCGCGGAGTCGGTGTCGACGCAGGCCTGGATGACCGCGTCGAGGTCGCCGTCGAGCACCTGGTCCAAGTTGTACGCCTTGAAACCGGTCCGGTGGTCCGAGATCCGGTTTTCCGGGTAGTTGTACGTGCGGATCTTCTCGGAGCGGTCCACGGAGCGCACCTGGCTGCGGCGCACGTCCGAGGCCTCCTGTTCGGCGGCCTCCTGGGCGGCGGCCAGCAGCCGCGAACGCAGGATGCGCATGGCCTGCTCCTTGTTCTGGAGCTGGCTCTTCTCGTTCTGGCAGGAGGCGACCACACCGGTCGGCAGGTGCGTGATGCGCACGGCCGAGTCGGTGGTGTTGACGGACTGGCCGCCGGGGCCCGACGAGCGGTACACGTCGATGCGGAGGTCGTTCATGTTGATCTCGACCTCGACCTCCTCGGCCTCCGGGGTGACGAGCACGCCGGCGGCGGAGGTGTGGATGCGGCCCTGCGACTCGGTGGCCGGAACCCGCTGGACGCGGTGCACGCCGCCCTCGTACTTCAGGCGGGCCCACACGCCCTGGCCGGGCTCGGTGGCGCCGTTGCCGCCCTTGGTGCGGACGGAGACCTGGACGTCCTTGTAGCCGCCGAGCTCGGACTCGGTGGCGTCGATGATCTCGGTCTTCCAGCCCACGCGCTCGGCGTAGCGCAGGTACATGCGCAGCAGGTCGCCGGCGAACAGCGCCGACTCGTCGCCGCCCGCGCCCGCCTTGACCTCGAGGAGCACGTCCTTGTCGTCGCTGGGGTCGCGCGGGACCAGCAGCAGGCGGAGCTTCTCGGTGAGCTCCTCGCGCTGCGCGGTCAGCTCCTTGGCCTCGGCCGCGAAGTCGGGGTCGTCGGCCGCGAACTCCTTGGCCGTCGCGATGTCCTCGGCCGACTGCTTCCAGGCGCGGAAGGTCGCCACGATCGGGGTCAGCTCCGCGTAGCGCTTGTTCAGCTTGCGCGCGTTGGCCTGATCCGAGTGGACCGAAGGGTCGGCGAGCTTCTTCTCAAGATCGGCGTGCTCGCCGATCAGTTCCTCGACCGCCTCGAACATCGGGGGCTCCTGTGGTGAAAGTACGAAAGGACTGCAAGGGGTGTCGTGCCGGGACGACGACAAAGGCGCCGGTCCGGCCGCCCCCGAGTGGACAGGGGGCGGCCGGTGACCGGCGCCTGGGTGTCGCTACTTCTTGGCCGCACCCTTGCCGAAGCGCGCCTCGAAGCGGGCCACGCGGCCACCGGTGTCGAGGATCTTCTGCTTGCCCGTGTAGAACGGGTGGCACTCGGAGCAGACCTCGGCACGGATGGCGCCGCTGGTCAGCGTGGAGCGGGTGGTGAACGACGCGCCACAGGTGCAGCTGACCTGGGTCTCGACGTACTCGGGGTGGATCTCGCTCTTCAAGGTGTCTCCTAGATTCGGGAGGGCGCCGGGTCGCAGGAGCCGAATTGCGCACTGCGTGAACCGGGGCCGACAGACCAGTCTGCCAGGACCGGGCTGCCTGTCAAAATTCTGAGGACGCCTCCCTCAACGGGAGCGGGTCGGCATCTATTCCGCACCCCCTCGGATCCCTCCCCGACCCCTCCCCGATCCCTTGCGGACACCGGGCTCCTACTGGACGATCCCGCCGGCCGAGGTCTTGTCCCCCATGGAGTTCTTGGTGGCCTCGGCCGGGATCGGCTGGTCCACCAGCAGGGCGTCCCAGACGAGCTTGGACTCCCTGGTGAGCGGCGTGACGCGGTCCTTGTCGCGGGGGTCCACGGTCACCGGCAGGGTGATCATCTGCATGTCCTGGGCGTCGATGCCCTGGAGGCCCTGGGCGAAGCCCATGAGGGACTTCACGTCGCCGAGCGCCCTGTCGGTGGTGAGCGCCTTGGTCCCGGAGTCGGCGAGGGAGAGCAGCTGCTTGGGGTTGTCGAACAGGCCGATGGTCTTGACCTGCTTGATCAGTGCCTTGATGAAGGCCTGCTGGAGCTGTATCCGGCCCAGGTCGCTGCCGTCGCCGACGCTCTTGCGGGTACGGACGAGGCCGAGGGCCTGCTCCCCGTTGAGCTTGTTGGGGCCGGCCGCGAGGTCGAGGTGGCTGGCGTCGTCCTTGATCGGCTTGGTGGTGGTCACGTCGACGCCGCCGAGGTTGTCGATGATCTTCTTGAAGCCCGTGAAGTCGACCTCGATGTAGTGGTCCATGCGGATCCCCGACATCTTCTCGACCGTCTTGACCGCGCAGGCCGCCCCGCCGATCGTGTAGGCCTCGTTGAACTGCCTGTGCGTCCCGCCGGGGTCGGTCTTCCCGTTGGTCGTGGTGCAGGAGGGGCGCGCGGTCATGGTGTCGCGGGGTATCGATATGACGCTGGCCTTCTCGTGGCCCTCGTACAGATGGACGATCATCGCGGTGTCGGAGCGGGCGGAGCCGCCGTCGTCCCGGCCGTACTCGCCGTTGGCGCCGCCGCGGGAGTCCGAGCCGAGGACGAGGATGTCCATCGAGCCGTTGTCCACGTTCTGCGGGCGGTCGGTGCCCAGGGCCGCGTCGATGTCGACGGTCTTCAGATTGCCGTTGAGCTTGAAGTAGAAGTAGCCCAGGCCCGCACCGCCCAGCAGGATCACGCCCGCGGCGCTCCATGCGGCGATGACGAGGGCTCTGCGGCGCCTGGGCGGTTTCCGTCGCCGCCGGCCCGCGGCACGCCGGCCGCCCCCCGTGCCCCCCGTGCCGCCCGTGCTGTCCTGGCTCATGCTCTCCTCAGTCCTGGGTCCGGTCCCCGGCCGCCACGGCCGGTCGCTTCTCACCCTGCGGTCCTCTGACACAGACGGCCGAACGGCCCCCCAGGGTTCCACGGCCGCGACAACCGCCCCGCCACGGCGGCGCGCCCGGCCCCGCGCCGCCCGCCGCGCGCGGCACCGCGCCGACCTGGGGCTTTGGCCGGGGACTGCGGGAGTGGGGCGGAGGTTCGGGGGAACCCGGAGTGTGGCGAAGCTCGCACCGGGCGTACACAGCACACAGCCGCCCCCGCCGCGGGTGCGACGGGGGCGGCTGTGGTGACGCGGACCTGTGCGGACCGGCGTCGGGACCTCAGTCGTCGTTCTTGCCCGACGGGGTCGTCTTCGCGATCTGCATCAGGAACTCGGCGTTCGACTTCGTCTGCTTCATCTTGTCGAGCAGCAGCTCGATCGCCTGCTGCGAGTCGAGCGCGTGCAGCACCCGGCGCAGCTTCCATGTGATGGAGAGCTCCTCGCTGTTGAGCAGGATCTCCTCCTTGCGGGTGCCCGACGCGTCGACGTCCACCGCGGGGAAGATGCGCTTGTCGGCGAGCTTCCGGTCGAGCTTGAGCTCCATGTTGCCGGTGCCCTTGAACTCCTCGAAGATCACCTCGTCCATGCGCGAGCCGGTGTCGACCAGCGCGGTGGCCAGGATGGTCAGCGAGCCGCCGTCCTCGATGTTGCGCGCGGCACCGAAGAAGCGCTTCGGCGGGTACAGCGCGGTCGAGTCGACACCACCGGACAGGATGCGGCCGGAGGCGGGCGCCGCGAGGTTGTACGCGCGGCCCAGACGGGTGATGGAGTCCAGCAGGACGACCACGTCGTGACCCAGCTCGACGAGACGCTTGGCGCGCTCGATGGCCAGCTCGGCGACGGTGGTGTGGTCCTCGGCCGGACGGTCGAAGGTCGAGGAGATGACCTCGCCCTTGACCGACCGCTGCATGTCGGTGACCTCTTCCGGACGCTCGTCGACCAGGACGACCATCAGGTGGCACTCGGGGTTGTTGGTGGTGATCGCGTTGGCGATCGCCTGCATGATCATCGTCTTGCCGGCCTTCGGCGGCGAGACGATCAGACCACGCTGACCCTTACCGATCGGTGCGACCAGGTCGATGATCCGGCCGGTCAGCACACCCGGGTCGGTTTCCAGGCGGAGCCGGTCCTGCGGGTAGAGCGGGGTGAGCTTCTGGAACTCCGGCCGCCCGCGCCCGGATTCGGGCGCCATGCCGTTCACCGAGTCAAGCCGCACAAGGGCGTTGAACTTCTCGCGGCGCTCGCCGTCCTTGGGCTGGCGCACGGCACCGGTGGTGTGGTCGCCCTTGCGCAGACCCGCCTTGCGGACCTGTGCGAGGGAGACGTACACGTCGTTGGGGCCGGGCAGGTAGCCCGAGGTCCGGATGAACGCGTAGTTGTCGAGGATGTCGAGGATGCCCGCGACGGGGATCAGCACGTCGTCGTCGGCGACCTGCGGCTCGTTCGGGGCGAACTCGTCGCGGCCACGACGGCCACGGCGGTCGCGGTAACGGCCCCGGCGGCCACGGCGGCCGCCCTCGTCGTCGAAGTCGTCCTGCGGACCGTTGTCCTGCGGACCCTGACGGCCCTGCTGGCCCTGACCCTGGCCCTGACCCTGACCGCGGCCGCCCTGCTGCTGGCGGTCCTGACGGTCGGCGCGGTCCTGACGGCCGCCGCCCTGCGCGCCCTGGCCCTGGCCGCCCTGGCCCTGGTCATCGGCCTTCACGCCGCGGTCGCGGCGGTCACGCTGGCGGTCGCCGCGCTCGGCACGGTCACCGCGGTCGCGGCGGTCGCGGCGGCCGCGGCCCTCGCCGTCCTGGCCCTGCGGCTGGCCGGAGACGGCCGTGGCGGCCTCCGCCTTCGCCTCGGGCTGGGCGACGGGCTCGGCCTTGACGGTCTCGGTCTTCTGCTCCACCTGCACGGCGGCGGGGGCCGAGGCCTCCGGGCTGCCGGAGGGGGCGGTGGCCCGACGGCGGCGGCGCTCGCCGGCCGGGGCGTCGTCGCTGGCCGGCTGACCCGGGATCTCGATCTGCGCCTGCGTGGCAGGCTTCTCGGCGGGCGCCTCGACGGCGGCCTCACCCGTACGGGCCTTGCTGGTGGCGCGGCGCTTCGGCTTGGCCTCGGCGGTGTCGGCGGCTCCGGCGGCGGAGGACGCGGCCTTGGGGGCACTGCCGCCCGCCTGCGCCTCCTTGATGACCTCGATCAGCTGGCTCTTGCGCATCCGCGCGGTGCCCCTGATACCGAGGCCCGACGCGACCTGCTGCAGCTCGGCCAGGACCATGCCGTCAAGGCCGGTGCCGGTGCGGCGACGCTTGGGTGCGGCGCCCGCGGCGGGGGCACTGGTGTCGACATTGGTGTCGGCAGCGCCCATCAGATCGGTGGTGTCGCTCACGAAGGGTCCTTCCCTGGAGCGGACGTCGGCCTGTCTGGCTCGGCGACCGGTTGTGCTGTCCGACAACAGTCCTAGGTGTGGACTGTGCCGGGGCGGTGGTCCGCCGGTAGAGATACGGCGGAGAGAAACGTGCATGGGTGGTTCCGGCGAGAAGCCCCCGAGCTGGAAGCGTGGGAATGTCACGCCGATTCCGGAGCGTGCTCGAAACTGCTGGAAGTGATCAAAGCAGTCGGGGAGGCTCCCGGAAGAAAGGTGGTCCCGGATGGGGACACTGAGCACCGAGCCATGGCGGCTTCGGATGCGCACTTGAGATTAACACTACCGGATCCAACAGACATTCCCCCTCTCAATCACCGGCAATCGCGCTTTCCCGCGCGGGCGGCCTGCCCTGGCCGCCCGCCCCGGACCGGCCGGGTACCCGTGGAACGGCTCAGCCGCCCTGGGTACCCAGCGGGAGTACGCTCGCGCCCGCGGCGTCGAGGGCCAGCCGGGTGGCGGCCCATCCCTCGCCCGCGAGCTGCGCGACCTTGTCGGCCGCGCCGTTGTCGACCAGCGCCAGGACCGTGGGGCCCGCGCCGGAGATGACCGCGGGGATGCCGTCCGCCCGCAGTCGGCCCACCAGTGCCACGCTCTCGGGCATCGCCGGGGTCCGGTACTCCTGGTGGAGCCGGTCCTCGGTCGCCGCCAGCAGGTACTCGGGACGCCTGGTCAGGGCCTCCACGAGCAGGGCGGCGCGGCCCGCGTTGACCGCCGCGTCCACGTGCGGGACCGTACGCGGCAGCAGGCCGCGCGCGGTCTCGGTCAGGACCGGCTTCGAGGGGACGAAGACCACCGGAACGATGGAATCGGCGGGCTCCATACGGATCGCCTTGGCGCTGCCCCCGTCCATCCACGCGAGGGTGAAACCGCCGAGCAGACAGGCGGCGACGTTGTCGGGGTGGCCCTCGATCTCGGTGGCGAGCTCCAGCAGCGCCGAGTCGTCGAGTCTGCCCTCGCCGCCTATCGTCACGGCGCGGGCGGCCACGATGCCCGCGCAGATGGCGGCGGAGGAGGATCCGAGGCCGCGGCCGTGCGGAATGCGGTTCGCGCAGACGACCTCCAGGCCCCGGGGCTGTCCGCCCAGCAGGTCGAAGGCCGTGCGCATGGAGCGCACGAGCAGGTGGCTCTCGTCCCGCGGGAGGCTGTCGGCGCCTTCGCCCGCGATGTCGATGTCCAGGCCGGAGTCGGCCACGCGGACGACGACGTCGTCGTAGAGCCCCAGGGCGAGACCGAGGGTGTCGAAGCCCGGGCCGAGGTTGGCACTACTGGCGGGGACGCGCACCCGTACGGCGGCGGCGCGGAACGCTGGACCGGCCATCGTCCGATGACACTCCTTGTGACTGTGCGAGATCTTTGCTCTTCGCTGGCTCGCTGCGAATGTACTGGAGAACGTACGACACCCGAAGGCCCTCGGGGCAGCACCGCAGTCATATGCGCGGTGGCGGATGTAAGTACAGCGTATCGAAGGAAGGTTCTCTCGCGACATAGGGCGCACACGAGGCGCACGATGCGTGTCGCGGACTTCCGCCGCACTTTTGTCGTCGTACGCGGTGAGTTGCCGGGTTCCGGATCACTCCGGAACCCGGCTCACGGGCGGTACGTCAGACCAGGCCGAGGCGGATCGCGGCGGCTTCCGCGTCCACCGGAACGGTGACCGGCTGCGGAGCGCCGGCGATCGCCCAGTCGGGGTCCTTCAGGCCGTTGCCGGTGACGGTGCACACGATCTTCTGGCCGGGATCGACCAGGCCCAGCTCGGCGGCCTTGAGCAGGCCCGCCACCGAGGCGGCCGAGGCGGGCTCGACGAAGACGCCCTCCTGAGCGGCCAACAGCCGGTAGGCGGCGAGGATCTGACGGTCCGTCACCTCGTCGATGAAGCCGCCCGACTCGTCACGCGCGGCGAGCGCGTACTCCCAGGAGGCCGGGTTGCCGATCCGGATCGCGGTGGCGATGGTGTGCGGCTCCTTGACGATCTCGCCGCGCACGATGGGCGCGGAACCGGATGCCTGGAAACCCCACACACGGGGCGTACGGGAGGCCAGGCCGTCGGCCTTGTACTCCTTGAACCCCTTCCAGTACGCGGTGATGTTGCCCGCGTTGCCGACGGGAAGCACGTGGATGTCGGGTGCGTCACCGAGCGCGTCGACGATCTCGAACGCTGCCGTCTTCTGGCCCTCGATGCGGACCGGGTTGACGGAATTGACCAGCGCCACCGGGTAGTTGTCGGACAGCGCGCGGGCCAGGGCCAGGCAGTCGTCGAAGTTGCCGTCCACCTGGAGGATCTTGGCGCCGTGCACGAGGGCCTGGCCCATCTTGCCCAGCGCGATCTTGCCGCGGGGCACGAGCACCGCGGAGACCATCCCGGCGCGCACCGCGTACGCGGCGGCGGAGGCCGAGGTGTTGCCGGTGGAGGCGCAGATGACCGCCTTCGCGCCCTCCTCCTTGGCCTTGGTGATCGCCATGGTCATGCCGCGGTCCTTGAAGGACCCGGTGGGGTTGGCCCCCTCGACCTTCAGGTGCACCTCGCAGCCGGTGCGCTCCGAGAGCACCTGCGCGGGGACGAGGGGAGTGCCGCCCTCGCGGAGCGTGACCACGGGAGTGGTGTCCGTCACCGGCAGGCGGTCCCGGTACTCCTCGATGATGCCGCGCCACTGGTGGGTGCGATTGCTGCTCATGGGTCCTTACTCCCCTTCAACACGCATGATGCTGGCGACACCGCGTACGGTGTCCAGCTTCCGCAGTGCGTCGACGGTCCCGGAGAGGGCTGCGTCGGGCGCGCGGTGAGTGACGACGACGAGGGAGGCCTCGCCGTCCTTGCCCTGCTGGCGGACCGTGTCGATCGACACGCCGTGCTCGGCGAAGGTGGTCGCCACCTGGGCGAGGACGCCCGGCTTGTCCGCCACATCGAGGCTGATGTGGTAGCGGGTGACGACCTCGCCCATGGCACTGACCGGCAGCTGGGTGTACGCCGACTCGCCCGGCCCCGTTGCCTCGGCGAGCTTGTTGCGG
Source organism: Streptomyces sp. NPDC048255 (assembly GCF_040652415.1). Classification (NCBI taxonomy): domain Bacteria; kingdom Bacillati; phylum Actinomycetota; class Actinomycetes; order Kitasatosporales; family Streptomycetaceae; genus Streptomyces; species Streptomyces sp. NPDC048255. The sequence goes on from NZ_JBEZMA010000006.1 coordinate 53,029, forward strand.
CAGACGGCGACGAGGTCGCCCAGGACCGCGGAGGCGGTCGGCGAACCGCCCGCGCCGGGCCCGTAGAACATGAGCCGCCCGGCGGCCTCCGCCTCGACGAAGACCGCGTTGTACGCCTCGCGGACGGAAGCCAGCGGGTGCGTGAGCGGGATCATCGCGGGGTGCACGCGGGCCGTGACGGACTCGCCGTCCGCGGCGCGCTCCAGGATCGCCAGGAGCTTGATGGTGCATCCCATGCGCTTGGCGGAGGCGAAGTCGGACGCGCTGACCTCGGTCATGCCCTCGCGGTAGACGTCGTCGAGGCGGACCCTGGTGTGGAAGGCGATGCCGGCCAGGATCGCGGCCTTGGCGGCGGCGTCGTAGCCCTCGACGTCGGCCGTGGGGTCGGCCTCGGCGTACCCGAGGGCGGTGGCCTCGTCGAGCGCCTCCTGGTACCCGGCGCCGGTGGAGTCCATCTTGTCGAGGATGAAGTTCGTCGTGCCGTTGACGATGCCCATCACCCGGTTGATCTTGTCGCCCGCGAGGGACTCGCGCATCGGGCGCACGAGCGGGATGGCGCCGGCCACGGCGGCCTCGTAGTAGAGGTCCAGCCCGTGCTGCTCGGCGGCGGCGTGCAGCGCGGCGCCGTCCTGGGCGAGCAGCGCCTTGTTCGCCGAGACCACGGACGCGCCGTTCTCGAAGGCGGTGGTGATCAGCGTACGGGCGGGCTCGATCCCGCCGATGACCTCGATGACCACGTCGATGTCGCCGCGTTTGAGAAGGGCGGTCGCATCGGTGGTGATCAGCGCCGGGTCGATGCCCGCACGGACCTTGGAGGGGCGGCGCACGGCCACGCCGGCGAGCTCGACGGGCGCGCCGATCCTGGCCGTCAGATCGTCGGCGTGCGTCGTCATGATGCGCGCCACCTCTGAGCCGACCACTCCACAGCCCAGCAGCGCCACCTTCAGCGGACGCGTACGCATCATTCGACCTACGCCTTTCGATCTTCCATCAGTACCCTGCGGGCGGTTTGCCCGCCGGGTGGAACCAGTCTCACTCAATGGACAGCAGTTTCCATCCTCGGTCCATTGAGTGAGACACCTATTTTGGGGGTCTGGGGCCTTCCACCAGAAATATGGGAATCATCCGAGGTCGAGACGCAGGAGATCTTCCTCCGTCTCGCGCCGGACGATCACCCTGGCCTGACCGTCACGCACGGCGACGACGGGCGGGCGCAGCGCGTGGTTGTAGTTGCTGGCCATGGAGCGGCAGTACGCGCCGGTCGCCGGGACGGCCAGCAGGTCGCCGGGGGCGAGGTCGGCGGGCAGGAACGCGTCCTTGACCACGATGTCACCGCTCTCGCAGTGCTTGCCGACGACGCGGACGAGCATCGGCTCGGCGTCGGAGCGGCGCGAGACGAGGGAGATGGAGTACTCGGCGTCGTACAGGGCCGTGCGGATGTTGTCGGACATCCCGCCGTCCACGCTGACGTACGTACGCAATCCCTCCAGCGGCTTGATGGTGCCGACCTCGTAGAGGGTGAAGGCGGTCGGGCCGACGATGGCGCGGCCGGGCTCGACGGAGATCCGGGGGGCCCGCAGCCTCGACGCCTCGCACTCCCGGGCGACGATCTCGGTCAGCGCCTTGGCGATCTCCTGCGGCTCGCGCGGGTCGTCGTCGGCGGTGTAGGCGATGCCGAGGCCGCCGCCGAGGTCGATCTCGGGCAGCTCCACCCCGTGCTCGTCGCGCACGGCGGCCAGCAGCTGCACCACCCGCTTGGCGGACACCTCGAAACCGGCCATGTCGAAGATCTGCGAGCCGATGTGGGAGTGGATGCCGAGCAGCTCCAGCGAGTCGTGCCCGAGCACGCGGCGCACGGCCTCGGCGGCGGAGCCGTCGGCCACGGCGATGCCGAACTTCTGGTCCTCGTGAGCCGTGGCGATGAACTCGTGGGTGTGCGCCTCGACGCCCACCGTCACGCGGATCTGCACGGGCTGGCGCACCCCCAGCTCACGGGCGACGTGCGCGACGCGGGCGATCTCCTGGAAGGAGTCGAGGACGATGCGCCCGACGCCGGCCTCGACCGCGCGGGTGAGCTCGGCGACGGACTTGTTGTTGCCGTGGTAGGCGATCCGCGAGGCGGGCATCTCGGCGGCGAGCGCGACGGTCAGCTCACCGCTGGAGCAGACGTCGAGATTCAGCCCTTCTTCCTTCAGCCACCTCACGACGGCCTTGGAGAGGAAGGCCTTGCCCGCGTAGAACACGTCGGCGTCCTTGCCGAAGGCGTGCGCCCAGGCACGGCAGCGCGCGCGGAAGTCCTCTTCGTCCAGGAAGTACGCCGGGGTCCCGAACTCCTCGGCGAGCCGGGTCACTTCCATGCCGCCGACGGAGACGACGCCGTCCTCCGCGCGCCGCACGGTCCGGGCCCACACCTTCTCGTCGAGGACGTTCAGGTCGGCGGCCGGCGGGGCGTAGTGGCCCTCGGGCAGGACATCGGCGTGACGGGGTCCGGCGGGGTGCGCGGAACGGCTCATCGGAATCTCTCTTCGCAGGTCACAGGCGTTCAGGTGCGTCTATACCGAGCAGGGCCAGGCCGCCGGCCAGCACCGTCCCGGCGGCTTCGGCGAGAGCCAGCCGGGCGCGGTGGGCGGCCGAGGGTTTCTCGTCCCCGTGGGGCAGCACGCGGTACTGGAAGTCGAGGAGGGCATCGGCCAGCTCGACGAGGTGGCGGGCGAGCCGCTCGGGGGCGCGGTGGTGCGCGGCGGCTTCGAGGACCAGGGGGTACTCGGTCAGGGCGCGCAGGAGGGGGCCGGCCCCGGTGTCCTCCGGGGGCCCGGGGAGGGGGGTGAAGCCGAGCTGGGCGGCGTTGCGCAGGAGCGCGCGGCTGCGCGAGAAGGCGTACCGGACCCGGAAGAACTCGCCGGGCTCGCTCTGGAGCAGCAGGGCCGGGGAGAAGACGGGGGTCTCCTGGGGGGCGACGGTGAGCATGGCCCAGCGGGCGGCGGCGTCCCCGTAGCGGGCCACGACGTCGCCGTCGCGCCGGGCGACGGGGGCGACGGGGGCGGGGGCGGCGGGGGCGGCGGTCGGGGCGGGGGCGAGGCCCTGGCTGCGCCGGATCCGCAGCACCGCCTCGTGGACGGCGCGTTGGCGGAGCCCGGTCACGGCGGGGGCCGGGACTTCGGGGACGGCGCGTTCGCGGAGGCCGGTCACGGCGGGGGCCTCTGCCTCGGGCGCGTGCTGGGCCTCGTACTCGGGGCGGGGGGCGTGCGCCTGGGCGGCGCGTACGACCTCGGCGGCGGAGGGCGGGGCCAGCACGAAGTTCAGGAAGCCCGCACCGGTGATCTCGACCCGCTCGATGCCGTCCACCCGGTCCAGCCGGCGGGCGAGCAGCCGGGCGACGTCGGCGGGGCGGCGTCCGGCGCCCTTGGCGAGCTGGAAGGCGACGGGGGTGGCGTACTCCCCCACCCCACCGGGCCGGGTCCGCTCGACGACCACCCGTCCGCCGGGCACACCGGCCTGGGCCGGCAGCTCCCCGTCCTCGACGGCGCAGCGCACGGCGCGCACGAGGGTACGGGAGAGGTCGGCGGGGGTCACGGGACCAGCCTAGGCGAGAAGACCTCGGGTCACGCGAAGGGTTTCGCCATGTGAACACCGCCACCGGCCCCGCCCGCCCGCCCGAAAGGACCCACGGGCCCGCTCGGCCGCGCACCGCCCGCTACGGCCGGGGGGGGCGCGGCCATGCACGGGACACGGCCGGGCAGTCCGCTGACGCGGGGCGACGGGGGCGGGGGCGGCGGCCGGACGGCGGGACGGCGGGACGGCGGGACGGCGGGACGGCGGGACGGCGGGGAACTGGACAGCGCGACGAGCCGGTACGGCGGAGCACGCGGCGGGCCGGCACGGCGGGCCGGCACGGCGAGGCGCACGGGCGGCCGATACGGGGGAGCACGCGGCGGGCCGATGCGGCGAGCCGCGCGAGCAGCCGATACGGCGGAGCGCTTGGCTGGACGGCGCTAAGACCGCCGTGGCCAACCGGTGCGGCCAGCCGATACGGCGGAGCACGCGGGGTGACGGGGCCAGCGGGGCGCGGCGCTGGAAGCGCGACGGTCGGGTACGGGGGCCGGTACGGCGAGGCCGCGCGGGCGGGGGGCGGCGGAGCGGGCGGCCGGACGCCGCTACGACTGGTACCGCCGACCACGCGGCGGGCCGGTACGGCGGAGCGCGCAGGCGGCGGAGCGCGGGGCCGGGCGGCTCGAAGACCGGTACGGCCAGCCGGTGCGGGCGCAGCGGTGCCGCCGGAACGACAGAGCGCTGCCCGGCGGCGAGGCGCGGTGCCGGCGCCTGGACCCGGTGCCGGCGAACGAGCCCGGGCAAGCACCAATGGGGGCAGCCCTAGCCCGCCCGACCCAGGGGGGAGAAGCCCCTAGACCCCCTGAACCACCCTCCCGACGGGAGCCCTACGTTCTGTCCCCATCCCCTGGAGGCTGTTCCCCTGAAGACTGTTCCTCTGGAGGCTGTTCCCCTGGGGCACTGGGGGCTGTTCCCCTGGGCCCTGGAGGCTGTTCTCCTGAGGGTTGTTGCCTGGGGTGCTATTCCCCCGGGGCTGGTCAGCCCCTCCCCCTCCCGGCGGGAGCGCCTTTCCGCCCGTCGCGCCGGTCCTTGCGCTCGACGAGCCGCCGCACGACGCGCACCAGCTCGGCCGGCTCGAAGGGCTTGGCGACGAAAGCGTCCACACCGGCCGCGAACCCGGTATCCACCTCGTGCTGCGTACAGGCACTGACGATGGCCACCGGCACGTCCCGCGTCCGCGGATCCGCCCGCAGCTGCGCGGCGGTTGCGAACCCGTCCAGGCGGGGCATGACCACGTCGAGCGTGATCACATCGGGGCGCACATGACCCACGACGTCCAGGCACTCGGCACCATCGTTCGCGGTCACGACCTCGAAGCCCTCCAGCTCGAGATTGACCTTGATCAGCTGCCGGATGACCTTGTTGTCGTCGACAACAAGCACCCGGCCCGAGGCGCCTGGCACAACTCGAGAGTAGGTCGACCCGAGCCCCCGCGTCCGGGTTTTTGCCACTTCCACCCCCTGCGGGCGACCCACGCCCACCTCCCCCGCAAACCGGTTCCTGATCACCCCACGGAAGCTGGTAGTGTTCAACCCGTCGCAGCAACACCGACGACACGCCCCCGTAGCTCAGGGGATAGAGCAACGGCCTCCGGAGCCGTGTGCGCAGGTTCGAATCCTGCCGGGGGCACCGCAGTTCAGGTGCCTAAAAGACCCCCTGACCAGGCGCTAAGCCCAGTCGGGGGGTCTGTTGTTATGTGCAGCCATATGCCGCCGGAAGCACCTCTACGACACGTCTCGCGGGACATGCGCGGGATCAGACATGTCGCATATAACCCCCAGGGGCAACCAAAAAGAATGCCCCGAGGGTAGACCCTCAGGGCATTCACTGTGATCATCATCACACATATTCGGCATAGAAATTCTCTACGCGCTGGTTGGCGACAGCCGCTCGGCCGTGTACGCACTTGGCGTACCGCGCCAGGAGCACCTCCACCGTGTTGCCGGCGCGCTGCGCCGCCTCGGTGGGATCCATCCCAGCGTTCAGCCAAGTCGACAGAGCCGAGTGGCGCAGGTCATACGGAACCTCCGCGAGCGGACTGTTGACCAATTCGGGCGGAAGTCCAAATTCACGCGCATCAGACCATACGCGGCTGTATGTGGATGATCCGACCACACCACCACGTTCGTTGAAGAACAACCTTCCGTCGTCAGCCGTACCAAATACGTCAATACCGTCGCGAAGAATGTGAACCAGGACAGGCGGAAGGGGGGCGACCCGGACGTCTTCCGGGGCGCGGTTCTTCAGACCGCGGTCGTCGTGGACCTGGCCGGTCCGAGTCCACTTCTTACCGACGGTCGGACGGGTCCGGTGGAGCGTGGCGTGCCCCCACCCCTCTTCGGGCAGGTAGCAATCCGGTTCCGCCAGCCCCACGGCCTCGGCTGGCCGCAGACCGGCGTAGTACATGCTGGCGAACATGCCGACCAGGCGTCGACCGCGCGCACGTCCGTACAACCCCACGTACGAGACGGCGTCGATGAGGTTGGCAGCCTGGCGGGGGTTTGCGACGACCCGGGGGTCGACTTCCACGATTTTCGGTGCCCGAGTCTCCTTGACCTGCTTGATCGGGTTTTCCGCGAACTCCCCGATCTCAGTCGCGTAGTTCAGCGCGGCGACAAAGCCCTTCCTTTTACGCTTGGCCGTTTCCGTGGCAGCCGCCGTCCCGTCGAGCTTTAGCTTCAGCGCGTCCAGGACCTTGTGGACCAGTTCCTTATCCCCCAGTCCCGCAAGGGGCGGAGAATTCTCGTCCACCCAGGTCAGTACCGCCCGCGCTTGCTCGGGTATCTCCCGGTCAGCCGGCCCCGGCATGACGAACGCCCAGTCCCGCAATGCCCGCTGTAGCGCAGCGTCGCTTGGCCTACCGGGCCCGAGAGGCAGCACCGCCTTCGTGACAGCGGTCAGAGACTCGTTGATCTCATCCCGGTAGTTCGGTGAGGCCATAGGCCAGCGCCGAGCCATGTAGGCCAAGGCGAACTCGTACCACGAACGAGCCTTCGGCTTCTCCTCCATCGAGGGCGGCAGTCCGCTCTCCGTGTCGAACTGTTCGCCCGCGTCCTGGGCCATGAGCAGCTTGGAGTGCAGCTTCTGAGCCAGGCCAAAGGACTTGCGCGAGCGTGAGAATTCGCGCCCCGACACCACCCAGCGCACCTCGTAGGTGTCACGCCCACGACGCTGCTTTGCCCTGATCTCCCACAGGCTCACGTCCGTGGATTTCAAGCGAAAATTTCCTCTCTCTCCTGCAACCATTCCATAAAGTCGCTACGCCACAGCCGCAACTCCCCGTTGGGGAGCTTGAACGTGGCAGGTCCGGTGCCGAGTTCCCTCCACCGGTAGAACGTTCGACGTGATACGCCTTTCAGCTCCGCCAGCACCTCGGGAACCGTCATCAATTCGTCACCGATGCGTACTTTCGCAGCCTTTTGCCTTCTCATCTCGCCCCCAGGAGGCAGTACAACGCAGCCTGGGCAGCACGGTCTGGCGAGGCACGCCTCTTCAAGAGGGGCCGTGGGGAGCGCAGCATGGTGAGGTTCCTAGCGGGAGACAGTCAGGGCCATTCCGAGTCCGAGGGGATTCCTTTCGGCATGGATGAGGAATCGACGCCGGAACTCGGGAGCCAGCGGGAAACCAGGGCACGTGCCGGTCCACCGCCAAGCAGCCGTCACGCACCACTGATGGTCCACACGATCCCCGGTTTCGGAAACCGGGAATCGTCGTGTATATATCCGCCAGCAGGTAGTTCCCTATCGGCTGACAACCCAGTACGTCCGCACTGCCGCCCCCTCGGCGTCACATGCCACGAGGCCATCAGCCGCCAGCCGTTCAAGGCTCGCCTCAGCCGCACGGGGGGTGAGATCGAGACCACGGGTGACGCACGCGAGGCTGGCTTTTGTGTGGGTCGCTACGTACGCAAGGACACGCCGGTCGCGGCGCAGGTCGTGTTGGAGTTGGTCCTCAACGAAGAGACCGCCAGCGCTCAAACACAAACACAAGGCGGTGGCCAGGGCCCCCCGATTCCCGTCCATTTGGGCCGTGATCGCGTTCAGCAAGCCGAGGCCGAAGAGAGCAGGGGCGGTGAAGCGCAGAGAACGAAGCAATGTCTGGGACAGGTGACCTCCTCGGTCAACGCTGGGGCCAGCGATGGGCTGAGGCGCCCTCGGCACCTTCATTGTGGCGGGTGTGTAGGTTGACATGCAGCTGCCAGCTATTCCAGTCCTGCCAGGGATTTCTCTGTCTGCTGTGAGCGATCCGATGCCTGTCCCTTGGACTTCTCCGGGGACGCGGGCGAACCGGCACCAGAGGCCTCGAAGTTGGGCACTCCCCTCTCGTCAGGGCCCCGTTACCGCCGGCGTGTCTGTGGACAAGATGTCGGCATCCGCCAGTGCGGAACGGGCCTAAGGTGGCTAGCCATGACGCATCGCATCAGAATTGCGAGCCGGGCCTCGATGATGGCAAAGGCTCAGGTCGATTGGCTGCGCGGCCAGTTGGCCGTGCGTGATCGCTCGGTGGTAACAGAGTTCCTTCCGGTGACCACGGAGGGGGATGCCTGGGCCGGATCACTCTCGGGAATCGGCGGAAAGGGAGCATTCACGCGGGCCGTCGAGCAATCACTGATGGACGGCCGAGCCGAGCTGGCCCTGCACTGCCTCAAGGACGTCCCCGGTGACATCCCGATCGCTGAGAACACCACGCTGCTATTCCCAGCCCGCGGGGACGTACGCGACGCACTGGTTCACGGGGGCGGACTCAGGCTCGATGATCTCCCGGATGGCACGCGGATCGGAACTTCTGGGCCTCGGCGGGCGGCGCAGCTGCGGCGCAGATATCCACGCCTGACGCCTGTGCCAGTACGGGGCAACGCCGACACCCGTCTCGGGCTAGTCGCGGCGGGAACCGTCGACGCGGTGATCCTCAGCTACGAAGGACTACGCAGAATCGGCCGTGCCGACGAAGCGACGCAGATCCTGGAGATGAACCAGATGCTGCCGGCCATCGGGGCTGGGCAGCTGGTGATGCAAGTCCGCGCTGGGGACACTAACACCCTTGCGGCGGCGGGCAGGCTGACCGATACCTCTTCGACGACGGCCGCAACGGCCGAGCGGATCCTGCTGGAGAACCTGGCCGGGCATTGTCATGCCCCCATCGCCGGATACGCGTCGGTGAAGGAGGGGATCGTGAACGTCACGGCCTCGGTCTGGTCCCCTGACGGCTCGCAAGTGATCACCACTGACGCAAGCGCCTCCAGCCCGCAGTCCGCCGGGTGGGCCGCCGCACATGACCTGATCGGACAGGGTGCTGACGCTCTGCTGTCAGCCTGCCGCCGCTAGACCCGGCAGGGGACGCGGCCAGGGTTACCGCATGGCACCCAGGGTGAAGCAGGGGCCCCGAGTCCTGCCTCCTCCGGAAGCACGGCCACAGGCGTCACGCCTGGATGTCGGCGCCGGCTTACCGCAAGCCCTTGCCCTTGGCCATCAGGCACCTGACTCTGCCCGCGCCATTCCCTGACCGCCAGGGACAGTCCACCTCTGGAGCCCTATCCCGCGCCGTTCAGGATGGGGCTCTGCGGCTGGCGGCACCGTGTCCAGCATCTGGTGCGTTGGCTACCGGAGGGAATCAGCGAACGTAGCCCACGCAGTGCCGGAGAACGCGACAACCGGCTGCCCGAGCTCGTCGTTCCGCTTGGAGTCCCGAATGAGGACCGCACCCAGCTGCGGGCACGCCTCCAGGCATTCCCCGTTGGGGTTACCGCTGTAGGAAGACTTGAACCACTGCCCGTAGGGGCGGCCGGTGGCGGTGGTGGTGCTCATGGTGATCAGACCTCTCGTGCTAGTCGTTCGAGGAGCTTGGGAGCTTCGTAGGCGTGCGTGTGGCTTTGTTCGCGGCGTTGGGTTCTGGCACAACTTCTGTTTGCGCCGTGAGGCCCAACAGAATGTGTGCCAGCACCCGAGATTGGGAGGCACCTGGCGGCCGTCGAGATTCGAACGCCCTGCCCGGTCTGCGGGAGCTACCGGCTACGGCATATCCGTGGGCGGGCCACCCGGCGAGGGGCGGCCCGCTCCAGCGTGCCTGGGGCCCCGGGACCACTGGCGGCCGCGCCCGGGAACGGTGAGCTGACTGTGACCGTGGTCTTCTCGCGCCTTGGGCGGGTCGGTTGTCCTGCCTGGCGCCCGGGGTGGTGTCAGGCGTTGGTCTCGTCGTGGCGGAGGTCGCCGCCGAGCTCGCGGGAGGCCTCGGCCTGGGCGAGGAGTTCCCGGGCCTTGGCCGTGGCGCCTTCGATGGCGTCGGCGCCGGCGAGGAAGCGCAGCGGCGGCTGGTCCTGGTCGGCGATGGCCAGAAGGGCGTGGGCAAGCTTGGCGGGGTCACCGGGCTGCTGCCCGCTGATGCTCTTCCAGGCTTCGACCGTGGCGGTGGTGCGTGTGGCGTAGTCGTCGATGGTCGGCTCGGGCCAGGTGGTGGAGGCGTCCACGAGTAGCTCGGTGCGGAAGAAGCCGGGCTCCACGATGGTGGTGCGGATGTTGTACGGCTTGATGTCGTGGTGGAGGGATTCCATCCAGCCCTCGACGCCGAACTTGGAGGCGGCGTACGCGGCGTTGAACTCGGCGCCGACGAGGCCGGCGATCGAGGAGAGCGCAACTTCGCCCGCTTCGTCTTCCTCGACGAGGCCGCCCGCACGCTGTACGCCGACTGGGAACGGGTCGCCGGCGACTGCCTGGCCGCGCTGCGCCTGTACGCCGGACGCCACCCCGACGACCCGCAGCTCACCGAGCTGATCGGCGAGCTGTCCCTGCACAGCGACGCTTTCCGCCGCATGTGGGCCGACCACAACGTCGTCGCCCACACCAGCGGCACCAAACGCCTCCACCACCCGCTCGTCGGCGACCTCACCCTCGACTACCTGGTCCTGGCCGTCGAAGGCGACCCCGAACAGACCCTCACCATCTACACCCCCGAACCCGCCTCCCCCTCCGCCGAAGCCCTGGCCCTCCTCGCCAGCTGGACCGGCACCTCCGGCACCCGGCCACAGGCACCCGAAGAGACACACAACGGGGCCGGCTGACCGGAAAGCTCCCGCCGTGCAAGGGCACCGAACCCCAGCGGAGCGTCGCTCCGGCGAGGTTCCGCATGATCGTTCTCACTGATAACCGCCGCTGGACCGATGTTTCCCGAGGCCGCAATCAGCGAACTCACCTCGACGCTCTCGCGCCAGCAGGAGGATTCGAACAGTCACCAACCGTCCTGCCTCCCGAAGTGGTGAACATCTGCTGCTCGTTCTCGTTCTCGTGAACAAAGCCAGGTCGATGCATGTGACCGAGGATCGCAGTTGGCGGATAGTACGGCGACGATGTCCGCGCCAACTCGATGCGGGCCAGGCTGAGGCCAGACTCGAATCGCGGCGGGCGTGGGGATGCTGTCAGCTCATGAAGGCGACGGAGCGGCTGCTGTGATGTGGCTCAGCACGCACAGCCAGCGGCCGTCCTGCCTCACGAAGACATCGGTCGTCCACTCGTCGGCATCGGACTGTCGGCCTCCGTAGTGGGCCGTGTTCGTGGCGCGCGCCGTGAACACGGCGGTATCACCGTGCACGCGGATCCTGGGCGGGCTGATGAGTTCCATCGCCGAGTGGGTCAGCGCGCCGGACTCGACGAACGCGAGGAACTGGTCTTTGGTGGAGATGCCCGAATCGGAGACGATGACCCAGTCCTCTGCCATGAAGCTCGCCATCCGTGCGACGTCATTGGAGACGATCGCAGCCGCCCACTCCTTGACGACTGCGGTCAGCTGCGCGTGGTCCGCGTCGTCCTCAGGAAGCTTCGGGGGTAGATGGGCACCGTCGCCCCTGTGCCGTGGTTTCGGCATGTACTCGGGACAGTCGGGGTTGTGGCACGGCCCTGGGCCCCACTGGGGTACGAAGATGCCGAGTGTCTTGTGGCGTGTGATCTCAGCTGTGACGGGCTGCTCGCACGCTGGGCAGACGTACGTGTCGGGGTCACGCTCTTTCTTGACCATTTATTTACGATATGCCCGTATTGCAGAGTCGGATAGTGGCAGCGTTGTGGTTCCGCCGTCGGGGTGAGTGCTGGCTGCAGGGCTACCCATCGGACCCGGGGGGATCGGATTGCCGGTTACCGTCGCCGTGCCCGGTGCCATGGCCGGGGTCTGCGGGCTGCTCGTCCTGGCCGCCGGACGTGTGTCCCTGTGGGCCGTCTGGCTTGGCGGGCCGCTTCAGGCTGAGCACGACGGAGGCGGCCAGGACGGTGATGATCACGGCCAGGCTCACCGGTGTGGGGATCTCCGGGATGCTGGTACTGATCATCTTGTGGGACGCCTGAAGGATGAGCTTGACGCCGATGAAGGACAGGATGATCGCCAGGCCCTTGTTCAGGTAGTGGAACCGGTCCAGCAGGCCAGCGAGCAGGAAGTAGAGGGCCCGCAGGCCCAGGATGGCGAAGGCGTTGCTGGTGTAGACGATGAAGGCGTCGTCGCTGACCGCGAGGACGGCCGGAACGCTGTCGACGGCGAAGATCAGGTCGGCGGCCTCGATCGCGGCGACCACCGCGAGCAGCGGGGTGCCCACGCGCTTGCCGGCTTCCTTGACGAAGAACTTCGTCCCGGCGTACTCGTCCCGGACCGGGATGACCTTGCGGAGCATGCGGACGGCGAAGCTCTTGCCGGGGTCGAAGCTCTCTTCCTCGTCCTTGAGGAGCTTGTAGGTGCTGTAGAAGAGGACGGCGGCGAAGGCGAACAGGACCGCGGTGAAGCGGCTGACCACGGCCACACCGAGGGACAGGAAGATCCCGCGGAAGACGAGCGCACCGATGACGCCGAAGAACAGCACACGGTGCTGGTAGGGGCGCGGCACCTTGAAGTACGCGAAGATCACGGCGAAGACGAACAGGTTGTCGACCGACAGGCTCTTCTCCAGCAGCCACGCGGTCGTGTACTCGGTTCCCGCCGTCGCGCCCAGGACGAGGAAGACGACGGCGCCGAAGATGAGTGCCAGGCTCACCCAGCCAGCACTCCACGCAGCGGCTTCCTTGAATCCGATCACGTGGGCGGTTCGGTGCGCCAGCAAGTCCACCGCGAGCGAGACCACCACCGTCGCGGCGAACGCCCCCCACAGCCAAAGCGGGACATCAAGCACACCGGGCCACTTTCACCACGGCCGGCGCGAGGACGCCGACCTTATACAGCAGTCTGCGGCATTCGGCCTGGCGCGGCGCGTCGGCGTACCCGGCGTATCGCGCTCGCCGGGCGGCGAGCGCAGGGACCGGGTGGAGTTGTGTGAGGGGTGAGATGCCCGGGGCGTGCGTGCGGAGGCATGATTGTGCCAGGCCATGGGCAACGGGTGCGGTGCTGTGGGCAGGCCGTAGGTTGACCGCACGGCCTGGGAAGAGCGCTCCGTGCGCCGCCCGCACATGCAGGCAGGGCCGGGCGCTCGCAGCGGGGACGGAGGACCGGATCGTGGCAGGTGAGCACGTGCGGCGGCGGCGCAGACCGCTGCTGATCGGCGGGCTGGCAGTGGCGGCGGGCGGGATGGCCTTCGGCCTGTACTGGTTCGAGCCCTGGCAGCTGTGGGCGGACGAGACCGTTGACGAGGCCGTCCCCTCGGTATCCGTACCCCAGTCACCCGGCACGTCGGGCATCCCGGCTGGCCAGCCGCGCACGGTGGCCCAGGGCACTCTGATCAGCCACGAGCACACCACCACCGGCACGGTGAAAGTCCTGCGCCTCGCCGACGGCTCCCATACCCTGCGCCTGGAGAGCCTGGACACCAGCAACGGCCCGGACCTGCGGGTCTGGCTGACCGATGCCCCCGTGATCGAGGGCCAAGAGGGCTGGCACGTCTTCGACGACGGCAAGCACGTCAGCCTGGGCGAGCTCAAGGGCAACAAGGGCGACCAGAACTATCCCGTCCCGGCGGATGTGAACCTCGCCGACTACAGCAGCCTCTCCATCTGGTGCGACCGCTTCGACGTCTCCTTCGGTGCGGCCACCCTCAACCGCACGCCGTGATGTCCCGAGAGACAGGTGCGTGATGGCTGGCCGTCACCATTTCCACGTCGACGTTCACGGGCATTCCGTGACTGTGAACATCCGCATCGGTCACCGTGGGGTGATTGAACTGATGGTCGACGGCAAAGAGACCGGCCGTGCGCAGCTGAACGGGAAACGCCCTGTGATCGTTTCCGGGGAGCTGCCGACGGATCCCCCAAGGCCGGTGAGCGTGAGGATCGCGCCGGGGCCCGGCGTGCCACGCTGTACGGCCGTGATCGACGGGGAGGATATCCCCATGTCCCCGCGTGCCTTCTGAGAGTCCGTCCCCGGTCCGGCAAGCCACGGCGGCTTCAGTGGTCGTCCCAGTGCCCGTCGTGTTCGGCGTGGCGGTGGCTGTCGTGGACGTAGTCGACGTGGTCGCCGTGCGGGACGCTGACATGTCCGCAGCCTTCACCGTGCTGGTGTTCGTGGCTGTCGTGGCTCGTGTGTCCGGCGGGCTCGCACTCGTCCGTGTGATCGCCGTGAGGGCGGTGGATGTGTCCGTCGTGGGCGTAGTCGGTGTGTCCTTCCCGCCCGGACGCTGCGCGGCCCTCGTTCACGGCCGCCGGCGGCGTGGGGCTTGAGGTGCCGGGTGCGCTCAGAGGTGGGAGGCGATGGCGGGCAGCAGGTCCTTGAAGGTGCGGCCGTCGGCCGGTTCCCCGATGGCGGACATGTTCCAGCCGGTGCCGGAGCGGTGGACTTTGGCCATGACCTGCGCGGTGTACTTGCCGCCGCCGGAGAGGGTGTAGCGGGCCAGCTCCTGGCCGTTGCTCTCGTCGATGAGGCGGCAGAAGGCGTTCTCCACCTCGGCGAAGGTCTGCCCGGTGAAGGAGTTCACGGTGAAGATGATCTGGTCCACGTGCACGGGCACCCGCTGGAGGTCCACCAGGATGGATTCGTCGTCCCCGCCCTGGCCGGCGCCGCCGACACGGTTGTCGCCGGTGTGGCGTACGGAGCCGTCCTTGCTGGTCAGCTGCTGGAAGAACACCACGTCCACTGGGTCCTGGCCTGCGAAGAGGACGGCCGATGCATCGAGGTCGATCTCCTTCGCGGTCATGCGGGCGAGAAAGCCCTTACGCGGTGCCGCCTGCCAGCCCAGCCCCATCCGTACGACGCTCAGCGCACCGCCGCCACTCTTCTCCAGGCTGATCTGCTGGCCCTTGCTCATGTTGATGCCCACCGGTGTCCTCCTGGTGCTCAAGGGGCCGAAACGCCGCGTCCCCGCTGCCGGGGCGCAGACCAAGATAAAATCTACATCACTGTAGATTTGGGAAGCTCGACCCGGCGACGCTGCATCTACGCCGAACGGCCGCCCGACCGCTTGGTTCGACAGTCGGCCGGGAAGAGCCGGGGGCAGGCCGAAACGCGGCGGTCCACCCCCCGGCCGCCTCGTACTGCCCGGTCAGACGCCGACGCCGAAGTCGGCGGCGATGCCGGAGAGGCCGGAGGCGTAGCCCTGGCCGACGGCGCGGAACTTCCACTCGGCACCGCTGCGGTAGAGCTCGCCGAAGACCATCGCGGTCTCGGTGGAGGCATCCTCGGAGAGGTCGTAGCGGGCGATCTCCGTTCCGCCGGCCTGGTTGACGACTCGGATGAAAGCGCCCCTGACCTGGCCGAAGCTCTGACCGCGGCTCTCGGCGTCGTGGATGGAGACCGGAAAGACGATCTTGTCGACGTCTGCGGGCACGGTGGCGAGGTTGACCTTGACGACCTCGTCGTCCCCCTCCCCTTCGCCCGTGAGGTTGTCGCCGGTGTGCTCGACGGAGCCGTCGGGGCTCTTGAGGTTGTTGTAGAAGACGAAGTGCTGGTCGGAGGGGACCTTCCCGGACGCGTTCACCAGCAGGGCGCTGGCGTCGAGGTCGAAGTCGACCCCGGTGGTCGTCCGTACGTCCCAGCCGAGGCCGACCAGCACGGCGGTCAGGCCCGGGGCCTCCTTGCTCAGCGAGACGTTGCCGCCCTTGGACAGACTCACACCCATGTCTTGACTCCCTGTTCCGCGCCACCGCGCCCAGGCGGGGTTCGCCCGGGCTGCTGGCTACCTCCACCAGAATCTACAGCAATGTAGAAACCTGTTGGGGTGAGTGGCACAGTGGGTCTGCGGGTGGCGAACACCTTTCGGCCAAGGCGATGCCGGTGCAGGAGAGGCGATGGGCGCCGACGGTAACGATGCATCAGGTGGTCGCCATCGCAGCACCGGCACGCCGTGTTCGTGGCTGCGAGTTCAGCGGAGCCCGAGGCTGCCTGGCTGGGTCGCCTGCGGGCCGGTGGGAAGATCGTCTGGTCTGTACGATGAACCGCCCCTCCGTGCGGCGGGTGGGGCCTTGAGGTGGGAGGTTGACGGCATGACGGTGCAGAACACGGGCGGTGCCGACCCTTCCCGCCGCCGCGGTCAGGGTGAGCTGGAAGCACAGGTGCTGACGGCACTGGGCCGGGCGCCGGGCCCGGTCACCGCGGGCTGGGTGCAGGAGCACATCGGTGGCGGTATCGCCTACACCACGGTGATGACGATCCTGACCCGGCTGCAGGCCAAGGGCGCGGTCGCCCGTGAGCGGGTGGGCCGGTCCTTTCAGTGGACTCCGGTTGCCGACGAGGCCGGGCTGGCCGCCTGGCGGATGCGGCGGGTCCTGGACGCGGAGAGTGACCGGCAGGCGGTACTGGCCAGCTTCGTGACCACCCTCTC
The DNA here is from genome assembly GCF_040652415.1 of Streptomyces sp. NPDC048255. Lineage (NCBI taxonomy): Bacteria > Bacillati > Actinomycetota > Actinomycetes > Kitasatosporales > Streptomycetaceae > Streptomyces > Streptomyces sp. NPDC048255. The sequence continues at coordinate 69,350 of NZ_JBEZMA010000006.1, forward strand.
GCCCCGGGACGAGCAGCTGCTGCGGGAGCTGCTGGCCCAGGCGCCCGAGGATGGGGAAGACTGACCGTCATGGGGGTTTTCGTCTTCCTGCCGCTGGTGCTGCCCTTAACGGCATGGCCCGTTGCGCGCCTGGCCGAACATCATCTGCATCCGCGGACCGCGACGTGGCTGCTGACCGGGGTCGCTGCGGTGCTGGCGGTGTGCAGCACGCTGTGCCTGGCGCTGCTGATGGTGGTCGGGACCGCGCAGCTTCCCGGCAATCCCCTCCCCGACGGCTGGTCGGATCCCGAGGTCCGCGAAGCGGTCCCGTACGACGAGGTCGCGGGCAAGGCGGCCATCCCGGCCCTCCTCGCGGTCATCGCCTCCTGCTGGTCTGCGGCGTGGCGGCACCGCCGGGTCCGCAAGGCGAGCGGGCGGGCCCTTCGAGGTCTTCCCCCCGCCCCGGTCGCCGTGCTGCCCGACGAGATTCCGTATGCGTACGCACTGCCCGGCGGCCGACGGGACCGGATCGTGGTGAGCACCGGCATGCTCGCCGCCCTGCCCTCACGTGAGCGCCGGGCCTTGTTCGCCCATGAACGCGCCCACCTGGCCGGACGTCACCACCGGTTCCTGCTGGCCGTACAGCTGGCCGCACGGGCCAATCCGTTCCTGCGCCCGCTGCGCTCCGCGGTGACCTACACCGCCGAGCGGTGGGCGGACGAGGAGGCGGCCCGCGCGGTCGGCAGCCGCCGCACGGTGGCCGTGGCGATCGGCAAGGCTGCTCTGATCAGCCGTGGTTCCCCGCTGGCCACGCTCGCCTCACTCGCCGAGGCGGGCCCGGTGCCGCGGCGGGTCGCCGCCCTGCTGGGCCCTGCCCCCCACGCCCACCGCTGGCCGTCGCTGTTCACCGCGGTGGGGCTGGCCACCTGGGGCGCCGCGGCCGGCACCACCGTCTCCGCGCTGTCGTCGGCGAACTCGGCCGTCACCCTCTTCTTCATCCTTCACGCCGCCACCCCCCTCTAAGCCCTGCTGGCACACGCGCCGTCGGCGGGAGAAGCTGAAGAGGGCAGCGGTCAGCGTGTGAGGGCCGGTGACGGGAGGCGAAGCGATGTCCGGGCCGGTAGTGGTCGGGGTGGACGGCTCCTCTGCTGCTCTGGCCGCCGTGGACGTTGCCGCTCGCGAAGCGCGGATACGGGACGCGGAGCTGCACATCGTCCATGCGTTCGTCTGGCCCGCCCTGCACGTCCCGCGGGGAACCTCGCCTCTGGGCCCGCCGGCCGGGGGTGTGCGCGAGAGGGTCGAGCAGATACTCGCCGAGGCCCTCATCCGGGCCCGGGCCGCGGCCCCCGGAGTTCAGGCGAGCCACGGCGTGATCGCGGGTGAGGCGGTCACCGCGCTGGAGGCGGAGTCGCGGACCGCGCAGCTCCTCGTGGTCGGGCATCGCGGCCCGGACGGCTTCGTCCATGTGCTGCTGGGGTCGACGGCGGTCCACCTTGCCGCCCACGCCTCCTGCCCGGTCATGGTGGTCCGCGGGCGGCCGCAGCCTTCCGGGCCCGTGCTGGTTGCCGTGGACGGCTCCTCTCAGGGGGAGGCGGCGGTCGCGTTCGCGTTCACCGAGGCGGCCCTGCGCGGCGCTGAGCTGGTCGCTCTGCACGCCTGGACCACCTGGACCGACGCCGAGAAGCCCGCCCCGGGCCGCCCGCTGGAGATAGTGGACCTGATCGGCGACGTGCGCCAGCTGCAAGCGACGGAGGAGCGCCTGCTGACCGAGGCCCTGTCCGGGCACCGCGAGCGGTACCCGGACCTGACCGTTCACCCGCGCCTGGTGCGCGGACGCACCCGGCTGGCACTGATCGAGGCAACCGGCAGCGCCCAGCTGATCGTGGTCGGCGCCCACGGACGCGGGGGTTTCACCGGACTGCTGCTGGGCTCGGTCAGCCAGTCCGTCCTCCATCACGCCCAGTGCCCAGTAACCGTCGTACGCGCGGGCGTCGAATGACACTTCTCCACACGCTCGCGCACGGCAGGACCCAGCGCCCACCGCTCCGCGCATGGACCTGGCCGCTGCGGAAGCGAAAGGCGGCCGCCGCCTCAGCGCGTAGCCCGGTCTACGGAAGCCGCGCGGCCCCAACACCCATGGGGTGGGCGGGCGCCGGCAGTCAGAGGTCGAACTCGTGCGGGGGAAGGTCGAGGGTGTAGCAGGCTTCGCGGACGACGGCCTGTTCGGTCTTGTCGAAGTCGCCATCCGCGCCGCCGATGACGATGCCGATCTGGATGACGGCGCGGGCCTCGGCGGGCTTCTTCTTCGCCTTGGCGATCTCCTGCAGGATGCTGACCTTGCCGAAGTCGAAGTCAGCGGTGAGGGTGTTGAGGTAGCTGTCGAAGCGTCGCTGGAGGTCGTCGGCAGGGAAGTTCTGCAGGACCTCGTTGGTGGCGATCAGGTGGGCCACCCGTCGGCGTTCGGAGTCGTCGATCGTGCCGTCGGCGGCGGCGACCAGGGCGCACATGGCCATGCTCGCGTCGCGGAACGCACCGGATTTCAGCTCGTTCTTCTTCGCTTCCAGCTGTGTCTGCATCTGCTGGGCGGATTCCTTGAAACGGTCCCACAGGGCCATGGAGAACTCCACTGGTTCGTAGGGGTGTCCGGGCCGGAGGGCCGGTCCGGACCATTCATTTCTACACCAACGTAGAAGTTGGTGGGGTGGGCGAAGCGCGAGCCTTACGCCTCCTCGTCCCCGCCCTCGTCGTCGCCTTCGAAGAAGTCGCCGATCTCGTCGACGGCTTCGGCGGCGACCATCCCGCCCACCACGCCGACGGCCAGGCCCGCGGCGCCGGCGGCAACGACGGTGCCCATGCCGGGGCCGGACCGGTGGCCGCCGTGGTGGCTGTCGTGGTCGTGGTGGCCGTGCTCGTCCTTGTGGGCATGGCCGGCGTGGGTGTCGCCATGTCCGTACGGGTGGTGGGCGGTTCGGGCGGTGTGGGCGTCGATGAGCTGGCTGATCCAGGAGCCGACGACGGCGTTCCAGTCGCGGTGCGCCGCCCCGTCGTGGCTGACGACGTGGCGGGCGAGCGCGTCGTGGCCGCCGGAGAAGAGGCCGGCGCGCTTGTCGGCCTCCAGGACGATCTCCATCCCGCCCGGGTTGGCGAGGAAGGTCACCTCGATCTCGTTCACCTGGTGCGCGTACTGCGGGGCCGGGGTGAGTTCGAGCTCCTGGTAGAAGGGCAGTTGCTGGCCGGTGCCGCCGATACGTCCGTATTCGAGGTCGGCGGACTTGAAGCCGAAGCCGAGCTGGCCGAAGGCTTCCAGGATGGCCTCCTGGACGGGCAGCGGTTCCACCGTGAGGGGGTCGAGGTCGCCCTTGTCCTTGGCTCCGGCCACCCCGAGCTCGGTCCGCACACCCAGGACGATGCCCAGTGGCTGGCCGTGCAGCTGAGTGATCGGGGTCTCCCACGGGAGCGTGATCGCGAACGGCACGGCGCGCTGCTCGCCTTCGGCGAGGCGGAAGCCGCCGCCGACGTTGAACCGCTCGAAGACGGCCGTGCCCTCGTGTTCGCCGTCGTCGTGCTCGGCCTCGACGCGGGCGACGAGTTCAAGGGTGATGTGCTCGATGTCGAAGTCGGCCCGCCCGCCGGTGAGGCGGACCTCGCCGGTCAGGGTGCCGCCGGGCACTGCGGTGACCGGGTCGAGAACGGTGTCCACGGCGGGGCCGCCGACACCCATCGAGCCGAGCAGGCGCTTGAACACCATCGTGGCGTTCTCCTTCACATGTGTCGCTTCGTGATGTCGTGTGGTGCACGCAGCGGCGCCGCTGGCCAGGTTCCGGGCCTGCGGCACCGCGCGGGTGCGGGGGTGTTACTTGGCCGCGTCCAGCGCCGCGAGGGCCTTGGCCCAGCCGACGTACTTCAGCTCGGCGAGGTCGGCGACGGTCTTGACGCCGAACGCCTCCTTGAGCAGCTCCCCCTGCCGGTCCGAGACGCCCTTGAGCGCGGACACGGGCGCGGCCAGCACCTCGGGCAGGCTCTTGTCCGCCCACGCCTTGTCCAGCACCTTGTCCAGGTCGATCGAAGCCATGCTGTTCCCCTCCAGCCCGGCGCACCCCGAAGGGTGCGCGCACGTCACCGGGCAGCACGGAATACACCGCCCCGCCCTGGCGTAATCTACAAGCATGTAGAAGCATAGGAGCAGTGCGACAGCTACGGAGTCCGCAGGCGCAGGTTGGCCGGGAAAGTCTGCAAAGCACCACTCTTCTCGCCGTGTGAGACCCGCTGGCCAGGGTCTTTACTACTCCTTTACAGTTGTGTCGCCGATACTGACCGCCAAGCCCCAGGACCGCGCCCCGGTCCGCCGAGTGAAGAAGGAGCAGCAGACCCGCAATGGGTGAACCTCCCAGTACGAGCCGTGCTACGCCTTGCCCGCAGATTGTTGAGCCGGGAGCGGGGGTGGCACGGTGACCGAGCTGCTGCTGCTCATGCTCGCTCTCGCGCTGACGCTGGCGTGTGCGGTGTTCGTCGCCGCCGAGTTCTCTCTCACCACCGTCGAGCGCAGTGAGCTCGAACGCGCCGCCCAGGCCGGTGAGCGGGGTGCCGAAGGCGCCCTGAAGGCCGCCAAGCGCCTGACCTTCCAGCTCTCCGGTGCCCAGCTGGGCATCACGGTGACCTCGCTGGTCATCGGCATGCTCGCCGAGCCGTCCGTCTCCGCACTGCTGCGCGGGCCCCTGGCCTCGGCCGGCCTGCCCGAGGGGGCGGTGTCGACCACGGCGACCCTCCTAGGCGTCGCGATCTCGACCGTCGTGCTGATGGTGGTCGGTGAGCTGGTGCCGAAGAACTGGGCGATTTCCCGGCCGCTGGCCGTCGCCAAGGTCGTCGCCGGACCGCAGCGCGCCTTCACGGCCGCGTTCGCCCCGCTGATCCGGCACCTGAACAACACCGCCAACCGCCTGGTTCGCCGCTTCGGCCTGGAACCGGCCGAGGAGCTGGCCTCCGCCCGCACCCCGGAGGAGCTGGTGGCGCTGGCCCGGCATTCCGCCCGCGCGGGCGCGATCGAGGCGGACTCGGCCGAGCTGTTCGTCCGTACGTTGCACCTGGCCGAGCTGACCGCGGAGAACGTGATGACCCCGCGGGTTGATGTGCAGGCGCTGGAAGCCCACGCCACCGCGGCGGATGCGGCGAACCTGACGCTGGCCACGGGCCTGTCCCGCTTCCCCGTCTACCGCGACGCGCTGGACCAGGTCATCGGCACCGTCCACATCCGCGACGTCCTCGCCCTGGAGGAGGACCAGCGGGTCAAGACCGAGGTCACCGAGCTGATGACCGAGCCGCTGCTGGTGCCGCACTCCCTGCCCGTGGACACCCTCCTCGGCCGGCTGCGCAAGGCCCGCACCATGGCCGTGATCATCGACGAGTACGGCGGCACCGCAGGCGTCGCCACCGTAGAGGACATCGTGGAAGAAGTCGTTGGCGAGGTCCGCGACGAACACGACCCCCACGAGGTCCCCGACCTCCTCGAAGCCCCCGAACAGGACGGCCGCCGGGCATGGGAGGCCGGCGGCAGCGTCCGCGTCGACGAGCTGGCAGAGATCGGCTTTACCGTGCCCGAGGGCCCGTACGAGACCCTCGCCGGCCTGATCGCCACCCGCCTGGAGCGCATCCCCGTCGAAGGCGACACGGTCACCGTCGACGGCTGGGAACTCACGGTGCTCGACATAGAACACCACCGCGCCGACCGGATCACGCTCACCGCACCGGCCGATACCACCGCTACCGACGAGGAGACGGGCCGATGACCGCGATCCAGCTGCTGATCGGCGCCTTCACGCTGATCACCAACGCCTTCTTCGTCGGTGCCGAGTTCGCCCTGATCTCCGTACGCCGCAGCCAGATCGAACCGGCCGCCCTCAAGGGCAACCGCCGGGCCAAGACCACCCTGTGGGGCGTGGAGCACCTCTCGGCCATGATGGCCACCGCCCAGCTCGGCATCACCGTCTCCTCCCTCGTCCTGGGCGCGGTCGCCGAACCGGCCATCGCCCACCTGCTGGAACCCCCCTTCCACGCCATCGGAGTCCCCGACGCGCTGATCCACCCGATCGCGTTCGTCATCGCGCTCACCCTGGCCACCTACCTGCACATGCTCATCGGCGAGATGGTGCCCAAGAACATCGCGCTCGCCGCCCCGGCGCCCACCGCCCTGCTCCTGGGCCCGCCGCTGGTGGCCCTCACCCGCGCCCTGCGCCCGTTCATCTTCGGCATCAACGCCTTCGCCAACATGCTGCTGCGGCTGCTGAAGGTCGAGCCCAAGAACGAAATCGCCGCGGTCTTCACCGACGACGAACTCGCCCGCCTCGTCAAGGACTCATCCGCCGCCGGCCTCCTCGGCCCGGAAGACGGAGAGCGCCTCCAGGACGCCCTGGAGCTCGGCACCCGCCCCGTCGGCGAAGTGATGGTCCCGCTGGAGCGGATCGTCACCGTCGGCCACGACATCACCCCGCAGGGCCTGGAAAGGGCGGCGGCCACACACGGGTTCTCCCGCCTGCCGGTCACCGGACCCGGCGAGGCGATCCTGGGCTACCTGCATATCAAGGACGCCCTTGCCGCCCACGACCGCACCGCCCCGTTCCCGCACAGCGCGCTCCATCCGATCACCAAGGTCGCCCTCGACACCCCCCTCGACGACACCATGACCGCCATGCGCGCAGCCGACACCCACCTCGCCGCCGTCACCGGCGCCAAGGGCACCGTTATCGGCTTCGTCACCATGGAAGACGTCCTGGAGGAACTCGTCGGCGCCCACGACCCCAGCGCCTGAACCACATAGAACAGCGGCTGGCATCCCCTGCTCGGGATGCCGGCCGTCGGCGTCCCACCCACCCGTGCGCCTGGCCCGCACAACGTCTCAACGTCGCCGCGCGCACAGCGTCCGCAAACCGGGCCGGATCTGGCCGGGCCTTCACGCCGAGCAGGACCCGGTCGCCGTGCTTCTGGAAAGACGTGTCCCGCTACTACAGCCTCGAGGCCGACGGCCTGACGAATCCGGATGCCGCCTGTCTTTGGACCGCGAAGGACCCCGCGGCGCCGACGACGCCTGGCGGATACTGCTGGCCCTCGGCCTGTGACTGCTCGGCCGGGCCCCGGGGCAGACTGCCTCCCTCGCGGCGTGCGCGGCCTCCGCCTCGCTGGTCGCCATCGGGGAGGCCGGGCCGGCGACTGGCGCCGCCGGACAGCCGGAACCGTGGTTGGGCTGAGATTGATCATGGCCGTCGCTGGTCCTTGACGCGCCTTAGGATTCGAGGGTGATGGCAAGCACCAATGACATCGAGAAGGCGGCCGGTGTGCTGCGCGCCGGCGGCCTGGTGGCCCTCCCGACCGAAACCGTCTACGGACTGGGCGCCAATGCCGAGGACCCCGCCGCCGTGGCGCGGATCTTCCAGGTGAAGGGGCGCCCGCCCTCCCACCCCCTGATCGTCCACATTGGCGGCGCGGAGCACCTGGACGACTGGGTCCAGGACGTCCCCGCGACGGCCCGCCTGCTGGCCGAACACTTCTGGCCTGGGCCGCTGACGCTGGTCCTGCGGCGCGGTCCCCGGGTGCCCTTCGAAGCGACCGGTGGCCAGGAGACGGTGGCCGTGCGCGTGCCCGACCACCCCGTCGCACTCGGACTGCTGGCGGCCTTCGGCGGCGGCATCACGGCTCCGTCCGCCAACCGCTTCGGCCAGGTCAGCCCCACGACCGCGAACGACGTCCGTGCCGAGCTCGGCGACGCCATCGACTTCGTGCTGGACGGCGGCCCCTGCGAGGTCGGCGTCGAGTCCACCATCGTCGACGTCACGGGCGAGATGCCGACCATCCTGCGGCCTGGCGGTGTGACGCGCGAGGACCTCGAAGCGGTGCTGGGTTCCCCGCTCGCAGTCCCCGCGGCCAGCCCGGTCCGGGTGCCGGGCCAGCATCCGTCCCACTACGCCCCGCGTGCGCAGGTCGTCCTGGTCGAGCCCGAGAAGGTCGTCGCCGACGCGGAGCTGGCGCAGGAGTTGGGGCACCGGGTGGGCGTCTTTCTGCCTGCCTCCTGCGCCGACGCCCTGGTGAAGGCGCATGCCGTGGTGTCGGTTCCCGCCTCGATGGCCGCCTATGCGCGTGGGCTGTACGGGTTCCTGCGTGACCTCGACCAGCAGGGGTGCGATCTCATCGTCGCGTCCTTGCCGGTGGAGGAGGGGCTGGGACTGGCGATCGCCAACCGGCTCCGCCGCGCCGCAGGGCCCCGGACCACCGGTGTGACCAGCAACGACGCCGTGCCCCGACGGCTTCCGGGCGCGGGGGCTGGGCGGATTCGTGACGGATTCGACTGAGGCAAGTGCTCTGGCAGGCCGGACACAGTTCGTGCCGCCCCTCGTCGGTGACGACTGTTCCCCATCCCCTGCACACCTCGCAGCCCGCGCCCCGCGCCAGGTCGGCGCGGGGCTGGGTGTGGTCTACGTGAGCCATCGGGGATGCGCATTCGAGGAGGGTCAAGCGGCGAACACCATGGTTCCCTCCACGTGTGCGCAGGTTCTCTGGCCGCGGCAAACCATGCTGAGCACCCACGGCCGGGGCGGTCAGGACGCGGTGGGAACCGCCGCATCGAGGCCGCGAGAGGCGACAAGCTGTGCACTGCCGTCGGCCAGCCGGTAGGAAAGCCCCACCACGCCGAGGCGGCCGGCGGCCACCCGCTCGGCCAGGACGCGGGAGCGTTCCAGAAGCAGGTCCACGGTGTGCTCGATGTGCTCGGCCACGATCTCGTCGGCCGTCTCGCGTCCGGCGGCGCGGGCCGCCAGCACGCTCGGGGTCACCCGTTCGACGACGTCCCGGACGAAGCCGCCCGGCGTCTGCCCGTCTTCCAGGGCTGAGCGGGCCGCGCTGACGGCGCCGCACGAGTCGTGGCCGAGGACGACGACCAGCGGCGCGTTGAGGACGCTCACGCCGAACTCGAGACTGCCGAGCACTTCCGTGCCAACGACATGCCCCGCGGTGCGCACCACGAACAGGTCGCCCAGGCCGCGATCGAAGATGATCTCGGCGGCCAGCCGGGAGTCGGAGCACCCGAACAGCACGGCGAAGGGCTGCTGGGACGGTGCGGTCTCGGCGCGGCGGACGGCATCCTGATTCGGATGCTCGGGGGCGCCTGAAACGAAGCGCTGGTTACCCGCGAGCAGTAGCTTGAACGCGTCGCGGGGCGTCGGGGCGTGGATCTCGGTCATGGCGGCAGCCTACGAGGCGGCACCGGCCGTCGCACCGCCTGGTCCCGCCGGAGCTCGCCGGGGGGCCACTCCGATGGCTTGGGCACCACTCCCAGGCGCCGGGCGAGGGCGGCTTCGATGGAGAACCTCAATTCGCGGCGCTGCGGCCCGGCCCCGTACGTCCACTGGTCCAAGACCCTCCGTTGGTCGTCCACACCCGCACAACGAACAAGGCGGGGCCCGCGCTGTCGGCCGAACGAGGGCGGCCCGCCCGGGATCACCCGCCGTCTCCTCTGTTCCGGGCCTGCCCCAGCGGTTTCGTCACGACGTCCTTCGTGCGGTACTCGGTCTGCCGGGCGAGTGTGTCGGTCGCCTCGTCGCTCGTGCCGTCGAGATCCGCTTCAGAGCCTTTCCGGCTCCGTCGGGTTCTTCACCCGGGTGCGGATCTTCTTGGAGAAGATCCGCTTGCAGACCGGTCGTGCGTATCCAGCTGGCTCTGCAACTCCTGCTTCGGTCGAGCAGCGCGCGTTACCCGATCCGGATCAGCTTGCCTGGCCCTCACTCGCCCGCCGGGGAAGATCCTCGCGGTCGCGGCCGGTGAACGCCTCCAGCAGGGCCCTGACGGTCAGGTGGGCCTCCGCCGGATGACGCAGCCTCTCGTCCATGCGGAGGGTGTAGTGCGTGCGCCGTCCGTCTCGCTCCCGGCTGAGGTACCCGGCCTGTTCGAGGTCTCCGACGATGGTCTGGGCGGTGCGTTCGGTGATGTGGCAAGCTGCGGCGATGTCACGGATACGCGCAGCGGGATCGTGTGCGATGGCCAGCAGCACGTGCGCATGGTTGGTGAGGAAGGCCCATCCTCCGGCCTGCTGTTCCACGATCAGCTCTGCCCCTTCGTCGGCCGGGCCGGCATCACCTGGAGATTTCTCGAAACCTGGTTCATCCATTGTCTGCGGGGCAGCAGTCCGTGGGGGAGGACCGTGAGCCCCTCCGGCGGTATCGGACGGGCTCTGTCGGGTAGGTAGGACGGCAATCTCAAGGTCCCGTACGAGGCTGTTGGGCAGGCACTGTGGATGATCTTCCTTCGGTTGAGACGACCGTGTCCGGCCTCTGCCTGGTGGCGAAGGTACGCGGGGTCATGGACTACGTCACGCAGCCGGAGCTGCGTGAGGGGCTGAAGCAGGTGATCGCTCGCGCGGAGCGAGCGGTCGTGCTGGACCTGACGGATGTGTCGTTCTGCGATTCGGCGGGGCTGAACACGCTGCTGGGAGCCCGTCGGGAGGCGGAGAGAGCAGGGGTGACGCTGGTCCTGGCCTGCGTCCCGGGCCCACTGCACCGGATCCTGGAGAGGACCGGGGCCGATCAGGTCCTGCGGGTCTTCGGCACCACTGCCGACGCCGAGGCCGCCTTCAGTATCTGACGCTGTCTTCCCGAACCGGCCCCGCGCTATACCCACCGAGCGTCGGCAGCTACCAGCTGTACGAGAACAGGGCACAGATCCCCCAGCCGGGCCGACTGGCTGCCGGGACTTCGAGGTACCCGGCGGGACTCACCGGCGGACGACGACGAGGGCGATGCCGGCCAGCCGCCGCCTGCCAGATCGAGGCGGACCAGCAGTGTGTCGGCGAGCTGCTCCGCCCTGAGTCCGGCGCATTCGCCCAAGACGCTGGTCAGACGGTTCAGGCCGCTGTCGGTGTCGTCCTCGCGGCGTTCGACGAGTCCGACGGTGTACAGCACTAGGCTGTCGCCGACGTGCAGTGGATGCTGGCCTGCGGGCGGGGCACGTGCTGAGGCCGTGCGCCCAGCGGCGGGTCGGTGGCCTGGTCCGACAGCTCCACCCGGCCGTCGGCCTTGGCCTCCAGGGCCTGGTTGGTCTCCAGGGGCTCACGACATCCCGGTGGGGTGACCGCTCTGGTGGGCTTTGACGAACGCGGTGATGTCCTTCACCAGGTGGATGATCCATGCCACGTCGCCGTCCGAGAGGGTCTGTCAGCCGGTCACGGAGATCCAGGTCCGCCTGGACCTGCTGCGCATCACCGCCCCGGCCCGCCTCGCCGACGCCGGCGTCGACCTGGAGGCGGCCCCGGCCGTACTGGACGCGGCCCGCGCCGCCGTCACCGACGGCGTACTCGGCTACGCGCTGCTGACCGCGGTGAAGTCACCCGGACAGCCCGGCGATCTACCGCCGGGTACGTAAGCGCCCTCACATACCTGCATGGGCCCTGCGTCCTAGCGTCAGCGACGAGAACGGACAGACCGCAAGAGGGAGGACGATCGCCATGGCCACCACCGTGCAGGCATCCCCGAAGACCGCCGCGATCCCGGTGTACGCGGTGTGGGGCGCCGCGGCCGGCCTGGTCGGCGGCATCGGGATGGGCATCTGGATGTCGGTGTCGAGGCCGATGATGGACACCGCCATGATCACCATGGTCGCCGGCCTCCTCGGCTCCACCAACGCCTTCGCCGGATGGCTGATCCACCTAGCCATCGCCACCTTCGCCGGCATCACCTTCGGCGTGGTGCTGGGGCAGTTCGCCCAGCGCATCGCGCCCGGGGTCGTCCTCGGCCTGGTCTACAGCGCGGTGTGGTGGACCGTCGGCGCGCTGTGGATCATGCCCGCCAACATGGGCATGCCGGTCTTCGCCTGGAACGACGTCACCGCCTCCAGCCTCGGCGCCCACCTCGTCTTCGGCCTCCTCGCCGGAGCGGCGTTCGCGTCCATCGCCCAGGCGATGGGCAAGCACACAGGCACGGCCCGGGGATGAGCCCCACAGCGTCAACGCCTGGCCCCGCCAGCCCACGGCCGGGCGCGGCACCGCGCCGCACAGGCCCGGGCGATGGTGCGGTGCCCTACTGTCTGGCCAGCAGCGCCGAGGCGCTGGCCAGCCCGGCGTGGGGTGCCACACCCCCGCCGTGGGCCCCGGGACGACGCGAGGAGACGCACCACATGAACCACGCCGCATCGGACGAGGAAGCCGAGCGGACCTGGTGCCTGGCCGAGGTCGACATCTTCTGCGACCTGAACGAAGCAGAGATGGAAGCCATCGCCGAAGCGGCACCGATGAAGACCTACCACGCAGGCGAGATCCTCTACTCGCCCACCCAACCGTCCGAGGTGCTGTTCATCCTCAAGAAGGGCCGGGTCCGCGTCTTTAGGGTCTCCGCCGACGGCCGCGCCCTGACCACCGCGATCATCTCCCCGGGCACCATCTTCGGCGAGATGGTCCTGCTCGGACAGCACATGTACGACAACTACGCCGAAGCCCTCGACGAAACCGTCGTATGCGTGATGAGCCGCACGGACGTCAACCGGCTACTGCTGACCGACGCCCGGATCGCCGCCAGGATCACAGCGATCCTCGGCCGGCGGCTGTCCGACCTCGAACAGAGGCTGTCCGACAGCGTCTTCAAGACCGTCGCCCAACGCGTGGCGACCACCCTGGTCACCCTGAGCACCGCCCAGCCGTCCGGCAGCCCGCTGCGACCGGGCGGACGCCACCCCCAGATCGCCCTCACCCACGAACAGCTCGCCGCACTCGCTGGCACCTCCCGCGAAACCTGCACCAAAGTGCTCCGCGAGATGGAGGACCGAGGGCTCCTCCGGCTCGCCCGCGGCCGCATCACCGTGCTCGATCGCGAGCGGCTCCAGGACTCGGCGGGCTGACCCCGCTGCAAGCGTCACCGAACCGTGAGGCCACCACCACGCCCGCGACCCGAGTGCGCAATCTAGTCTCGCCTCCGGTCCCCGACAACCAGGAGCCATCCATGCGCCCCCGCACCGTCCTTCCGGCAGCCCTCGCCGCCGCCCTGCTCGCCCTCACCGGCTGCGGCTCGAACGGCAGCTCCGATGCCGCCGGCGATGAGGGGGCTGTCTCCCCGTCGACGGCGTCGTCCCCCGCCCAGCCGCCGGCCGGCTCAGACGGGAGCGGCACCGGGGCGAACGGGGCCAAGGTGCCCTCGGCCCTGAACTTCACGGCCACCACCGTGGACGGCAAGCCGTTCGACGCGAAGACCCTCGCAGGCAAGCCCACGGTGCTGTGGTTCTGGGCGCCCTGGTGCCCCAAGTGCAAGGCCCAGGCCGCCGAGACCGCCAACGTCGCCGCCACCTACCAGGGCAAGGCCAACGTCGTCGGCGTCGCCGGCCTCGACAAGAACACCGCCATGAAGGACTTCGTCGCCGACACCGGCACCGGCTCCTTCCCCCACCTGTCCGACGAGAACGGCGAGGTGTGGAAGCGGTTCAAGGTCACCGAGCAGAGCCGCTACGTCATCCTCGACAAGAACGGCACCACCGTCTACGAAGGCGTACTGCCCAGCGGCAAGGGGCTGGCCGACAAGGTCGCCGGACTCACCGGCTGAACCGCCATGTCTGATCTGCCTCTCGCCCTTGCCCTCGGCGCCGGGATGCTCGCCGCCGTCAACCCGTGCGGCTTCGCCCTGCTGCCCGCCTACCTCTCCCTGCTCGTCCTCGGCGACGACGCCCCCAGCCGCACCGTCGCCGTCGGCCGGGCCCTTGCGGCCACCGCCGCGATCACCGCCGGATTCGCCGCCCTCTTCGGCGTCTTCGGCCTCGCCATCCAGCCCGTCGCCGGGCAGGTCCAGCAGCACCTGCCCTGGTTCACCATCGCCTTCGGCCTGCTCATAGCCACCGCGGGCGGATGGCTGCTCGCCGGCCGCCAGCTGCCCGCCCTGGCCCCCAAGCTCCGCCGGGCACCCAAGGTCACCCGCTCCCTGCCGTCCATGGCGCTGTTCGGCATGGCGTACGCCATTGCCTCCCTGGGCTGCACCATCGCCCCCTTCCTCGCCATCGTCGTCTCCGCCTTCCGCACCGGCTCCACCGGCGAAGGCATCACCCTGTTCACCGCCTACGCCGCTGGCATGGGCCTGATCGTCGGCGCCGCCTCACTGACCGTCGCCGTCACCCGCACCACCGCCGTCACCCGCCTGCGCCGCCTCGGCGCCCTCGCCCCCCGCGTCGGAGGCGGACTCCTCCTCCTCGTCGGCGGCTACGTCGCCTACTACGGCTGGTACGAAATCCGTGTCCAGCACGACCCCGCCACCGCCGACCCCGTCATCGACGCAGCAGGCACCCTCCAACGCCTGATCGCCGACACCCTGGACGGACTCGGCCCCGCCGTGATCGCCATCCTCTTCACGCTCCTGCTCCTGGCGGCACTCGTGATACGCCGCCGACGAGCCCGCCGCACCAACCACTCCGACACCGAATCGCACCCCGCCTGAGGGGATGTCCCAGCGGGAGGGCCCCGAAGGCGGGGCCCTCCCGCAGATCGCGGTCCGCGCCCATTTCGAGAGCAGACAGCCGCAGTGAACGCCGATAGTGGCGACACGGACCAGCCGGCATGGCCGTCCACGGCGAGCCTGCCGCATCCGCACGGTGCTGGCCCCGGAGTGCTGCAGTAGGGCGTCCACGTAACTCGCCTTGCACGTGAAGCCATTCCCCTAGGAGGACGGCCGGAACGGTGCGAGGTGGTGGTTGGTGGTTGGTGGTTGGTGGTTGGGCGGTTCACCTCCACTCGGTGGGGTCCTGCATGTCTCTTGCCTCGAACTGGCCAGGCCGCTCTGCTGGGCCGATGTCAAGGCAGACCGCTTCGTGCCCTATCACTGCGTCCAGGAGGAGGGGCGGGCGCGGGAGCAGGATGTTTTGCGGGTACCCGGCGGGGACGTCCAGTCGCTCCAGCCACCAGCGGGCCCACCCGTAGATCACCGACGGGTACAGGTCCACCGGCCTGGGTTCCTCGCTGCGGACCATCACCGTACCCGGAGGGTTGCCACACCCATCGCGGCTGCACCCGTACCCATACCAGCGCGCTCCGATCGCCGGTCACCCCGCCGACGATCACCGCTCCCGATGGTTTCGTGGTTCACCGCGAGCGCAGCCATGATCGGGCGACCGCAGCAGCCCGCGGGGCAGCATCGCCCCGGTGACCACGGCGGTCAGGGTCACGGCCAGCCAGGCCCAGCCGGTACTGGCTGGCTGTGCCGCACCGGTGACAGTAGTGCCTTCACCACCACCACCCGCGGCAGTGAGCCGGGGCAGCACAGATAACCGCGGAATTACGCTTCAACGGTTCGGACCTGTGCCCCGTGCTCGTTTCGCGTGTATGTGCGGCGCGCGTTCTTTTCGATCTTCCGGGCGACCTCGGACTCCAGGTCCACGCCGTTCATCTGCGCCAGGGCAGTTAGGTAAAGGAACACGTCGGCCAGCTCCTCCCCGAGGTCGGGCAGCCCCTTGCGCCAGGCGGTGAAGGCCTCGCCAACTTCGGCGGTGAGAAGGCCGAACTCCAAGGCGACGTCCGTGGTGTTGAACCCCTTGAGGGTCTTGTTTTCCCATGCGAGCTTCTGGGCGGACCCGATCTCCAAGACTCCTCCAGCGGCGGTACGGCAGGTGCCCCCGAAGCCTAGCGGGAGCAGTGTGCCGGAGGGCTGGCTTAGGAGGTCGTCACCCTGCCGAGGGGAGTTCGAGGGTCGTGGTGTCGAGGGTGAGCACGCGGGCGTAATCAGCGAGAGTGGAGAAGACCCTCTCGTACCCCGTGACCAGCGCGGAGACCTCCCCCAGACTGACAGCCTCGCCATCACGCGAGAGAAGCCGCTGGCGGATGATGGCTGGTGGTGCGGTCAGGTGAACGAGCACGCCGGAACGCTCGATGACGCTCTCAGCCAGGTCGATCGCCTGGCTCCAGTTGATCCGGGAACGGCCCCGGTGAAGTGGTCCATAGACGAGTTCGCTGATGAAGCATCGGTCGAAAATGATCCGCCCCGGCCCGGCGAGGATGTTCCTGTAGCGGCTGGCCAGGTCAAGGTGGTCCGGGGTCCTCGGCGAGTGCACCACGACGAACCCGTTGTGCGTTGATAGGCGTTCGCCGAGCGTGCTCTTGCCGACTCCGTCACAGCCCTCCAGGACCAAGGTCTGGTACTCGCCGGCGATCTCGTCGAGGTTCATGCGGCCAGCCAGGACAGGACGGCCTCTTCATTGTCGAGGTGAGCGTCGGCGGCGTACTGGATCATGAGGTTGCGCCAGTTGGGCTCCCGGCCATGAGCGTGGGTGAATGTCGTGCGCGGCTGGAAGGCCGCGATCCGTACACCGCTGGCCAGGGCCGCGCCGATGAGCAGGGCGGTGCCTGGTGGTGTCTCGGGGCCGGATACATCGGCCAGCAGCCGGGCAGCCGAGCGGACTGCATTCAGATCGTCCAAGGCACCAGCGACCGGGTCCGGTGCTGTGAAGCGTTGGGGCACCACCACGGTGTGGCCGGCATCCATGCAGGCCTTCGCCAGGAGGTCTCGCCCCCATGCCGTGTATGGCGACGCCTCGAAGTACACGGGCGCACCCATGCCCGCAGGCGAGCCAGCGGGGAGGGAAGCACGATCCGGTAGGTCGAGCAGGGCCTCGACGGCCGCGTCGAGGGCCGTGTTCGTCTGGGCCGCGTTGCGCGCTTGGAAGGCCTGGAACCGTGACCCGCGCGGAGCTGGCGGCAGGGCCGGTGGTCCGAGCTTGGCCACGCGCACGATGCGGGTCGCCACTGCCTGGAGGAGAGGGTCTGGGAATTCGAGGTGGGCGCCGGCCTCGGTCATCGAGTAGGTCTGGAAATCGCTGGTGAGTACGACGACGGGAACGCCGGAGGCGGCGGCGTACCCGATCTCCATGCAGACCCCATCGTCGAGGCTCGGGCCGTGCAGGATGGCGATCATGGCGTCGAGGTGCCCGAGGCGTTCGCGGTCCAGCTCGAACAGGCGACGCCCCTTGACCTCGACGACGAGGTCCTCCTCGTCGGTGTCGCAGAACGGCAGGAAGACGCGATCGGGGCCGACCTTCGTGGCGAGTCGATCGGCGAGGTCTGCAGCGAGAGCACGGTCGTGGGCGGCGAAGAGACGGTGGGCTATGTAGACGGTCACGGAAAGACGTTCCCCAGTTGGTAGGTCAGCCGCGTCGGGGCGCGGGGATCGGAAGGGGCGGGGCCGCGACGTACCTGGAGGCGGCTGCTGTCGCCTCGGCCAGGGCTCGGGCGGTCGTCGCGCCGCGCAAGCGGTGGGCCAGGAAGGTGCCGGCGAGGGTGTCCCCGGCGCCGGAAACCTCCCGCGCAGCGTGTGGTGGCGGCACGGCGGATGCGACCTGATGCCCGAACCTCCGGACTACGGCTGCCCGGGGCCCGTCGGTGACGACCACCTCCGGCAGCGTGCCGCAGTCGACCGCCTGGTCCAGGAGCTGGAACTCGGCGGCGTTGACAAACAGAGTGGTCGCCGCAGGTAGCCAGGGCGAAGCAGCGCGGATCATCGCTTCCGCGCTCGGCAGGAAGAAGTCCACGCTGAAGTCCGCCGCAGTCTGGACGAGGAGCCCGAGCACCGCCGCAACGTCCAGCGGGCGGCGGCAGCAGACGTGAAAGGTGGCGCGCGGGTATGTGTCCACATGTCCGAGCGCATGCTCGGTCAGGGCCTCGGCCACGCCGTAGTCCGTGCGAACTGACACGAGTTCGCCCTGCAGGTCGTACGCCAGGTCGAAGGTTGTGGACGTGCCTTCCGCCTGGAGCCGCGCCGACCAGTCGAGCGTGTCCAGCTCCGGAGTCTCGGGGAGGTGGGCGAGATCGCTTCCGAGGACGCAGACGGGAGTCGCCCGGCGGCCGGCCTTCGTCGCTGCCAACGATAGGAACAACGCTGCGCCACCGAGCCGGGCCCCGCCACGGTGGTCGGGATAGCGGGTCAGGTCCAGGCTGATGTTGCCGATCACGTCGAGCCGTTCCACGTACGCCCCCAAGAGATCAGGCAATCCGGGTCGAGTGTGCGCAGCCGACGACCTTCGTGCAGACCGGTCGCCGGCGGCAGAGCTGCGGGGAGGGACCGTTGAGGTACAGGCGTTTGAAATAGATCAAAACGAGGTGCACCCACCACGTCGGTTCCACCCCGTCCGGGATGGTGACCTGGTACTCGTTGTCGGTGACCAGGGAGCGGAACTCGGCCGAGCGGGCGTGAACGACCGCTTCAAGGAGATGCCGCATCCGTTCGTGTGCCACGGCGCCCGAGGGGAGGACGATGCCCAGAACGGGCGCCAACTTGGTGACCATGCCGGAGTCCACCGGGATGATGCCGCAGTGGTACCCGCGGGCGGTAAGCAGTGCGCACTGGGCGACCTTGTAGGACGCACCGTGCACCCGTGTGGCGAATTCGTGGAGCAAGTCGTCGAGATCCGCCGACTCCGCTGCCGGATCGACCCCTTCCTTTTCCCAGCCCTGGAGCAGCTCGGCGAGGGAGCGCACGTAGTCGATACGGGTCTGCGGAAGGCCGATGGGGCGCACCAACGAGGCCAGCTCGGCGTCCGTGCTGGCGACGAGGTCGTCGAAACCGCGTGCTTCCGCCGATGTGATCACTTGGGCGTACGTGTCCACCATTTGGTAGGAGACCCGGGTGGACCAGCCGGCGGCGAGCATCCGTACCCGCGGATCGCTGATCGAGGTGGGCCACCACCGGTTCTCGTCGTGATTGGCCTCCACCTCGGCCTGCACGTCCGGCAGGCCGGCGGCGCGAGCAACGAGCCGGTGGACGCGCCGGATCTCGATCGCCTTGGGTTTCACGCGTTCGATCGTCATGTACCGACTCCAGCAGGAACTCGGGCCGCTAGCAGCGCCATGGAGAGATTGGACGACAGCACCGGCTTCCTGAACCGACGCTCCAGTTCGGGGATCACCGGCAGGGTGTGCCACCCAGTGCACGACAGGACCACCGCCCCAGAGGCGTCGAGGGCGGCTTGCGGCAGTCGCTCCACCAGGGCAAGGACCTGGTCGGGCGGGACATCGGGGTAGCCGTCGGTCAGGCCCAGGCTCGCGTGGGCCAGGACCTCCATGCCGGCCTCGGCGAACGCCGCAGCTTCCGCTTCGGTCACCGGGTCGGGGTAAGGCGTGACGAGGACCACGCGTCCCACGGCCGCCTCGGTCAGAGCCTGCAGGAGGGCGTCGAAGGCGGTGAACACGCCGCCCGGCAGCGGTGGGCCACCCGCGAAATGTGCTGACGTGCATGCCAGCATCACCACATCGAGCGGGACGTGCGACAACGAGTCCAGCGCCTGAACCGATGCCTCGCGAAGCCCGTGCCAGAAGGAGGCGTCGATCGCTGTCGTCCGGGACGCGGGCACGAGCCGGGCGTGGTGAAAGGCTATGTGGTGCAGGCCGAGGCGGGACAACTCGGTCTCCACGGCGACGTTGGCCCAGGGCAGCAGCAGACCCGCACGGATGGTGCGGTCCGCTGCCGCGTCCAGGGCCGCCAACGTCGCGAGCGACCCGTCAGGAAGGCGACGCAACGCGTTCCCCGTAGATCGCGCGTGGCGAGTGACCGGTGACCACGAGGTCACCGGTGGTCCCGAGCGGCACCGCCGCTCCCCGCTCGACTACCTGGATGGAGTACGAGCCCAGCCGCCGCCAGTAGGTGCCCTCTTCGCTGACGAAGTAGCTGTGCAGTCCGGGCACACGCAGGCCGGTCGGGTACACCCGCTCCTTCATCGGCTGGTCCCAGGTGAAGTCGATGTCCGCTTTCCACGACGTGAAGTGTTCGGCCGACGGCAGCGGCTCCTGCCTACCGAGTGCAGCGAGCGGGGTACCGGGGAACGCCCGCGCGAGGCGCACGTTCGTGCGATGGCAGAGCAGGCCGGCGTCGAGGATCCCGGCCAGGCCGCGAAGGTTCGCCACGTGCGTGCCGTGGGTCTCCCCGGGAAGGCCGTAGATGAGGTTCAGGCCCGGAAGGAGCATGGGCAGACCGCCGGGGCCACGAACTGCACCCGCCGTGTTCACGTGCTCGACGGCGCGCACCAGGATTTCCTGCGTGCAGGTGAGGGTATTGCGCTCGATGACGGCCGGGTCGAAGGACTCGATGCCCATCGGCGCGCAGTTGCCCTCGGTGCAGAAGTCCGCCACCAGCTTGGCGATGCGCAGCCCGACGGGGGCGGCGACGGCCAGCGGATCGGCGTTGTCGATGTGGAGCACCTCCAGCTCGGGGCAGTGCTCGCGGATACCACTGAGCAGGGCGCGGATCGCGTTCTCGTCCCGTTGGCGGTAGGAGAAGAAGCAGGTCTGCTGGCCGAGGCGGAAGTTGCGGATGCCGGCAGCGTAGAGCTGGGTCGCCTCCTCGACGACGTCGTCGACCTCGCGGAAGGCGACGACTGGTGACTTCGCCGGTTCGTTGCAGAAGTCGCAGAACCTGCGTCGGGTGCAGCCGCGGTACAGCTCCAGCTCGGCGATCGGACGCCAGGGCATCTGCTCGACGAGGCCGGCGAACGAGTCGCGTTCGCTTCGCATCTGCTCGTAGTCGGCCGGGCGCCGACTGCCGAGCAGCAGGTCGCCGGACGTCACGGTGTGGGTGTGGATGGCGTCGAACAGCCCGGCGTACTCCGCAGGGGCGTCTAGAGCGTAGGTGGACAGCGGGCCGAGCAGGTATCGGCGGCCCCGCGTGCAGGCGAGCGCGCGAGCGATGTCCTCGAACGATCCGTTCACCGCGTGGAGATGGACGGACGGGACCGCGTCTCCGGCGATGACGATCACGATCTCGGCGTCCCGCAGGAGCTGGACGGCGACGTCCCGGTTGACGGTGACGGAGTAGGTGAGCCGGTCGCTCAGGGGCGGTTCGACGCTGGGCTTACCGCCGGCCAGGCACCAGCGGACGTCGTCGATGGTCACGTACCGTACGTCCGCCTCCGGCCGAGTACGCCGCAGTGCCGACCAGGCGTTTCGGACGTAGGGCGACAGGTAGGGCGGTACGCCGAGGCCGCTCGGTTCGACGGTGTAGCAGTCCAAGATCACTACAGGCTGCATTGGTTCTCCCTCCACTGCTGAGGGGCGACGGCGGCGTTCCAACGGCGTCCTTGCCGGGAATGGCCGTGGGCCCCACAGCCCTTCCAGTGTCAGCGTTGGCCGGGCACGGGAGGAGGGGGTGCCGGGGTTGTTCGGTTGTACGGGGGTTGCGTTTCCGTGGCTCTGTGTCCGAAGACTGGGACGCAGGGTGATCCACAAGGCATCATCTACACATGGGCAGTTCAAAGGCGAGCGGCGAGGCCAATGCCGCATTCGCGGCTGTGCTCGGGGAAGCCGGCTGTTCGCACGCCGCCCTGGCGCGCAAGGTCAACGAACTGGGCGCGCTGCAGGGCGAGGTCTCCCGCTACGACAAGGCATCGGTGACTCGATGGCTACAGGGGATGACCCCGCGAGGCCGCGCCCCGGAGTTCATCGCCGCCGCCCTGGCGGGGTTCTTAGGGCGGCCCGTTTCTCCCGTCGACATCGGCTTCGCAGAGCAGGCCCAGAAACCGGTCGTCGCAAGGGCCTTGACGTACCGTGAAGATGTGAGTGAGACACTTCATACGCTCGCGGAGCTTGGTTCGACCGACATCTCGCGGCGCAGCCTCCTGGGCGCGGTTCCCTACGTCGCGACTGCCCTATTGGACCCTCAACGGCATTGGCTGCTCTGGCTCCTGGAGGAAGAACAAGCCCCCCGGCTCGCTGTAGTGGCCGGCAGCGGTCCTGCCGAGCAGGTCCAGGCGATGATCGGGATGTTTGACGAGATGGACAACCGCTTCGGTGGTGGTGGAGTCCGAGCCAGCATCGTGCACTACCTGAGCACCGAACTCGCCCCCATGCTGCAGCAGCGCAACCTGCCCCAGCACCAACGCCGACTTCTTTACACCTCGGCCGCGAAGCTGGCAGCAATGGCTGGTTGGTGTTCGTACGACTCCGCCGACTACGGTCTCGCGGAGCGATACATGATCCAGGCGCTGAGGCTGTGTGCCGAAGGAGGCGATCGCGTGCTCGGCGGGCAAATCCTGGCCGGAATGTCACACCTCGCCACCAGCCTCGGCAACCCCGCCGAAGGAGTTTCGCTGGCGAGAGCGGGCATCGCGACCGCCAAGTCGGCGGGCAGCCCCCTCGGGCTCATGCGCCTGCACGCCATGGCCGCCCGAGGGTACGCCGTCCTGGGCGATTCCCGGCGCGCGACGGCATCCCTCCTGGAGGCCGGCAAGGACCTGGAGACCAGCCGGGGCCCCGCCGAGGAATCGCCGTGGGTTCGCTTCTTGGACCACCACTATCTGGAAGCCGAGGCCGCCCTGGTCCACCGCGATCTCGGCGAAGCAGAACAGGCAGAGCGCCTCGCCCTGGCGTCCGTCGAGGCGAATGGCGACCGTCGCCGGCGGCAGGCCATCAGCCGCTCCGTGCTTGCGACGGCGTTTCTCCAGCAGAACAGGCTGGACGAGGCGGTCGGCACCGCAACCAATGCCGTGGACCTGCTCGCCGGCGTGCACAGCGAACGCTCCGTCCAAGCCCTGCGGGATTTCCGTGCACGTCTCGCTCCCCACCGCGGCGAGGCCGTCGTCCGCGACTTCGAGCGCAAGGCTCGGCCGATACTCGGCGCAGCAGCCTGAGGGCACCGGTCAGTATCCCCCCGGCGTCGGTGCGTTCTGGCCCTTGTCGACGGGCAGATTGATCCCGGTCACCGCTCGCGCTTGGTCCGAGAGCAGGAAGGCGATCACGTCCGCTACTTCCTGCGGCCTCACCAGCTCGCCCCCCGGGAACTCCGCGCGGAATCGGTCGAAGGCCGAAGGGTCCTCCCGCTGCATCCGATCCCACCGCTTCCCCGGAATGAGCATCGATCCGGGCGAGACCGCGTTCACACGGATCCCAGCCGCGGCCAGCTCCCTGGCCAGGGACGAGACCATGTGAATCTGGGCCGCCTTCGCCGAGCCGTACTGGGCCTGCGGCCCCGGCTTCCATCCGGAGACCGAGGCCACCACTACGATCGATCCGCCACCGGCTGCACGCAGGTGCGGGGCACTCGTAGCGACGAGCCGGGCGACATGGCCGACGTTCATCTGCCACGTCGCCGCCCAGTCCTCGGCAGACGCCTCGGTAATGCCGCGCCCCCGCGCGCCGCCCGCACACGCGACAACGCCGTCCACCCCGCCCATCTCTGAGGCGGCCTCCTCCACGAAGTGCTCCAGCAGTTCCGGCACGGCGACGTCCAAGGACCGGACAAGCAGCGCAGCCGGCGACTCGAGCGAACGCTGGAGCACCTGGAGCGGCTCGGGCTTGCGGGCGCACGTCGCCACCCGCGCTCCTTCCGACAGGAGCAAGCGCACGACATGTTCTCCCAGTCCCCTGGAGCCTCCCGTCACCACAATGCGACGGCCCGCGAACCGCCCTGTCAACGCCGTCTGTCTGCGGTCATGCCCTGTATCCGTCATCTGCGCAACCTCCAGCAACCTGCCAACCCGCGTGCCCGGAGACAACCTCCGTGCACCCTTCTTACCGGGCTCCAGGGGCGGTTCCCTTATGGACGTGCCCGGCCCGGGCCGACCTGCATGGCGATCAGCCAGCACCGGCTCCGCGGACCCGAGCGCGCCACGAACCCGGGATGCCAGTCCACCACCGCTCAACCGTCGAACCCGGGTCAGGCGGTCCCCACCACGAAACGAGCGAGAGCCAGCGGCACCCCGCGCTCCTCACGCCAGTCGGGAGGCACACCGTGTCCCAGGCACCACACCCGCGAAACAGGCTCATGCTGGCCGCCACGCCCAACGCCGTGGGCCTGGCACGGCTGCACACCGCCGACGTTCTCTCCCGCTGGGGCGTGCCCTCCGACGTCGTAGAGACGGTCCAACTCATCGTTTCGGAGTTGACCACCAACGCTGTGCAGCACCCCGCCGAGGGCGGAGAGCAGGACTCACTGTTCTCCCCGCGGAACACGCCGGAGACCTTCGAGCTGCTGCTGGAGATGGCTTACGATGCCGTCAGGGTGTCCGTGTGGGACCGAGACCAGAGACCACCCGTCCTGAAGCAGGTCGGAGTCGAGGCGACCGACGGCCGGGGGATCTTCCTCGTCGCGGTGATGAGTAGGACCTGGGGCCACTACCCGGCTCGGGCCGTGGCCGGGAAGGTCGTGTGGGCCGAAGTCGGATTGGTCCCCGCGAGCCGTCTCAGTGAAGACGAGAAGTTCGAGCGCTCTCCGGGCCGGCCTCCGTCGACTTGGCGCTCGGTGCCCCCGGCGGAACGATTGAACCCGAACCTTCCCACGGCTCCGGAACCTGGCATGGACTCTCGTGTCCGCACCACAGGCCATCGGCGACAGCCTGCGCCTATTGCCCAAGGAAGGAGCTTGGCTGTCCTGACCGGCGCCGCCGTGTCGGCCGTGGGCGCCAGCGACGCGCTCAACGCCCTCGCCCATCTCGCGGTGACCGAGGTAGAGGCCTCAGCTTGGGCGCTGCCAGCCTTATCTGTACCGGATCTGTGGGAGCCCGGAGTGGACAACCTGGATGCCGGCTGTTGGATTTCGGACGACACCGCGTCGGCCGACATGCCTCTCGCTACCTGGAAGGGCAAGTGAGCGCCAGCAGCGGCCGGGTCCGCAACCGGCCGGTCGGTGCCGTACCCCACCGGGACATGTCACCGACGAACGGGCTGTTCAGCGGAGCCTTCTACCTCACCGTCGGGGAGGAGAACGCGCCGCTGCTGTTCCGCCTTGAAAATCACGAGGGCTGGGCGATCTGCTCCGCTCTGATGTCCGAGGGCGAAGGCACGCCGTACCGGGCCGCGCTGCGGGCGCTGGAGGAGTGGACAGGCCTGACCGGTCCGAAGCTCCCTTCGCTCCTCGCGGTGGACTTCGAGAGCACCCTGGTGGGAGCTCGGACGGCGCCGTGCGCGCGGTTCGTGTACGACGGCGGGAACATCTCCGCAGACAAGCACCGCGCGCTCGTACCGGGCGGTCCGGTGGAGAAGATCGCGTGTCCCCGTCCCGACCGGCTGACGACCATCCCTGGTCTGGATGTGGAGTCGGCCGAATATCTCAAGGTGCTGGCACGAGCCCGGGTCACGGGGCACACCGCCTACCTCCATAACGGGTGGAAGGTCACCCACTGGGGTGGTGGGGAAAACGTGAAGGACTGGCAGGCCGACAACGTGCGCACCAACAAGCACGTGCTGGAGAACTCGGACCACGGCAAGGGTGGAACCCTCGGGCCGGCCGAACAGACGTAGCCCTCAAGCATGCAGTCGGCCTGCCTCTTCCAAGTCGCTCCAAGGGGCGAGCCGACTTCGCACCACGCCACTGCTTCCGTACGCCGCGGCGCTGGCCGTGAGACCTACCCCTTCGCAGACAGAGAGGGCCGCCCCATGCCCAAGACCACCAAACCCGTCGCTAGCTGCGCCGCGTCCCCAGTCCCCCTGACTGGTGAGGAGTGCATGACCGACACGTTCTCGAAGAGGGCGCACGGTGACGGCACCGTTGCGAACGAGAGGACCGCTGTAGGGACGGCCGCACGCGTGGCTGCGATGCACGGACTGAGCGCGGACCAGGACCCGATGCACCCGGTCGCACCCGTGCTGGCGCTCGGGATCTTCGAGCGCGTTGGCTCGAACTGGCTGTCGGACTCGCTGCGTACGGTGATGCCGCAGCACAACGAGCCCTTACGGCAGCAGCTGGGCAGGGACCATCCTCTGTCGGCACTGAACCCTTCGCCGGCAGGTCTGGACGCCGAGCTGGGAGGCTTGGGGCGGCATCATCTGGCCTGCGCGCTGAGTGACCTTTACGGTCGGCCCAGGCACTTGGTCAAGGAGACCAACCTCTTCTTCGCCACCAGCACCGTACTGGGTCTGCTGCCCCACTCTCCGGCAGTGATCCTCACCCGTGCTCCCGTGGGGATCGCTTCCAGCTTCGCCCGCGGTGGACTGTGGACCCGCTGGAAGTACGTTGAGCGATACCAGCAGCTGGCCCGCGCGGCACGTACGCCGCAGTGGCAGGACTTCGCTCCCCTCCTGCCGCAGGACGACCCCGAGGCGCCCGTCGCGCTGGCGCGCCTGATCGCGGTGAACGCGCTCCTGCTGGCCCACGCGCTTACCCCCGGCCCAGCGGGGTGCCGGCGAAACTGCACGGTCGTCTCGTACGAGGAGCACGTCCGCGACAGCTCGGCGACGCTGGCCGCCCTCGCTCGCCACCTCGGGATCGAGCTGCCGCCCAACCCTCCGGCCCGAGCGCCGGGTCTACCTGCTACGGCTGCCGAATCGACGTTCGCGACGACCAGGCACAAGGACACCTTGACCGCCGAGCTGGAGCCACGCGACGCGGAGTTGGTAAGTCACCACGTCGCAACCACGGTTGGCATCGCCGAGAAGGTACTCGACCCGCAGACCACGGCAACCGCTTCCGGCTGGCTGACTGGCGATGACCTCTACGAGCTGCGCGAGCCCGCCCGTCGCAAACGAGCTGCGGCACGGACGCCGCAGGACGGTCAGCGCTTGCCGGCCCCGGGATACCGGCCCGTCACCCGGCTTTCCTGGCGGAACCTGCTGGTCACCAACCTCGAGATGGCTGAGCTCCTCAACGACCTGCACGAGGCTGGGGTGCCGAACACGAGGGGTGGTACGAACCTTCTGGTGTGCCCGATGCCGCACGAGCGCGGCGGGCGGCTTCACTTCGACTCCGGCAAGCAGCGCTGGTCGGTCAGCCGCGGCTACGAGTCCCACCCCGCCTACTGGGTCACATGGGTGGGCGCCGTTGCCAGGGCCGCTTGGTCCGGGGCTCGCCTGCCTACCCGAGCCGAAGCCCTGGAGGCGACGTTCAGTGCCCCGCCCCCGGCTAACTGCGCCTACGCGGTCGGCGACACCTCCCCGGTCGCCGAGCCTGGCCGCGGCTCCGGCCAGGTCCACCATCTGGTCGGCAACCTCCAGATCTGGTGTGACGACGGACCGGACAGCACCGATGAGGAGCCGATACGGAAGTACCTGTTCGGTGCGGCGTGGAACACCCCGGGTACCAAACAGGAGATCGCGGCCGTGCGCTCGCGATACCTCCTGGGCTCCTCCCGAGGGGTCGGCGTCCGCCTCGTCCGCGAACCCGACACCCCCGCATGCACCGCGCTCGGCGTCTGGGAGATCGCGCACCGGCTCAACCGCTGGGTCGCAGAGCTCGACGGCCCCGCCCGCCCCCTGGGGGAGCTGGACCGTCGCCTGGTCACCGCGCTGACGAGTGGCTCATAGCCCGATGGCTGCCTTCGGTCCCATGTACATCCCGGCGCCGGGAAAGCCGTCCTGGCACAGGGCCATGAACTTCTCGCTGAACCCCAGGCCCGGCAGCTCGGCAAGTTTCACGAAGTCGACCTGCCGAATCGGACGCGTGTCCGCGCCCTCCATGACGGCCCCGACCCTCCCGCCGACGCGGCGTACCTCGAAGGTGATGTGAACGACATGAGCGGCTGTGTGGTCGCAGACGTACAGCAGACGGCCGACCTCGACCTCAACGCCGGTCTCCTCCAGCATCTCCCGCTTCAGGGCCTCTTCCAGGGTTTCGCCGGGCTCGACCTTGCCCCCTGGCAGGCTCCACGAGCGATCGCCGTCGGTGTCCTGGTCGAGCAACAGGATCTGGCCGTCCTCAATGACGATGCCCGTCACGCGTGTATGCATCCGCCGACGCTACCGCCTTCCAACATCTCCCGGGGAGAACACTGGTGAAAGCGCAACCGGCCACGGCAGTGGTAATCGCCGCTGGAGGACTGGGCACTCGGGTCGCCGGCTGGTCGCCGTTCCTGCCCAAGGAATTTCGCCCGGTCGGGGGACGCCCCGGCTTGCTGCACGTCCTGGAAGAGTCCGCCGCCACCGGTGCGGTGCGCGCCGTGGTGGTGCACCACCCGTACTACGCACCGCTCATCAACTGGACCAGCCAGGTTGTCGCCCCCGGCGCCCTGGCCCGATACCAGGAACTCGCCCAGCAGCCGATCGGGCACTCGCCCACCGAGGGCCTGCAGGTCGACTTCGTCTCCCAGCACGGCCGCTACGCGGACATCACCTCCGCGCTCAACGGCGCCGACCACTTGGGAACCGAGAGCGTATGCCTCGCCTTCGCCGACAACGTCGACCCCAGCCACACCGCCCTGTCCCGGCTCGCCAGCACCGCCTCGCCAGACACACCGGCGGTTCTCGCCGGCCCGTTCAGCATCGAGGCCGCCGCCAGTCACGGCGTGATCATCTGCACCGGCACGGGTCCGATTCGCACCATGGCAGCCCTGGTCGAGAAGCCCGATCCTCTGCATGCCGCCCAGCTGGTCGCCGACCACGGCACGGACAACCTCCGCTTGCTGCAAGGCCGCGCTCGCTTGACACCACGCCTTCTGCAGCACCTGTACAAAGCCGCGCGCATCACCGGTGCTGAGCCGAAGCTGTCCCTCGCCGTGGCTGAATACGCACGCCACCACCGGGTCGAGGTCGTCACCAACAACATTCCCATGGTCGACCTCGGGGCGCCGGACCCGGCGGAAGCCCGGACCGCCGAGTTCGCCACGGCGGCCGACAGCCGCAGCGACTGAGCCCCGTGCCACCCTCCCCTGCGTGAACGACGCTCTCCAACGTCAGGCGATCGCCCTTCACCCCCTGTACCCCCGACGTCCGTCGAAAGCAGCCGGACCGAGTTTCCACCGTCCTGCCGCCGGCGCCGACTGAAGGCCCAATCCAGAGGAACGTCCATGTGTGAGCACCAGACCCCATGCCCGTCGGCGGAAGCCAGCGACCGAGAAGCCGCACGCCCTCTGGTGTGCCATCCGGAACAGGGCTGGTCCCTGCTGTGCAACGGGGTCGTGCTCTTCGACGACACCGGTGAGCTGCTTCCGAACGGACAGCCCATCGGCCCGCACCGCCCGTTCGCCGACAGCGCGACAAACGGGAGCGGGGCTCACGTATGACCGTCCGCTTGCTGCCCGGCGCCCGCTGGCTGGCGCAGCAGGCCGGTTACGCGCGGCCGACCGCTACCCATCATCCGTGGTCGCGTGGTCCTCTCGCAAGCATCCCGATCGGGCTCGAGTTCGCGGTGGTACGCGTGCCGGAGGCCGCCGCCTCCCGGGTGGCCGATCACTTGGCGCAGCAGGGGGCGCCGACGGGACCCGTATTGAACTTGGGCCACGTCCGCGCGTTCCTCGTGCATCCAACCCTTCGTGACGGTCGCCTGATTCCTGGCGGCGTGCTCCTGGTCGGTGCTCTGGGGGAGGAGCTGCGCTGCCCGATGCCCGGGCGGCCGGCGAAGCTGCCCCGCTTCTGGTCGGTGCCCCCCGATGGGTCCGGCGATCTGCTGGACCCGTACCGACTCGCCGAGGCCCTGCGCGTCACGTGGACTCCCCTGCCGGGACCACTGGCCCAAGCCCATGCGGACGCTCAGGACGAAGGGCTCCCGGCGGATGCCGGCGCGGTCTCGTAACCACCCGCACGCCGTCGGCCGCCTGACGACCGGATTCCGCTTCCCTCCCCCTTCCCCCCTTCCCTTCCGTGAGGAATGACATGGCTCTCCTGCAGGACGCGTCGCTGATCCTGGCGCCGACCGGCCTGGCTGCCGCAGGTGCCGCATCAGCTATGGCCTGGTACTTCCGGCGGGCTACCCTCCGAGCCAACCAAGCCCTCCAGGAGGGACTGGCCCGGGTCAAGATCCGCGACGAGGAAGTCCTTCACCTGGCCACGGTGCGCCTGCCCGCCCTCGCGGCCTCCCCCGCCCCGGCCGACCCGGCGCACGCCGGCCCGCTGCTGCACCCGCAGCTGGGCGCCACCCCGTTCGGCATGGCCCTGCAGGGATTTATGAAGCAGACAGTCACTCTCGTCGGCGATGTTCAGCACCGCGCCGAGACAGCGGCGCACGACCAGGTCCAAGCCCTCCTGCAGCCGCTCGCGGCGATGGTGAACCGGCAGCAGAGCGCAATGGTCCAGGTGCTCGGTACGGCCGCGGACGAAGAGGTGCTCGCTCACGCCTTCGCCGTCGACCACACGGCCACCCTGCTCACCCAGCGGATGGACATCATCCGCGTCCTGCTCGGCGAGGATGTCGCCAGTCGGCACCCCGACCTCCCGCTGATGACCGTGCTGGCCGGAGCGCGGTCCCGCGTACAGGACTACACCCGCGTACAGACCGCCGCCGGCAGGGAGGACTTCGTCCGGGGGCGAGTGGCCGGACCGGTCGCCGTCGCCCTGGGTGAGCTCATGGAGAACGCTGCCCGGCACTCCACCCCGAAGTCCCCGGTCGCGGTATGGGTCATGGGAGTGGAGAACGGCCTCTGCGTCGTGATCGACAGCAGCGGCCCCCTGCTGCGCCAGGACGAATACCAGCGGGCGGCTGCTCTGCTTCCCGGGCAGTCCCACCCTCGCCTCACCGGGCTGGGCGAACGATTGGGCTTTGCCGCGGTCGGCGTACTGGCCCGCCGGCACGGATTCCAGGCGTGGCTGGATCCGAGCTGGGGCGGCGGCGTCCGCGCGGTGCTCCACCTCCCCGCGCACCTTCTCGTCCGCCCGCCCGTCGCCGACGAGCTGCAGCAGCACGGATCCCCCGCCGACGGGGCGGGGACCAGTGCGGTTCGGGCGGATGCCGGGAAGCGGCTGGCGGCTTTCAGTCGCGCTGTCCGCGCCGCCGGCCAGGCTCCGCCGCAGCCGGGCAACCCACCGGCACGGCCCAGGGCCCAGGGTGCCGGATGGGCTCCTGCTAGTCAGGAGGCTGCCCGATGAGGACGGCCCGTAGCCAGGGGATGACACCGGACGGCCACCTGCCGGCACTCGCCGCCTCTCGCTACCGCCAGCAGGAATCGGTGGTGCTGGCCGTACGCCGGCGGGGCCATCCCCCGCGGGTGGTCAGCTACATCTGCTCCCCGTCCGAGCGGGGTGAGGGGCACGCCGCGCTGTCCCGGTGGGCGGCGGGGCGGGGCTGGCTCGTGGACTGCCACACCTACACCGATCGGTGCGAGCCCGGCCCCGTCGGGAAACGTACTCAGCTGCGGACCGCACTGGACCGGGTGTTGACCGGCCGTGCGAACGGACTGCTCGTGCCGGCGTTCGAGCACATCAGCCCGGATCTGACGGAGTACGGGGATCAGCTCCACCAGGTCCGGTCCTACGGCAGGTTCATCGCTCTGGTCCTGCCCGAAATCCCGAGAGGCGCACCCCGGGGCACGCACGACCGGAGGACTCCGCGAGGGGCGTCCGGTGCGCAACCCAGGCCCGCAGGTGCCCGATGAACACCGCGGGCACGAGCAAGGCCGCAGGCCGCCGCCCGGCCGGGCCGGTGCGGCTAGCGGGGGTGAAGGGTCGGGTCGGCGGAAGTGTCGTGGAGGTGTTCGAGCGCCTCGCGCGGCGTAAGGTCGCCGCGGTCCTTGTCCGCGTCCCAGCGCCGCATGGTCTCGGCGGCAGCGTGGGCGAGCTGAGGTGGCAGGTGGGCCGCCTGCAGGGTTTCGGCGACCTCGTGCATTTCCGGGGCCCAGCGCCACGCGCGGGCGGCCACGCTGGGAATGTACTCACGGTCGGCGAGGATGGCTCCGGGCATGGTGCGGGCCTCCTCGGCGAGCAGGTCCCCGACTCCGTGGTCGTCCGCCAGGGCGTGGGCCACGGCCGCGAGGGTGCGGGCCGCCTTCTGGTAGCCGCCGAACGCCATCTTCAGGGCCGAGGCGCCCCCGGCCCGGGGCCCCGCGTCACGGACCTTCACCGCGGTGTCCTCGAAGACGCCGCGCACAAGCGCTTGGTGTTCTTCGGCGCCGGCCAGGTAGAGCCGGGCCTCCTTTCCGTCGGCAGGGGGTGGGCCGATGATCGCGCCGTCCAGGACGAGGGTCGGGCCGAGGAGCGAACTGATGGCGTCCAGGCGGGCGGGGCTGATGGCGTTGCCCTCGACGTAGAGGCCGGTGTATCCGAGCTCGGCGACGGAGCGGGCTACCTCTTCGGCGGCGTGCGGCGGGCAGACCGACAGGACGATCTCGCTCTCACGCAACGCGCCAGCGAGGTCGGGCCGTTCAGTCAGGCCGGCTTTGTCGGCGCGGTCGCGGGTCGCGGCGCTTCGGCCGTCGGACACCCACAGGACCGTGTGGCCGTTGGTGACGGCCCAGGAGGCGAGCGGGGCGCCCATCGCTCCGGGGTGCAGCAGCGTGATGGTTGTCAACGGGTTCCTCCGGGCGGCAGGGACAGGGGGTCGTGCTGATGGTGGTCGGCGAGGGCTTCGCGCAGGCCGATGGCCGTGGGGCTCGTGGCCGCCGGGTGTGCGCTGAGCGTGCGCTGAAGGTGGCCCAGGCGCTTGCGGACGCTCTCCGTGCCGCGCCGGGCGTGGACTTGGAGGACGTCGTGGACCTGGTGGGCGGCTCCCTCCAGGTCGCCGCGGCCGAGGCGGGCCAGGGAGAGGTCGAGGCGGGCGAGGGACATCTCCCCGAGGCGGCGCTGCTCGACGGGCGCGCTCTCGAACAGTTCGACGGCTTCGTCGGCTGCTGCTTCGGCGTCGCTGAGGTGCTCGTTGCCTCCGAGCCACAGGTGGGTGCTGCTGGCGTAGAGGAGCTGCTTCTCCCGGGGGAAGGACATCATGCCGCCGGGGAGATCCTCCGTGTCGCCGAGCCGCTCGCGCATGGCGTCGGCCTCCAGCAGGGCGGTCAGTGCGGCGGTGGGCTGGTTGAGCTGGCCGAGCGCGCGGGCCCTGATGCTGGCGAGACGGATGTGGGCCGTCCCTTCCTCCGGGACCAGCCCCCGGCCGGCTTCCGCCAGGCGGACCGCGTCTGCGGGACGACCGTCCCAGTAAGCGATCAGGGCCTGCAGGCCGCGGACCCAGACGCGGAGCCCGTTGTGCCCGGCGAGTTCGCCGCACATGTGGGCGGTGCGGGCCTGGGTCTCGGCGGCCGAGTACCTGCCGAGGTCGAAGGAAGCGTTGGCCAGGACCCCGCAGAAGACACCGGCCGCCATGTACAGGTCGCGGGTCTGGCTGGGGGTCTGGCGGCCCTCCAGCTTCTCGAAGACCCGGTCGCGCAGGGTCCGCACCTCTTCGAACAGGGGGCCCACAGGCCGGTTGGGGTAGGTGGTGACGATCCGGCGGAGGTCGGCCTCCAGCTGTTCCATGGTGTGAGGTCCGACGTTGCTGGCCTCGACGCGGGCCGCGAAGCCGGCGGATTCCTCGGCTGCTGCCATCACGGCGTCCTCCATCGCGGCCGGGTGTTCCGTACCGCATTGTGCAGCACGGATCGCTGCGGGGGCGTTCTCGGCCGAGCTGGCCGGCGCGAAGAGCATCTCCACCGTGAAGGGGCGGAAGAGGTGGGCCAGCACTCGCCGGGCCTCGCGGCGGGGAAGGGTCCGCACGTCGTTGTGGGCCCACCGCAGGAACTGGCGCTTCTCGATGGTGACCGTGGCCAGGGCGGCCGGTCCCTCCAGCGCGGAGAGGTCTCTCGCCGCCTGTTCGAAGCGCGGCAGGAACCGGTCGTAGTCCTGCCAATCGCGGTCGACGATCAGCTGTTGGAACAGCGTTCGCTCGGAATCTTCCATTCCCGCTCACCTTTCCGGGCTGGCCCGGCACCTGCCGGACGTCATCACGCTAGAACAGCAACTCCGCTTTCAGACAGTCCCTTTGGCCTCAACCCCAGCGCTCCGGCCCACATGGCACCGCCGTGTCCGAACACGACGCGACATGACATCGCTAGGGCACTCGTTACGTCGCACCGCGGACGCCAGACTTCGGGCCCAGCACTTCTCCCGTCCCGTATCTCACCTGCACGACGTGGCATGCCGACCGGGACACCGCCCCGGCTTTTCCAAGCCCCCGCCTCCAATCTGCCCGTGGGAGTCAACGTCATGGCCGCATCCCCGCACCACCCGGCACCCGGTCGGCGCGACCCGCGCGGGCTGTGCCCCCTGCCGTACGCGAGCGCCTCGTCCTTAGAAGGTGTGGCGTGACGACGATCCTCTCCTCGCTCCGGCTGGTGGCCTCGGACCAAGAGGACGACGAGGTGTGGCGCCGGACCCTGCATGATCGGGTCAGGGCCTACCTGGAGCCGATTCCGGTCAGGCTGGGGCAGGCGGACACGTTCGATCTGGTGGTCACGCCCTGGGTGCCCGAGGCGGAGCTGTTGCGTCAGGCGGTGCACGCGATGCAGCAGCCGCACGGGTGCGGCCCCGTCCTCGCCGACCCCGACCACGCCCAGCTGTACTGGGCCGTCCCGCCGGGCACCGCCGCAACCTGGGCGTACCCGTTCACCGCCTGCCACGGAAGGGGCACAGTGCACCTGCCGGCACCCGCATGCCAGCAGGGTCCGGGCCTTCACTGGCTCTCGCCGTGGAAGCGCACCCACTTGGTGGCGCCCCGGGTGCTGATGGCGGCCCTCGCCGACCTGCCTCGCGCCGTCGCCGTGCACGCCGCCGAGTCCGCCCGGGCTGCTGCCCAGCCCGCGCCCGGCCCGCGCGGCGACATCGCCGCCTTCTTCCGCCCCGCACCCGGCGGTGCGGCCGACGGTCTGGCCGATCCCCAGGGGGACACGGGGAGTGCGCCGGACCGATCCCCGCTCCGCCCGCACGCCTCCCCGCGACGGGATCACGGAGCAGCGGCGGGACCCTCCGCACCGATCCCCACTCGTCCCCCGGGTGCGGAGGCTCCCGCCGCCAACCACACGGTGGAACCCACGCCGCGCGCTACCCAGGCGGAGGCCGTTGCCCCGCAGGTGGCCCGCTCCTGAAAGCTGCCGCCTCGGCGCCGCTGCAGCAAGCGTGGCGCCGAGGCGGTCACCACACTTCCCGGCCCAACAGGCCCCACAGCGGGGCCGACACGTCCGGTCCCACACGGCGCGAGCCGGTGCGGGCCCACCTCGGAGAGGACTACGACATGACCGTTCAAACGGACGCGCGTGCGAGGCAGGACGTCGGTCCGGGCAGCCGGAACGGGCGGCCGGCGCCCGTCAGAAAGGACTCCCCTGCCCGCGCCCGGCGGCTCGCTGTCGCTGTCGTCGCGCTGCGCCGTCACCTGCACCACGGGAACCGGACAGAGACGGTGCGCTCCCGTCCGCGGTCGCGGTCGCAGATCGCGCGGGAACTGGGCTCCGCACTGGGCCTTTCCGAATCATTGGTCGCCGCAGCGCTCACCGTCCTCGAACAGCGGGGCGACATCGCGGTCGTTGACGGGAGTGCGATCTACCTCGAGCCGGGACAGCCGCACCCCGACGACGCCGAGATCACCGCCCACATCCGCGCGCGGATCACGCCCGACGGCTACCGCCCCGGCCAGGCTCTGCCACTGGGCCTGATCGCCCACGACTGCAAGGTCCCCGTCGCCCAGGTCCGCCGCGCCTGCCGTCCCCTGATCAGCACCCGGAACCTGCGGAGCCTGCCCAACGGCCCACACGGCCCCGGCGTCTACGTCCGTGAAGCGCCCTCCGGAGCGCCCAGGCCGCAGGCCGCAGGCGACCAGGAGTGAGCAACCGCAACGGCATCCTCCACGCGGAGAGCCTCACGCGTACGGCTTCGCCTTCCCTTCCCCGTTCGCCGCACCGCTCCAGGAGGCAGCCCATGCCCGCGCTCACAGCCGGCGTGTCCTTCACCGACCTGTCGGCGTACGCCACCCACCTGGTCGTCCGCGCCGCAAGGAAGCTCGGCCCCACCCCGGTCGTCGTCGCCTCCATCCCGTCGCTGGATACCTTCGCCTTCCACGTCCACATCGGCGACCTGCGCCTGATCGCGAAGGTCAGCATCCTCGGGGTGCCGCTGGCCGTCGCGCTGCGTGGCACATACGGCGACCTCGGGCAGCTCAATGCCCGTATGGCCGCGTACACCCGCACGAGCGCGGACCGCGCCGCCGAACAGCAGCAACACCTCCTGCTGCTGGCGGATGCGGGGCTGAACGCGGTCCACCCGGCGGGCGCCGTCGGAGGCGTGCTGTTCACCCACGCCGTCGACGAGCGCACCCCACTCTCGGAGATCCTGCGTACGCAGCCGGAGCGTGCCGACGAGCTGCTGGGGGCCGTACTGACCAACGTCCGCACCGCGCTGCGCAGCCCGGACCTGGCCAGGGCCTCGCTCGACGTGCCGGGCTGCAAGATCACCAGCTCCCTGCTGCACGGGCTGGGCGCCAGCAGCAACTGGGCCTACTTCCTCGGACAAGCCGGTCGCCTGTCCGGCCCCCGGGTGCCAGGCATCGTGGCAGTCCTGGACGCCACCGTGCGGCGTCTCGTCCCGCTCGTACGTTCCCTGGAGGGGCCAAGGGGACTGGTCTACGGAGCTCTTCACCCCGACCACGTCCTCGTCGGCGACGCCGCCCAGAGCACGCCGGTCCTGCTGAGCCCGTCGCTCCAACGCGGGCCGCTCGAAGCCGACCCGGCACGGCTGATCTCGCGCACCGTCCTCGGTGTCGTCACCGACCCGCACCCCCAGCATGGCTCTGAGCCGGTGTTCCACGCGATCGACCAGCTCGTCGCCGGCCTCACCGCAGTCCGCCCTCCCCATGCCAGGCATCAGATGCTGCGCGGCCTGCTGACCTTGTGGGCAGCCGACACCGCCGGCACGCTCGCCGCCGTGCTGACCACCCCCCGCTCAGTGCCCGTCCCGGCCGGCGCTCTGGCCATCGTCAACCAGGCCACCGTCGTCTGCACCCTGCTGCACCGTGTGACCAACGCGGCCATGGCCTACGCCGGTGGCCTCGAAGCCGCCTGGAAGAACCTGCTCGCCGACCTCCCCGACCTGCGATGACCGAAGACCCCGCGCACTCACGCGCACCGCCCGCCACTGGCACCGGCGGCACCGCTCGCTGGCACCCCGCCGATCGATACAACGCCAGTCCCATGGCGGCCGTTTCGGGTCAGGGCCGCACCTCGTACCGCGACACAGAACGGAGGCACCGCGATCTTCATCCACTCCCAGCCGTCTGTGCACCTCTCCCTGCAACGGAGTTCGTCATGAGTCTGACCCTCCCGTCTGACCACCCCGTCGGCCGCTGCCCCCTTCCGGGCACGGAGGCGGAGGACCTGGAGCGTCCCGAGGTCGCCCTCGCGGTCGCCTCCGTGATCGGCATGGCCGGCCTCGTGATCCGGTCCCGTGGCTGGACCAGCCACTACCAGTCACCCCAGGTACCCGAGGACGCCCACCACCCCTGCACGATCCGGCAGGCACTCGACGCCGTCACCCGCGCCTCGTCGGGCCTTCCCGCAGCTCTGCGCGACCACGCCCTACGGCGCCTGGACGCCGCCGCCTCCGAGCGGGCCCAGGCGGGACGGCACCGCTGCGAGATCACCGTGGAGACCTGGGAGAAGACTCACGGCCGAACCCCGGCCGACGTACTGGACCTGCTGACCTCGACAGCCCACCGCCTCAGACTCCACGCCGCGTGACCCACCGGCGCCATCTCCTACCTGCCACGCCGACCTTCCGGAGCCCGTTATGAGCGTGTCCCTCGAACCCCCCGTCACCCCGAAAGCGCCGCACGAGAGCATCGTGCGGGCGGCGACGGTGGCCGCGGACCAGTTCTTCGCCACCCTGCCGCTGCCCGAGCGGGTCGACGCAATGGCCAGCGTGGTCATCACGCACGTGCTGCCCGGCCAGATGAACTTTCTCCCCGCTCTGGACCGGATGCTCCCTGTCGCGGCCGTGCTGCCGAAGCCCAAGTCGGCCGACCGCCGCACCCTGGACCAGGTGTCCGCGGTCTACCCGTGCGACCAGCTCGACCGTGACCGGTTCACCGACCCGGACTGGCTCGGCCCGTACCTCCACGACCGCGCGGCCGGGCGCAGGCTCGTACTGGCCGACATCGGCGGCTACTTCGCCCCCTGCCTGAAGGATCTGGTCACCTCGTACCCCGACCTGATCGCGGGTGTGGTGGAGGACACCGAGAACGGCCTGCGCCGCTACCTGGCCCTCCCCGAGGTGCCCTGCCCCGTCTTCCACGTCGCACGCAGCCCCCTCAAGGAGCCCGAGGACCAGCTCGTCGGCGCCGCGATCGTGGTGTCGGTGGAGAGCCTGCTGGGCCGTCTCGGCGAAGTGCTGTCCGGGCGGGAAGCCTGTGTGCTCGGATACGGAAAGATCGGCGCCGGCATCGCGGCGGCACTGATAGCGCGGCGGGTGCGCGTGACCGTGATCGACACCGATCCGATCCGGCAGACCCAGGCCGTGGCCAGCGGCTTCACCACGGCCCCGCTCCACGAGGCGCTCGCGCGCAGCGAGCTGGTGTTCAGCGCCACCGGGGCCCGGGCCCTGGGAATGGAGCACCTGGGGCTGCTGCGGGACGGGGCGTTCATCGCCGGCGGTACCTCGGCGGACGACGAGTTCGACCTGACGCCGCTGGGCAGCGCGAGCAGCGGGTACCGGCGCGAGACCGTAGCGCCCGGCATCGCCCGGTACGAACGGGAAGGCCGCGCCTTTCACCTGCTGGGCAACGGCAACGCGGTGAACTTCGTGCACAGCTCCGCTCTCGGACCGGCGATCCACGTCATCAAGGCCGAGATCCTGGCAGCGGCCGGGATGCTGGCCACCCAGCGCATCCCCGCTGTGCTCCACGAGGTGCCCAACACCACGCGTTCGGTCATCGCGGCGAAGTGGCTGGAGGCGTTCCAGCCTGTTCCCTCCGCTCCCGTCGTCGCGCCTGCGGCCGTCGCGCACGGAGGGACCCAGTGATCGTCGCGACCGAAGGCGTGAGCTGCACGGGCAAGAGCACCCTGGCCTCCGAACTGGGCCGCCGACTGGGCTACCCCGTGATCGGCTGCTACCGGCACGTGACCGGGAATCCCGACGCCCTGGGAGCACCCGAGGCCCGGTCCGCGGCCGAGCTGCTCGCGGCGCTGGAGGCCCACCTCGTCGTCGAGCAGACGCGCAACGAAAGGGCGCGGGAGGCAGTAGCCGTGTACGGGGGCGTGGTCCTGGACCGCAGCGCCGACACCCTGCTGGCACACCTGTCCGCCATCGACGCCCTCCACGGGTTCGGCGCCCTGACCGCGGGCCGACGCCGGGTGAAGGAGGCTGTCTCCGCCGGCGCAGTCGCGGTCCCCGACCTGACGCTGCTGCTGACCGCCCGGCCGGACACGCTGGCCGAGCGAGCCCGCGAACGCCCGGGGCTGCCGGAGATCTACTACAACCAGGCGTTCGCGGAGCACTTCGCCCGCCACTTCGAAGAGCCGGTCGCCGCCCGGGTGGTGCGGGTGGACGCCGACCTGCCCGCCCTGAAGGTGGCGCAGGACGCGCTCGG
This sequence comes from Streptomyces sp. NPDC048255, assembly GCF_040652415.1. NCBI lineage: Bacteria > Bacillati > Actinomycetota > Actinomycetes > Kitasatosporales > Streptomycetaceae > Streptomyces > Streptomyces sp. NPDC048255. The sequence continues at coordinate 108,478 of NZ_JBEZMA010000006.1, forward strand.
ACACATCGCGGATGCGGGGCGAGCGTGATGTTCGCCTTCGGACTCTGCGTCGACCGGCGCTACCTGCTTCCGTCACTGGTCACCCTGACCTCGCTCGCTGACTCCCTCACCCCTCGAAACCGCACCCAGGCCGCGGTACGAATCCTCACCCCGGACCTGAGCCGGGGTGAGGCGCGGCTGATGGCCGACCTCGCAAAGCGGGCCGGTTTCGGCTCGTTCCGGCTGCGGCGCCAATCACCCCCGAGCGGGGCGGTCATGGCCGACACCGCCTACATCACCGACACCGCGTATCTGCGGTTCGGATTCGACACCCGCTTCGTCGACCGCCCGTACCTGATCTACGTGGATGGCGACACCCTCGCCGTGGACGACATCTCCACGCCCCTCGCCTCGCTCCCGCCGGGGCGGCTCGGGGTCGTGCACGACGACTTCAACCCGGCCATCGGGCAGTCCAAAGCCCTGCCCGGCCTCGCCGAGGACCAGCCGCAATTGGTGGGACGCCCGTACTACAACGGCGGGATGTGGTGGCTGGCCACAGCGCTACTCCCCCACATCCACACGGGCGTGCGCACCGCGTTGCGCACCGGCGCCCGCTACATCTTCCACAACGACCAGGACGCCCTGAACCTGTGGGCCCTCAACCGGTGGGCGCAGGACGGCACCGAGGTACTGCACCGCGTACCGGACCGGTTCAACACCTTCGAGCTGGGTCGCTTCCTGGAACGCAGTAACTGGGTCCGCCGCTACACCCTGCGGCCGGCCGAGCGCAGTGACGCCGCGCTCGTGCACTACGTCGGCAGCCAGAAACCGTGGCTGCCGTCCTGCCCGCCGACGCCCGACGTGCGCCTGTACCGGACGTGCCTGGCCCGCACGGTGCGACAGCTTGACCGGCTCGGCCATCACAGCGTGGACGGCGCCGAGTTCGCGGAGGCGTCATGACCGACGCATCCGGCCTCGGTGCCGTACGGACCGCGTGCAACCGGCTGCTCGGTGCCGCGCCCATGCGGGCGGTCCCGTTGGCGCGGTCCGAGCACTCGGCCGTCTTCCGCGTCTGGCTGCCCGATGTCGAGCGGCCGGTGATCGTCAAGGTCTACCAGGGCACGGCCGCCTGGAAGGCCGCCAAGGAGCAGCGAGTCATCGAGGGGCTCGCCGCTAGCGGGCACAAGGCGTTCACGACGCCGGCGGTGCTCGCCGCAGGGCTGCTGCCCGACGGCGTTCGCGCTCTGTGCCTGCAAGACGGCGGGACCAGCCTGCAGGACGCCCTCGACCAGTTCCGCTACCCCCGCACCAAGGCCCTGTCCGTCCTGAACAAGCTGCTCGCCGGCGTCCACCTCCAGCCGGATCTGCAGGTCCCCCGCCTGCGCTCCCTCGCCGAGCAGGTCCGTCACCTCCAGGACCGGCTGCCGCCCTCGGTGCACGACGCCACCGCGCAGGTCCTGGACGACGTCCTGACCGCGGGGGCGCGGGCCGAGCAGGTGTGGTGCCACGGGGACCTGCACTTCGCCAACATCCTCCTGCCCGAAGGCCAACGGGACGCTCCTCCCTGCCTCATCGACTTCGAGGAGACCACGTACGCCCCGGCCGCCTACGACCTCGCGCAGAGCGCCGTCACCACCGAGACCCTCGACCCGGCCGGTCTCGCCATGCTCACCCGCGGCCACGACGTCGACCCCCGCCTCCTGGAGGGCCTGATCGTCTTCCATTGCCTGCGCGGCCGGTTCTACGCCGACCGCGACACCGCCCGCTGGCACACCCGGCTCGAGGCCGCGCTCACGCGTGCCCACCACCCCCGTACGCACTCCCTCCGACCGAGAGGCTTCTGATGAACCCACCCGAACCGCACCGGCCCATGGTGTCGGTCGTCATACCGGCATTCAACGAAGCCGGGTACCTGCCCGACCACCTGCCCACCGTCCTGGACTCCCTGCGCACCTGGGAGAAGGACAGCGGCCACCAGGGCGAAGTGATCGTCGTCGACAACGCCAGCACTGATGACACCGCCGCCCTCGCGGCCGGCCTCGGAGCGCGCGTGGTGGCCGAACCGGTGCGCGGCATCGGACGGGCCCGCAACACCGGAGCCGCAGCCGCCCACGGACGCTTCCTCGTCTTCATCGACGCCGACGTCCTGTTCCCCATCGAAGGCATTGCCGACGCCGTCGCCGCCATGGACTCCGGGTGCAGCGTCGGTGGGGCGATCCCGCCCCACTACGCCCCGACCAAGCGCGCCACCCGTCTCCTGTTCGCCATGTGGGCGTTGATGCGGCGCTTCAAGGGCGGCGCCCAGGGCGTCACCCAGTTCTGCACGCGTGACGCGTTCGCCGCCCTCGGCGGCTACGAGGCCGAGATGTACATGAGCGAGGACGTGGAGTTCTTCGCCCGCCTCACCCGGTACGGGCGCAACGTCGGCCGGCCGATCGTCTACCTGTCCCACCTGCGCGTCATCCCCTCGCCCCGCCGATTCGAGACCTGGCCCAGCTGGCGGATGATCTGGTGGACGAACCCGGTCGTCGCCCAGCTCGCGCCCCGCTCCCGCCGCTTCTGGAACCGCTGGTACGACAAGACCGTTCGCTGAGGTGACCTCCCCCATGACCACGCACACGACAGCCCTGTTCCCGATCGCCCTGCCGCTGCCCGACGCCGATGGCGTCTACTCCTTCGCCGACGACCTCGCCCGCGCCCACGCCAGCCACCAGGCCCTGCTGGACGCTGCTGCCTGCGACGGCGACACCATGCTCGTGGACGTCACCGCCCCCTACAGCGGCGCCCGCTACCGGGTCGCCCGCCGGCCCGGCACCGGCCGGCCCCTGCTCGTCCTCGAACCGCACCACGACGACCTGGTCCTGTCCGCCGCCGGAACGCTGCTCGCCCAAGGCCGCCCCCTGGTCGTGATCACCGTCTTCACCAAGTCCGCCAGCGCCCACCGCACCGTGCAGGCCACCTACCCCGGAGAGCAGGAGATCTCCGCCCTCCGCGCCGCCGAGGCCCACCAGAGCCTGCTGCCCTTCGCCCACCGCCACATCCAGCTCGGCCACGCCGATGCCCGCCCCCCGTACCGGGCCTACGACCCCGCACTCCTCGACACGGTGACCACCGCGCTGGAGAGGGAGATCGCGATGGCCGGCGACGGCGAGCTCATCGCCCCGGCTGCGGTCACCCGCCACCCCGACCATCTCCTCGTCCACGAAGCCGCCCGCCGCCTGGGCTGCACCCGCTTCTGGGACGACACCGCGTTCTGGACCACCTACGGCCTCGGCGTCGACGACCGCCACCTCTTCCACCTGCGCACCGGCAACACCCTGGCCGAGGAACTCGTCGACATCACCGACGTCGTCCTGGACAAGCTCACCCTCCTTCACCTGCACGGCTCCCAGCTCCAGCCCGCCAGGGCCATGTACCGACCCATCCGCTACGCCTGGACCACCGCCGCACCCCTCCACGCCGAGACGGGTGACCCGGCGCGGTTCGCCGAGCGCTTCTACCGTTTGGAGACGTCATGACGGCCCCCGCCGCCCTGCCCACGACGCCCGGTCAAGGTGGCGCCCCACCACGGACGGTGCTGTTCGCGTGGCGGCGGATTCCACCGCCGTTCCTCATCGGCGGCGCGGAAGTCTCCCAGCAGCTGCTCGCCGAGGAGTTCGCCGCGGCCGGCTGGAACACCCACTACCTCGCCAGCCACGAGCCTCCCTGGCGAGAGAGCGGATCCGATCTGCCTGAGATGCTCCAACAGCTGGAGACGAGCGGCATCGCGGTCAACCAGCCTCACCCCGGGGACCTGCGCTACACCCATCACGGAGTCCACGTCCGGGCTGTCCCCGCCGCCGAGATCGTCCCGGCTCTGCACCAGGCCCTCGACACCCTGCGACCTGACCTCGTCATCACCTCGCAGGAAGGCTCGGCCGAACTCGCCGCCCTCGCCCGCGAGCGCACAACCGTCCTGGGATGGCTGCACTCGGTCTCGGCCACCGGGATGCACGTACTGGAAGGCCGCCCCCAGGCGGCTCTTGCCGTCAGCCGCTTCGTCCTCGAGCGGGCACCCGCCGGACTGCCAACTGTCCTGCTTCACCCGCCCTTCGCCCGACCAAGCGCCCAGGCGCGGGCGGGCAGGCCGGGGGACCTGCTCATGATCAACCCGGTCCCACAGAAGGGCTCGGCACTGCTCCACCGCCTGATCCCGGCGCTGCCCGAGCGGCACTTCACCCTGGTCATGGGCTGGTGGGACACCGTGGACGATTTCCGCTCGTACCCGAACGTGAGCTACCTGCGGCGCACCTTCAACATGAGCCCGCTCTACGACTCCCACCGCCTGCTGCTGGTGCCCTCATTGGTCGAGGACGCGTTCCCCCGCGTCATCGTCGAAGCCGCCCTCCACGGCCTGCCGACACTCGGCTCGTCACGCGGAGGCATCCCCGAAGCCCTCGGCGACCACGCCCGCTGCCTACCCCCCGACGACGAACAACCGTGGGTCGACGCGATCCGCGCCCTCGACGACCACCAGCTCGGCCGCCTCGGCCAGCAAGACCAGCAGCGAGCCCAGCAGTGGCTGCGCCCGCTCCTGCCCGAACTCGCCGGCCACGGCCTCCTGCCGTAGTAGCGCCCCTACCCGGCGGATGCTCCGACGATGGCCGACCGGACCTGCGGGCGCTCCTGCGTCCACCACAGCAGTAGCTGCTCACCGGTGACCCACAGCTCGTCCGGGCCGTGATCGTTCTTGTCGTAATGCCACTGCAGCTGCCAGAAGTCGCTCGCACGCTTCCACCACAGCCGGGCTTCCGCGTCCAGCAGGGCCTCATCTTCCAGGGCCACCACCTCGCGGTACCCGGCTGTGAAGGCGGCCACCCGTTCCAGGTCGAGCCGGCCCTCGGGCAGTGTGAACCACACCTGCGCCGTACGGACGACTTCCTCGGCGTAGGGGCGCACACCGAGACGGTCCCAGTCCAGGACCGCCGAGACCTGCCCACCGTCCCACAGAACGTTCAGAGGTTGCAGGTCACCGTGTGTCCAGCCCACCGGCCCCAGTGGCACCTCGGTGTCCGGCCGCTCCTCGGCATGCCGGTCAATCAGGGCCTTGCGCCGACGCAAGGCCTCCGCAGTGAACTCGTCGAATCGAGTCCGGACGGACAGCGCGTCAACGGTGGCCAGGAAGCGGTCGGCCTCGGCCCGCGCCGACTGCGGTGCCACCACCTTTGCCCGCGGCCGTTCCCCCGGCTCCTGCAAGCCCGCGACTGAAAGCTCCCGGTGCAACCCAGCCACGAGGGCGCCAAGCCCTTGTGCCTCGTCCGGGGTCAGTTCTGGTGCGCTCCGGTGGATCCCCTGCGCCCACGGCAGCAGGCAGTATGTGTGATCACCTACCGCGGCGAGGACCTCCCCGGCTTGCGACCGCCGCGGTGCGCACACTGGAAGCCCAGCCTGCGCCAGAGGCGCCAGCGCCTCCAGGCTCCGCCGCGCCTTGGACGCCGGCACATCCTGCAGCTGCTTGAGCGCGAACACCCCGGCTTGGCTCGTCAGCCGCCAGTTGCGGTTCATCATCCCGGCATCCAGGAACTGAAGCCCCTGAACCGGCCCGAGATCGAAGGCCACGGACAGCTGCTCCAGATCCCCCGCGATGCTTTCCGCCGCAGCGGATTCCCGTGTCTCAGCGTTCACGCACCCAGCCTATCGATGCTCACGCTGCCGGTCCGGCAACCCCAATATTTCCGGGATCCTTTGTAGTGCCCTGCCCGAGGCAGACGAAGTCGACCTCGGCCTACCTCAGCGAGGGGGCGGCAGCCGTTCAGTTGCTGGTGGACTGAGTGGTGTCGGCGTAGCTGTTGAACACGTCGAGCTCGTCCTGCTCGAAGCGGCGGATACCGCCCCGGATGGAGTCGTAGCCGGCCACGACGGAGGTCGCAGTGGCGTAGACGCGCTCGTCGTCCTTGACCTCGAAGTGGAAGGTGAGGGAGACGCGCTTGATGTCGGTCACCCAGGCTTCGATGCGGACCGGGGTCTCCCAAGTCTCGAGCGGGTGCTGGTAGCGGATGGTCTGCTCGCGCAGGAGGAAGTTGCGGGCCAGGCGCTCGGCGGGGTCTTTGGGGACCAGCATGCTGAACATGCGCATGCGGGTCTCTTCCAAGAGGACGCCGTAGCGGGAGCTGTTGAGGTGTCCGTTCGCGTCGAGGTCCGACCAGCGAACGGGGCAATCGTAGATGTGTCGAGACACAGCGGCTCCTGAGGGTTGTGGGATCTGCCGCACCATCGAGGCGCCCGGCCGATCCGAGGACGGGCTGGCGCACCCTCCGTTACCGAAGGGCCCAGGGGCTGCGGGGATCGGCCGTCCGGACGTTCCGTGTCGTCCGGACGACCACGCCCCGACCCCCCAGCCCCCAGACGGAGACAGCACCAGTCGTGACAGTAAGTGACTTGCTTTGGTCAACGGGCTAGCCACACCAGCTAGCGAGGCAGGTCCTCGCCCTCTTGGAGGTCGTTGAAGATCTCACGAAGCAGGGCGGCCCGGAGGTCGACCTGGGGCAGTTGCCCATGGAGCCGGCTGATGGCCGCCTGGTCGGAGTCCGGCAGCGAGGCGCGCAGGAGTAGCTTCAGCTCCGCTCGGGCCTGGGGGTCAACGATCGGCTGGTGGATGCGGTCGACGACGGCTCCGGCCCCCAGCTGCGTGATGCCCCACTCTCCGGGGACTTCCTGGATGGCCCACACCACGGAGTGGTTCTCGGGCGACAGGGTGAGTCGGCACTCCGGCCCGGCCAGCGCGCTAAGTGTTGGGAGCGGGACGCCGTCGGGGCCGGCGAGCGCTGCGGCTTCGTCGGCGCTGTCGACGACCAGGCGGGCGGTGAGCGCACGGGCCGCACGGCGGCGGGCCGCATCGGCTTCGGCCTGGGCAGAGGGCTGCGGAGTGGCCGTGCTGGGCTCAGCATGGGCCCAGGCGTTGCGCTTGCCACCCAGGGCGTCGGTCTCGTCATCGGAGGACTCGGTCTCGACCCAAGTGATCACCACAAACCGGCAGTGCGGCATCGATGCCGGGTACAGGACGTGGGAGACGACTTCGACAGTCTCCCAGCCCAGGGCGGGGATGATCATACGGAAGACGTGGCCATCCCTGTCGGCTTCCAGATCGGCCTCGGTTCGCCAGATCCGTTCGACGTCCACGTTCTGGCGTACCTCGGCGATCAGGTCGACGAGTTCGGCGTTGTCCTTGTGGGTGGCCTGGGCGAACTTCAACAGGCGGATGTAGGCCGCGGCGTGCATTTCCCAGTCGTGGTACTGGGTGCGGGCCTCGGGGTTCGTCAGGGCCCAGCGCATGAGGTTGGCGCGCGGCTCCATGACCCAGGGCCACCACTCGGCCATCGCCGCGTTGTACGCGAGGATGTTCCAGTTGCGGTCGGTCAGGTAGGTAGGCGAGGGCATCTGCCTGTCGATCAGAAGGCGAAGCGCCCGGCGCAGTTCCGGACTGGCGTCGATCTGTGGGTCACCATCGAGCGTGGTGCCGATGTTGTAGAGCAGTAGGGCGTGGCGCTCGCTCTTGTCGAGCCCGAGCAGATCCGCGAGCGCCTCGCACTGGGGCTTGGTGAACCGGGGCGGAACGGCCCCCTTCTCCACGTTGCGGTAGGTCCGCACCCCCATACCGAGGGCCTTGGCCACCGGCGCCTGGGTGATCCCCGCCGCTTGGCGCCATCGCTTCAGCCAGCCACCGAACCCCATGAACTGACCGGCGATTTCTCCGCCGTGTGCGCCCTTGTTCTCGGCGTGGTCATCGCCGAAGGGGACTATCCCCTGAGCAACCATGAGGCTCTTCCTTGTCTCCGTGTTCTACACGGGAGGCACCTGCCTGAGGGCATGAAAAAGGGGGGCAGCGTGAATGCTGGCCCCCCGGCCTGGTGTCTCCCACAAAGACGATACGCCTAAGTAGTACCGATCAGTAATTTGTGGCCTCGACCACATGGGAGTTGGTTAAACGTGCAACCAAGCCCGCCGGTCCCGGCCGCCTTCCATGACGAATCTGGACATTCCCTCACCCGCGGTTTTCCATGATCAGGAAAGCGGCAAATTCTTGCCGGTTTTTCTTGCAAGGGGGTGAATGATCATTCATAACGCAGACGATCACCCCAGCAGGCTGGCTCCAGCTATCCAACCCCCTTGAAAATGCAGGGCGTTACCAATACCACCCATGTGACCTCCACACATCCCACACATCCGTCTACGCGCGTGGATTCGCCCTTGAGATGCCGTTGACGAAGCCTTTGCCTGCGGGCTTAAATCCAAACCTGACCAGCCGGTACAGAGCGACAGCCTGCCGGTTCATCAACGTGGGGACTCCTTTGAAGATCCTTTTTGACGTGCCTGGAGGGCGCCCGGGCGGCGCTGCCGCACAACGGCTCACATCTGCACGCTCTGGCGCATCGGCAAAATGCTTGGCGCATACAACTTTTCACGGTCCGTAGAGCCAGGTCTGGATCTTGCGCGGGTGTCTGCGTATGTTCGTCGTCCCCCACCGGGAGGCAACCCGGTGACCGGCGATAGGAACGCATGCAGGACGCACCGAGCGGCTAGTCCGTAAAGGCAATCGGCGCCCGGGAGAAGGCAACTCCCGGGCGCCGGACGCGAAGAGTCTTATCTCCAGCCGAGGCAACGGCCGGAGAGACCCGTCATCACCGCACCGGCCCTTCCAACGGGGCACACCGGCTGCGGCATCACTCAGGGAGAGTTTTGCATGGGCACGCCCCTGCGCGAAAGGCCGGACCCTCGGACCGCCGCCGCGGACTGTGCAGCGGACACCGCTCACCCGCCCATTTCGGGCCTCCGGTGCGGGGGTGAAGGCTGATGGCACGCATTCGCACCATCAAGCCCGAGGCTTTCGAATCCGAGGACCTCGCCGCCGTCGATGTCACCGCGGTGCTCACGTTCTTCGGGCTGCTGACCCAGGCGGACGACTCCGGCAGGTTCCGCGACCACTCGGCCATCATCGCGGGGCGTCTGTGGGCGCTGCGCCCGGAGCACACCCCCGCGCACGTCGCCCACGACCTGGAGCAGCTGGCCGAGGTCGGACTGGTCTGCCGGTACACCGGCTGCGACGGCAAGTCCTGGCTGCACATCGTGACCTGGGACCGGCACCAGAAGATCAACCGCGCTTCGGACTCGCGGCTGCCCCGCTGCCCGACCCACGAGGCGGCGAAGGCGTGCGGTGAGTGCGACCGCCCCCAGTGCCATACCCAGACCCGGGCGGCGACCAGCCCCCGACAGACGCCCGCCGAAGCCCACGAGGCGCCCGCCAGCACCGTCGGCGGAGGCGATTCCGCGACCGCTCACGGAGCGCTCACGCGAACCGTTCCGTCCGATTCGCCCGCATCCACCCACACCGTGACGGGCGCCACTCTCGCCCAGGAGGGTGAGATCGAGACCACATCGCCCCCGAGCCTGCCCCTCGCAAGCCCTGCAAGGGAATCCCCAGGTCAGGGCAGTGCAGCCCAAGCAGATGACGTGACGGGCGCCACATTCACTGAGGGTTCACGGTCTGGATCTAGGATCTTGGATCCTGGATCTTCCCGTAGGGGGCGCGAGGCGCCCGCACTCGGATCCTCGCCGGAAACGGTGCTGGAAGCGGCCGACGCGAGCGAGTGGTCGGCGAAGGTCTTGATGGCCGAGTACCTGCGCGGCTGCCCCGGAGGACGTCCGCCGAAGAAGGTCCTCGGGCACCTGGGCAAGGAGATCCGCTCGCTGCTGGACGAGGGCTACGGCCCCGACGTCCTGAGGCCGGCGCTGGAGCGGCTGCGCGCCAAGGGGCTGAACCCCAGCGTCCTGCCGAGTCTGGTCAACGAGCTCCTCAACGCCGGGCCGGCGCTGTCGTCGAGCTCGAGCCCGTCCTCCGCCTCCGGCGCGGGGCTCTGGGCCAGCGCCTCCCCCGCCTACACGCCTTACCGCAACCCCACCGAGCCGACCGGCATTTTCGGAGTCGCCCTGTGAACCGCACCAGCCTCGCCGACCCCCAGACCACCGCGGACAACGCTGCGATGGCCTGGATGCGGCGCAAGCTCGCCGAGCGCGGCATCGACCCCACCGCCCCCGTCGCGGACACCCCGGAAGCGATCCCCGCTCTTGAGGCCGCTCAGCTGCGAATCCCACGCGACTACCGCGAGGCGCAGGTTGAGCATCCCGCCGTGGCCGAGTGGGTCCGCACCATCGCCAGCAGCGCCGTCGGCCACGCTGCGAGCCCGCTGATCCCGCACTTCGGGACGGCCGGGCAGCGGGAGATCACCCATGGCCGCAGCCTGCTGTTGTGGGGCTCGACCGGGGCCGGCAAGACGCACCAGGCGTACGCCGCAATCCGCTCCCTGACCGCCGCCGGGTGCGGGGTGCGCTGGCACGCCACGACCGCCGCCGACCTGTACGGCGAGATGCGGGCCCGGGGCGGCGCCGATCCGGAGTACCTGCTGCGCCGGATCGTACGGATCCCGCTGCTGCTCCTGGACGACCTCGGTGCCGCGAAGGCGTCCGAGTGGAACGAGGAGATCACCTTCCGCCTGCTGAACTGGCGGGCGCAGAACCAGCTGCCGACGATCGTCACCTCGAACCTGCCGCCGGTCCGCATGCCGGGGATGGCTTCCGGCCAGCCGGTGCTGCGGGACAAGGTCGGCGACCGCGTGCTGAGCCGCCTGTCCGGCATGTGCACCCCGGTCCATCTCGACGGACCCGACCGCCGCTTCCGCGCCGCCTGACCCGCCGCGCCCACCACCTTCCACCGCCCGGCCCGCGAGCCGGTCCGCCGGCGCCCGCCGCCGCGTGCCGCACCCGCTCGCCGCCGCCCGGCATGCCCTGGAGACCCATCCCATGCGCCACATCACCACCAACACCCAGCCCGTCCCGGAACTGCGCGGCATCGCCGACATCTCGTGGCACGACCAAAGGAACTGCCGCGACCTCGACCCTGCGGAAGCCGACCGGCTGTTCTTCCCCGCGCCGCGAGCCCACACCGACATCGCCGAGGCCAAGACCCTGTGCGGCGCCTGCCCCGTGCGCCAGGCTTGCTTCACCCACGCCCTGGACAACGACATCCGGTGGGGCTTGTGGGGCGGGCTGACCGAGGCGGAACGGAAGCCCTGGCGTGCCAAGGTCGCCAAGCGGCTCGACTACCAGCGGGTCCGCGCCGCCCTCATGGGCCGGGACGTCCATCTCTCCGCCGCTGAACGCGATGCCGTCTCTCGCGCCGCCTACGTACGCGGATGGAGCGCACCGCGGCTGGCCTACGCCCTCGGGGTCGAACTCGACCACGCCCGCGACCTCCTGCGTGAGGCCCGCCACGCGGTGGCCGACCGCGACCGGTACTGGAAGGTCCCGACCGCGGACAGCGAAGAAGCTGGCACTCCGGACCAGGGCGAGGAAGTCAGCAGCGAGACCGCCCCCGAGGAAACGTTCTGCCAGGTGCCCCGCCAGGCCCAGACGCACGAACTGATCAACGCCCTGAAGAAGGCGGCCTGAACTGCCCGGCACGACTCCCCGCCCGGTCCGCCCCAGGCGGACGCACACCACATCCCCCAGCGAGCCCGGAGAAAGGGAGCCCTTGACCGAGGAGACCGCCGACCGATACGCCCTGATCGCTGCCGGGACAGTGATCATCGTCCTGACCGGCGCCGGATTCTGGCTCTCCTACGCCCACCTCGCCGAAGTCGCAGGGCGACACGGCCTGGACCGCTCGCCCATCCGGCAGTGGGCCTGGCCCGCCACGCTGGACATGTTCATTGTCGCTGGCGAACTGCTCATGCTGCGGGCCGGACTTCGCAGGGTGACGGACTGGTGGGCGGTCGGACTGACGGCTGTCGGGTCACTCGGATCGATCGCCCTGAACGTGGCCGGCGTGAACGGCACCACAGCCGGACCTGTTCCGCTCCTGGACTATCTGGTCGCAGCGGTCCCACCGACCGGCGCGATGCTGGCCTTCGGAGTCCTGATGAGGCAGATCCAGCAGCGCGTCGCCAGGCCCGTCCGAAACAGCCGGACCGAAACCCGGACCGAGCCGGGACCGAGCGGGACCGCCGGACCACAGGACCGCACGGAAACCCGGACCGGACCCAACCTGGACCGGACCGACACCCCCACCGGACCGCTCCGCCCCGGACCGAAACCCGGACCGGACCCGGACCCAACCCGGACCGCCGGACCACAGGACCGCACGGAAACCCGGACCGGACCCAACCCGGACCGGACCGACACCCCCACCGGACCGCCCCGCCCCGGACCGAAACCCGGACCGGACCCGGACCCAACCCGGACCGCCGGACCACAGGACCGCACGGAAACCCGGACCGGACCCAACCCGGACC